>NZ_JBFAYQ010000030.1:0-90945 GCF_040681345.1 Streptomyces sp. NPDC051776 | reverse complement strand
TACACGGCGGTTACGTGGATCCGTACGGCGACTCCCATGAGGCGTACGGCGGTTACGTGGATCCGTACGGCGACTCCCATGAGGCGTACGGCGGTTACGTGGATCCGTACGGCGACTCCCATGAGGCGTACGGCGGTTACGCGACCGGATACAGCGCGTACGCCGATCCGAACGCCGGTCATGCGGCGACCCACGTCGGTCATACGGATCCCTACGGCGGTGCCGCCCCGACATATGGCGGCTGCACCGACCACCTGACCGGCCACGGGGACCCGCAGACGGTCCACAGCGACCCGTACGCTGCATACGCGGACCCCCACATCGCGTATGCCGGTCCGGGTGCAGGCCACGGAGACGGTCGGACGGGATACCCGGACTCCTTCGCGGGCTACCCGGTCACGGACGCGGGCACCATATATGCGGACCCCCACACCGCATACGTGAACTCCCCGTCCGGGTACGCGGAGCCGCAGACGGGCCTCGCGGACCCCGGGTTCGGTGACCAGGGCTTCGGTGACCCGGGCTTCGCGGACTCCGTGTTCGCGGATCCGGGCTTCGGTGACCCGGGCTTCGCGGACTCCGTGTTCGCGGACCCCGGCTTCGTCTCCGCAGACACCGTGTTCGCGGACCCGGGCTTCGTCTCCGCAGACACCGTGTTCGCGGACCCGGGGTTCGGTGACCCGGGCTTCGCGGACCCCGTGTTCGCGGACCCGGGGTTCGGTGACCCGGGCTTCGCGGACCCCCTCGCCGCCGACGACGTAACCGTCACCCCCACCCAGCCCGTGCGCATCATCCAGCACACGCCGCCCGGGCACGTCACCCCCGAACCCGGACCCGAGGCGGCGGGACGGGATACGGATCCGCGGCTGCCCGCGCCCGTAACGGGCGGCACGAGTACCCCCGTGCACGGGTTCGCCCGCCCCGACGACGACGGCCGCGGCCACCCGCGGTTCGCCCACCTGGCAGGCCAGGGCATCGGCGGCGGAACCCATCTGCCGCCCCGGCGCATACGCAACGCCGACCGAGGCAGCCGCCCTCCGCGGCGGCTGCGGAAGACGGTGATCGGCGTGGTCACGGTGGCCGTCGTCGCCTCCGTGTCCAGCTACGCCTGGGCCGACTCCAAGCTCAATCGTGAGGTCGACCTCGCCAAGGTGCAGAACCGTCCCCCGGACGGCGAGGGCACCAACTACCTGATCGTGGGCTCGGACAGCCGCGACGGCCTGTCGGACGACGACCGGAAGAGCCTCCACACCGGCACCGCCGAGGGCCGGCGCACCGACTCGATGATCCTGATGCACACGGGTGCGCAGGGCACGACGATGATGAGCCTGCCCCGGGACTCGTGGGTGACCATTCCCGGGTATCTGCGACCCGAGACCGGCAAGCACGTGCCCGCGGGCAAGAACAAGCTGAACGCCGCGTTCTCGATCGGCGGGCCCGAACTGCTCGTACGGACCGTCGAGCTCAACACCGGCCTGAAGATCGATCACTATGCGGAGATCGGCTTCGCGGGCTTTGTGAACATCGTCGACTCTGTCGGCGGGGTCGACGTCTGTCTGGACCGGGACATCAAGGACAAGAAGTCGGGTGCCGACCTGAAGAAGGGCTGCCAGACGCTGAACGGGCGCAATGCGCTCGCGTTCGTCCGGCAGCGTCACCAGGAGGCCGAGGGCGATCTGGGCCGTTCCCAGAACCAGCAGAAGTTCCTGGCCGCTCTCGCCCGCAAGGCAGGGCAGTCCGACACGATGCTCAGCCCGGCCAAGCTCTACGCGACCATGGAAGCCGGTCTGGACACACTCATCGTGGACAAGGGCACCGGGCTGGAGAACCTCACGTCCATGTTCCGGGCCATGAAGGGCGTCTCGAGCGGCGGCGGCAAGAGGCTCAACGTCCCCGTCTCCAACCCGGCGCTGCAGACGCCCAAGGGAAGCGCCGTGCAGTGGGACGAGGCCCGGGCGCGAAAGCTCTTCGGCGAGCTGAAGAAAGACCGCCCGGTCACCGTCACGGACAAGAAGACCGGGAGGCGCTGAACGGGCCGAAGGCCCGTCCGAAAGCCGGTCCGAAGGACAAGGACCGTTGAGGGTCAGCCCCTCCGCGCAGCTCGGCGGAGGGGCTGACCCAGTGACGGACCGCAGACCCGCCAACGGACGGATCGGCGGGCCACCGCAGTCCGAGCGGCTGGGCCGTCGCGGCAGCCCCGGACCACGGCAAGCAGTGTGACGGTCGGTGGGTGCCGCGGGGCGGCAGCGCGGTGCGCGGCGGTACTTCCCCCTATCGTGCTTTTGTCATTGAACATCCGGGTACGGGATGGGGCTGAGGACGTGCCGTTCGCGGAGTCCGCAGGCGGGGGCGGGCGCACGCCCCGCCGGGAACCGGCGCCGGAGCCCGGACAGCGGCTCCGCGGCCCCCTGTTCGCCGTGTGCGCCGGCTACTTCATGGTGATCCTGGACGTGACGATCATCAACGTCGCCGTACCGGTGGTGGGCCGGGACGTGTCGGCCTCGCTCACCGCCATCCAGTGGATCACCAACGGCTACACCCTGGTCTTCGCCGGACTGCTGCTGACCGGCGGGGCGTTGGGCGACCGGCTGGGACACCGCAGGATCTTCTGCACCGGCGTGGCGGTGTTCACCGCCTCCTCGGTCGCGTGCGCCCTGGCCCGGGATGCCCCGGTCCTGATCGCCGCCCGGCTGGTGGAGGGGGCCGGCGCGGCGCTGATCGTGCCCGGTTCGCTGGCGCTTCTCCAGCAGGCCTTCACCGCTCCGGCCGCGCGCTCGAGGGCTTTCGGCCTATGGGGCTCAATGGCGGGCATCGCCGCGTCGGCCGGGCCGCTGCTGGGCGGGCTGCTCGTCTCCACGGCGGGCTGGCGATGGGTCTTCCTCATCAACCTGCCGGTCGGCATCGCCTGCCTGATGCTGACGCTGCGGTACGTCGCGCCTTCTCCCCGGCACCCGGCCCGGACCCTCGATTGGCCCGCACAGCTCGCGGTGGTGGCGGCGGTGGCCTTGCTGACGGCCGCGCTCAACGAGGCGGGTCGACGCGGGTGGTCGGATCCGGCGGTCCTGGCGGGGCTGGGGCTGGCGGTTCTCGCGGCCGCGGCCTTCGCGGTGCGCGAGCGACTGGCGCGGTCTCCCGTCCTTCCGCTGGACCTGCTGCACTCGCGGGCAATGAGCGGGGGAGCGGCCGTCGGTCTGCTGTTCAACTTCGGTTTCTACGGCATGGTCTTCACCACCAGCCTCTACTTCCAGCAGGAGCGCGGCTTCAGCGCACTGGCGACAGGGGCGGCGCTCTTCCCCGCGGTGGCCATGACCATGTTCGCCTCGGTCCTCTCCGGGCGGCTGTCCCGCAGAACCGGCGATCGTCCGCTCGTGGTCAGCGGCATGCTCCTGGCCGCGCTGGGACTGGCCGGCTGGGCGGCGGCGGGGGACGATCCCGCCTACCCGCTGCTCGTGGCCCCGATGATGGCCGCAGGGTTCGGCACGTCCTTCGCCCTCACCGGCACGACCGCCACGGTGATGGGTGCCGCACCCGCCGGGTACTCGGGGACGGCCTCCGCCCTGTTCAACACCACGCGCCAGATCGGCAGTGCCACCGGCGTGGCACTCGGCGGCTCCCTGCTCGCCTCGGCCGCCGACTACACGGCCGGGGTGCGTACGAGCATGGCCGTCGGGGCGCTCGCGTATCTGTCCGCCGCGATCCTCGCCCGGCTGTGCGTGCCGCCGAAGCGCGAGGGGCCGTGAGCCTTGCCCCGGACTTGGCAGTCAGTCCTCAGTCAGTCCTCAGCGCGCGCGATTCCTGTGGCGCGTGAGCGGCCCGGTTCGTCTCCGACGGGTTCCGTCAGCACGACGCCCGTGCCGCCCGTGCCGCAGTAGCCGCCAGGGTTCTTGTGCAGGTACTGCTGGTGGTAGGCCCGTGCCGGGTAGAACGGGTGGTCCTCGGCCGGAAGGATCTCGGTGGTGATCTCGGCGTATCCCGCGTCGGACAAGGCGCGCTGGTAGCGCGTCCGGCTCCGCTCCGCCGCTTGCCGCTGGGCGGGGGAGCGGGTGAAGAGGAGCGACCTGACGTGGGTGCCCATGTCATTGCCCTGGCGAAAGCCCTGCGTTGGGTCGTGGGACTCCCAGAAGAGCCGGAGCAGCCGCTCGTATGCGATCCGCGCGGGATCGAAGACCACCCGTACCGTCTC
The DNA here is from genome assembly GCF_040681345.1 of Streptomyces sp. NPDC051776. NCBI lineage: Bacteria > Bacillati > Actinomycetota > Actinomycetes > Kitasatosporales > Streptomycetaceae > Streptomyces > Streptomyces sp. NPDC051776. The sequence goes on along the minus strand of NZ_JBFAYQ010000030.1, from coordinate 86,762 downwards.
GGCGTGCCCCGTCAGCCCGGTGCGGATCTCGTCGTCCACCGGGTGGGGCGTGTAGCCGCCCTGAAATCCTGTGAGAGTGGTCCAGATGCCCGCCGGAAGCTGCCAGAACCGGCGCTCCGCGCCCCAGAAGCAGCCGAGAGCAAAGTCGGCGATCTCGAAGCCCTCGGGGTAGGGGCCCAGTAGCGCCGTGCCGAGAACGGCGTGCTTCTCGGGAACCTCGTACGCGAGCGTGGCCCGGCCCGGCGGAGCCTCCTCGGGGGTCGGCAGACGCGGTTCACGACGTCGTACGAACGACAAGACGTCCTCCCCAATCCGTCGTTCACGGGCGCGCCCGTCCGAGGGCGTCGAGCATGCTGCCCGGGCCATGGTGCCATCATGACGCTCCGTCCGCTGTCTGTCACAACTCCGGGTCACCGCACGGAAATTGGTGCCAGGCGTCACCGCTGCTCCACGAGGACGGACCGTCGAGGGGCGCGCGGGAAAGGTCACCGCCATCCGCCGGCCGCGTCGGCGAATGGACTCCGGCGAGGTGAGGGTGGGCTGTTCGGGCGGAATGCCGGAAGGGCGCATGACGACGCCCAATCGATCGGCGTTCGTGGTGCAGTTCAGGGTCTTTCGCTCCGACCGGCGCCAGGGCCGAGGTGCGCTGCGGGACCCTGGACCGTTCTGCGAGCCTGGGCACCGCAGAGTATGGCGGTGGTGCGGAGGTTGACGGTGGTTCCAGCACGGCCAATCTGTTGCAGAACGTGGCGCAGGAGGGCGTCAGAGCAATGGTTGCGGTAACCCCGACAACCTGGCGCTGACCGCCTCCGGTTCGCGCGTGACCGCGGAGTGCCACGCGGCCGACACCTCCCGCAACATCGCCACCGTCGACCGGTAGACCCGGGACGCACGCACCTGGTCCAGGCTCCCGGTGGTCATCGCATCCGTACACGATGCGCACGCGGTCCGCTCACAACGGCACCATGTCACGCCGAGCACACCAGGGCGCCCCTTCCTGAAGGGCGTGAACGTCCTTCAGGAAGGGGCGTGGAGCCCTGTGCCTGTTCGATCTACCGCTGGATGGTGCCGATGCTGGTGGAGCTGTCGGTGGCAATGCACTGGGACTGCACGCGGCTGCCGGTGGCGGTGAGGGTCAGGTTGTTGGGGTTGCCGCAGTGGTTGCTCTGCCGTCCGGACTGGGCGGTGTTCTGCTGGAACAGGTCGGCTGTGCTGGATCCGCCTTGGGCCTCTGCGCCGCCGACGGCCTCCTTCGTTCCCAGGTTCATCGACTCATCGATGGTCCTGCACCGGCTTTCCACCCGGCTGCCGGTCAGCGTGACGGCACCACCGTTGGGGTTGGTGCAGGCGTTGTTCTGCCGGCCCTCCTGCGCGGTGTTGTACTGGAACACACTGCCGGTGCCGGAGCCGCCGCCTTCGGCCCGTGCGGCGCCGCCCTCGACCAGCACGTGCTTGTTGAAGGAGCGGTCCTTGTTCGCGCACTCGGCGGTCATCCGCCCGCCGCTCGCTTCGAGTGTGTCGGGTTCGTTGAGGTTGGCGCAGGCGTTGTTCTGCCGGCCCTCCTGCGCGGTGTTGTACTGGAACACACTGCCGGTGCTGGAGCCGCCTTCGGCTCTTGCGCCGCCGCCGTTGACCAGGACGTGCTTGTTGAAGGAGCTGTCGCTGTTGCCGCACTCGGCAGCGATCCGGCCGCTGTCCAACGTGAGGTCGGCATCGTTGCTGGTGGCGCAGGCGTTGTTCTGCCGACCGTCTTGCGCGTAGTTCTGCTGCTCCACGCTGCTGACGCTGGAGCTGCCGCCTTCGATGTGGGCGCCGCCACTCTTGACCAGGACCTTGTTGTTGAACGAACGGTCCTTGTTGCGGCATTCGCTGTCCACCCGGCCGCCGGTCACAGCGATCTCGGAGTCGTCATGGTCGGCGCAGGCGTTGTTCTGCCGACCGCCCTGTGCGTAGTTCTGCTGCTCCACGCTGACGCTGGAGCTGCCGCCTTCGATGTCGGCGCCACCACTCTTGACCAGGACCTTCTTGCTGAAGGAGCGGTCCTTGTTCCGGCATTCGCTGTCCATCCGGCCGCCCTCCAACGTGAAGTCGGCGTCCTCAGGGTTGGCGCAGGCGTTGTTCTGCCGGCCGTCCTGCGCGATGTTCTGCTGCTGCAGGAGGCTGGTGCCGGAGTTGCCGCCTTGGATGTGGGCGCCGCCGCTCTTGGCCAGTACTTGCTTGCTTGAGGAGCGGTCCTTGTTGTGGCAGTCACTGTCCATCCGGCTGCCCTCGAGGGTGGGGCCGAAGTTGTTCTGTGCGGTGCAGGCGTTGTTCTGTCGGCCGTCTTGCGCGATGTTCTGCTGTTGCACGCTGAAGCCGCTGGAATTGCCGCCTTCGATGTGGGCGCCGCCACTCTTGGCAAGTACTTGCTTGCTTGAGGAGCGGTCCTTGTTGTGGCAGTCACTGTCCACCCGGCTGCCCTCGAGCGTGGGATCGACGTTGTTCTGGTCGTCGCAGGCGTTGTTCAGCCGGCCTTTCTGCGCGATGTTCTGCTGTACCACGGTGAAGGCGCCGGAGCTGCCGCCTTCGACATGGGCACCTTTGGATCCGGTGTGGGCGGACATGTTGAAGGACCCGTCGTCGTTGAGGCACCGCCCTGTCGTCCGCTCTCCAACCGGCGAGAGGAATGCCTCACTCAGCTGGCCGCAGGCGCTGTTCAGCCGGCCTTCCTGGACCTTGTTCTGCTGGAACAGGCCCACATCGGTGGAGGAGCCACCAATGGCGGTCGCACCGCCTCGTTCATCTGCGAAGGCGATACCCGCGCAGAAGGACGTCACACCGGCCAGTGCCATGACAACCGCTGTCGCTGCCGCAACCTTGCGCACTCCACAACTCCTCGTCGGACGGGGCTCTCGGATGCCCCGACAACGAAACGCAGAAGCCCGCGTCACGCAGGTGTTCGCCCGAACCCCCACACGGTCCAACACGGAAACTGCATTCCGCGGGACGGCTGGCTGTGTCGTCGTGGTTGTGCGTGTGCGCGGCTGCGGCTGACCCGCCCACGATGTCCCGTGTGGACTCCCGGAACGGAGCGTCCTCATGGGCCGAGGCGCATAATGACAGTGAAGGAAATGGACGGCACTTGATGGGGTCTCTCTTCCATGACTCGCTGGCCTTTGGTGGGTCGGGAGGGTGAGGTCGAGGGCCTTCAAGAAGGCTTGACCGACCCCGCCCTTGATTCTTGTGTGGTTTATGGTGCCGCTGGTGTCGGTAAGACGCGATTGGCTGACGAGTTTCTTGAGGTTGCCGCAAACCGCGGCCACTCATGCAGCCGGATAACTGCCGGCGAGGCTGCCCGAACCGTCCCACTGGGCGTGATCGCTCATCTCCTGCCACCGGACACCGATGTCTCGGATCCTGTCGCGCTTCTCCATGGCACGATCCAGCAGCTCGGTAGCGAACCGCGGTCCCGAAAACGGTCGGTGTGGTTCGTGGACGATCTCCATTTTCTGGATGACACGTCTGCGGCGATGATCGGCCAGTTGCTGGATGCCGGAGTCCTGCTTCTTGTTGGGACGCTGCGGAGCGGTGCCCGGCTGTCGGATGCCGTAGTGCGTCTGGACCGTGGGGACCGCACACGCCGGTTCGAGTTGCGAGCGTGGACGCAGCGAGAGGTTGAGACTGTGCTGAGCAAGGTGCTGGACGGGCCTGTAGAGCATGGAACCGTGCATCAACTGCACCATGCCAGCCGTGGAAATGCCTTGTTCCTCAAGGAACTGGTGCATGGAGCGCTGGAGCATGGGGTGCTCATCGGTGCCGGGGGCATGTGGAGGCTGTCCGGGCCTCTTACGAGCACACGGCGATTGGACGAGATGGTCAAGCGTCGTATCGGTTCGGTGTCGCCCGAGGAGCGAGCCATTCTTGATCGCATTGCCGTGTGCGGGCCGGTGAGCGGCGACCGCCATGCTGAGAAGGCACTGGAGGAGCTGGAAAAGCTGGATCTGGTGCTCATCCGGTCTGATGGCCGACGGCTGGTGGTGGATCTTGCGCACCCTTTGTACGGGGAGGTCCTGCGTTCGGGGGTGCGCAGGCCCCACAAGCGTCGGCTGCTGTTGGACAGTGCGCGCGAGCTCGAGCACTTCGGTGCCCGACGCCGGGAGGACGCGCTCAAAGCTGCCATGTGGTCACTGGACGCCACGGGCACGGCGGCTTCGGGTCAGCTTCAACGCGCGCTGCAATTGGCGCGGCACTCGCAGGACTCGGCTTCCGTCGCCCGGCTGGCCCCGGCCCTGAGTCTGCTGGACCCCGGTGCAGGGCCTCGCATGCAGCACGGGGAAGCCCTCTACGAGCTCGGGCAATTCGATGCTGCCGATCGCGCGTTGCGTGACGCCATGGAAACAGCGGTCGACGATCAGGAGTTCATGCTCGCCAGCTACCTGCGGACGCAGTGTCTCGCTTTCGGCCGGATGCGACTGGACGACGCGATGTCGGTCGTCGATAGTACGAAGGCACGTCTTCGGGAAGTACCGGCAGAGCAAGCATTGCGGGTCATCGAGGCGGGGGTACACCTCTTCGCCGGCCGCACCGGGCGGGCTCTTGAACTACTGACCGACCTGGATACCATGCCCGACCCCCGCATACGCGTCGTGGGTGGCTTGGTCAAGGCCTACAGCCTCGCTGAGGCCGGTAGGACTGCCGAGGCTCTGGCACTGTCGGACCGTAGCTACCAAGAGCATCTGAAACTCCCGGAGCTCTTTTCCACGACAACCCATCCGCGCACTCAACTCTCGACCCGGACTGACATTCTGTATCGTCAAGGGCGTCTCGACGAGGCCCGGCGGCTGGGCGAGAGCACCTATGACGAGGTCGCCGCGGAGCGAGTCCTGGTCACTCAGACCTGGCTTGCCAATACCCTGGGTGATCTTGAATTCGCTGCTGGTCGGCGTCGCCGGGCCCATTACTGGTATGCCACCGCTGAGGCGCTCGCTTCCGACCATCACTTCGCAGCCCCTCATTGGACGGTCCTCATCCGACTGGCCCAACTCACAGCAGTTTTGGGTGACATGGATGCCTCCGATGCGTACTGGGAGGACGCGCAACGTCTTGAGCCGACAGGCCATCATCGACCCGAACCCTTTGCTGCTGAAGCCTGGCGTTCCGCCGCGTCCGGGAACTCGGGGGCGGCACGCGAAGCCTTTCTGCGCGCGGCGGATCGCGCCCATTACGGCGGCATGTACGCCGCCGAAGCCCAGTATCTCTTCGATGTCGCGCGCCTCGGGGGTGCCGGCGGCGTCCACCGCCGCCTGGCAGAGCTCGCCGCCGAGTCGGACAACCCACTCACCGCCCTTCAGGCCGAGCACGTCAGTGCCCTGTATCACCGTGACGCCGACAGCCTGCTGTCCATCGCTGTCCGCTTCGAGGACTTCGGCCTGCTGCCCGCGGCTGCCCACTCTTACGGCGTGGCAGCGGAGTTCTTCAGTGCACGTGCCGAGCACGGCTCGGCAACCGCGGCCGCAAGGCACGCAGCCCAACTCGCCGCCCGATGCCAGGGTTCGGACGTCGCACTTCACGCCGCTGCCTCACCAGGCCCGTTGACCACCCGCGAGAGGGAGATCGCCCTCCTTGCTGCCGAAGGACGGAGCAACCGGGAGATCGCCGACCGGCTCCGCCTGTCCGCGCGCACCGTGGGCAATCACCTCCACAGCATCTACCAAAAGCTGGGCGTAGCCAGCAGAAAGCAGCTGCGAGAGGCCGTCGTCGCCTTGCAGAAGGACGTGCAGAAGGAGTCGACACGAACCCGTATCAATCCCGACTGATCGGACTGACGGGATTCAGCGAGCCCCCAACGGATGGCCCCACCCGAGGGGCCCCAAGGCCCGCTGAGGCGGACGCGGGATACGTGGAAGCGCTGCATCAGGCCCTGAGAGCCTCTCGACGGGCTGGGCCCAGCTGCGTTGGGTGGACGCATGGGCCGTCCGGTGAGGGACTCGGCACAAGGCTTCACCCGCCGGTACCCAGCCTGGATGAGTATTTCGTGAGAATCGAATGAGTCGCCACGTCTCATTGCCACGTGGGGGCGGCCCACATCCTCATGCTACGCCACGGCGAAGGCCCTCCGCAGTTCTCTTTCCCTCCGGCTCTGTACGGCCGGAGGCCGTTCGGGAGGCGCTATTGCAGCTCGGCCTTTCGGGGGCGTATTCAGCGCAACTCTACCCAGGGAGGGGATTGTCGTGCGTCATGCATTCAGAGGGATCCGCTTGGTCCTCGTGGCGGCGCTCATGGCGACACCGATCGTTGTGTCGTCGGCCGGGTCCGCGTCGGCCAACTACTACTATCCAACGACTGAACAGTCGGGTCGGATCCGTTCCAAGCTCTCCGGCAATAAGTGCCTTGAAAAGCATGCCTACTCCAGGTCTGCCGTGGTCGGAGATTGCTACGGCAAGTACTCTGCCGAGGCAGCTGCCACTCAAACGTGGGAGCTTGGAATAGACGGCAAGTTGAAGCTCAACGGGCAGTGTCTGGGACTTTTGGACAGCAATATGGCCGATGTCACCATTGAACGTTGCGACTTCGGAGAAATCCAACAGTGGTGGTACGACGGTGACGGGGACGGCGGATTTCTCCGTAACCGCTACAACTCGAAGTGCTTGGAGATTCCCGAAAACAATCTCACCTATAGTCTCAAGGTCGCCGACTGCTCGAACAGCCTTACACGGCAGCGTTGGCAACTGGACTGGCAGGCCAACGGAAATACATTGCCGCGAGGATACCGGCTCGACGGGACGTTGCGGAACGGTGGCATGAGGCTGACCATGCAGGATGACGGGAATCTGGTCATTTACGCCGACAACGCAAAGTTACCCAGCAGCCCGTACAACCCCAACCCCACTGATCCTGCCATGTTCAGCACCGGGGCCAACGGAAATCCAGGGGCCTACGCGCTTATGCAGTACGATGGGAACCTTGTCGTCTACTCCAAGGACGGCAGAGCTCTATGGGCAAGCAACACGAACGGCAATCCCGGATCCAATGCGCAAATGCAGGATGACGGTAATTTCGTTGTCTACTCATCCGGCCGCGCCACCTGGCGCAGCGGAACCCACAGAATCAGCACAACGCTCCCCTCTGGGGGAACGTGGAATCCGGGGCGCTGGATGGAGAACAGCAAGGTCAAGGTACTGATGCAGTCGAACGGTCAACTGGCCATGTACCGCAAGTCCGACGGGACGCAGATCTGGTTTGCGACTGTGGACGACCCTTTCGAGTACGCGAGAAGTAGCGGTTCCTACGCCTACATGGACCCCGACGGAACATTCCGAATCAAGTACCGTTGGCATGAGAATAGGGCGATCGTGAACGCCAAACCCTGGTATCCCACGTATACCGCAGGCTCCTACGTGAAACTGGAGGACGACGGAGACCTGACGGTTGTCAAGCCGAACGGGTCGATTGATTGGACGAGCAACACCTGGGATAACGTCTAGTCGTTCAACCATTGTTGGGAGCTGCCCTCACTGACCGGGAGGGCAGCTCCCGGCGCGTTGGTTCCGAAAGAGGGCCGAACACAAGGCTCACTTGACGCATCCTTCGATGTACCCGCCCGAACTGCGCTACTCACAGAGTGCCCTGTGCAGCACGCAACTCTCCGCGGTTCGCCATTCCGAGCTTCTGGTAGATGCTGTACAGATGGTTGCCGACAGTACGGCTGGACAGGACGAGCTGTTCGGCGATTTGCTTGTTGGTGAACCCTTGGACCGCCAGCAGAGCTATTTCCCTCTCGCGCGCCGTCAGCGGTTCGGGAGACGGCGTGAGCCCTGCCGCGACGCCCTGGGCGCCTTCACAGCCGTCCGCGAGCCGGGTTGCATGGGTGACTGCGACAGTTGCCTGACGCCGCTTTCCCGCCGCGGTGAGGACTTCGGACGCTTTGGCGTACGAGTCCGCCGCCATCAGAGGGAAGCCGGCTTCCTCGAACCGTTTCGCCACACTCACGAGTTGGTCGGGGCAGCGCTTGTGCAGCGCTTCTACGTGTTCGGCCTGAAGCCCGGTCATGAGGCTGTCGGAACGTTCGGCCAGGTTGGCCAGGCGGGGGTGGACACTGCTCACATCCCCGAGACGTGCTATCGAGAACAGGTGGATCGACTCGGTGGTGAATGCGCCGATCTCGTGCGCAAGGTTCGCGACCTCGGCAAGTGCGTTGCGAGCAGCGCTCAGGTTTCCCGCGGCGGCCATCCGCCACGCGGGGACGGCGGCGACGTCGAGGCGGCGCTGACCTGATGGACGGAACTCCTGCGCCTGCCCCGCATACTTGTCGCAAGCCCCCACGTCGCCCATGGCTGCGGCGACGAGCGCAAGCCCCGACAAGGCCAGCCAATGCGGCCCTGGGAAGTAGTGGTCCGAGGCGAGGGCAGCGGCGTTGACGTACCACGAGTGGGCGCGCTGCAGATTACCGGCGAGGAATTCCAACTTGCCCAACGCCAGCGCGAGCCAGGTTTGCACGATCAGGGAACGGTCTGCCGCAACTTCGGCGTACGTGGTCTCACCGAGTTGCCGGCCCTCCTCGACACGCCCCGCCACGCAGAGAACCTGTACCCGCACCATCAGCCTCATGCGCGGATCGGAGCATCCGACTGCCTCCGACGCGGGCAGATCCTCATGCCAGTTGTGTTCGGTCAGAGCCAGCGCCTCGGCAGTCCTCCCCACTTCGGCGAGAGCACAGGCCTTGCACAAGGCACCGACGATTCGGGCGCGGGGATGGGTCATGCCCTCAACGTCCGGCAGCAGTTCCAGGATTTGTGTGACTTCACCGGCAAAGGTTCGCAGGTGTGCCTCGATGACACGCAACGACTCATCCGCGACGGAGCTCTGCAGACGTGCCCGCGCCTGCTGGACGACGTCCAGGGCGTCATCCACCCTCAGAGCGCCCCAGGCCAGGCATTGCGCGCGCAATGTCACGGCAAGCAGGAGTTCCTCGTCCTCCTGGGCTGCCTCAATGGCCTCATACAGGACCCGGTCGGCTTCTCCGAACCGCCCGAGCTCGAACAGGGCCTCACCATGGATCGCGCGCGGCCCGGATCCTGGGTCCAACTGGCGCAGGGCCTGGGCGAGACGTGCGACGGAGGCGAAGTCCTGAGCGTGCCGTGCCATCTGCAGGGCGTTCTGCAGGTGCTCTCGATCTGCCATGCCCGTGGCATCCAGCTGCCACATGACGATCCGCAGCCGGTCTTCACGTCGCCTGGCGCCGAAGTTCTCCAAACGCTGGATGCTCTCCAGGAGGATGCGCCGTTCCTGCATCTGCCCCATCGAGGACCTCAGAACCTCCCCGTACAGGGAGTGAGCCAGGTCGACCTCCATGCGGCGACGATCGGTTCGTACCCGCACAACATCCAGTTCCACCAGACCGGCCAGAAGCTCCTCGTCGAGATCGCCCACGCTGATCGGCCCGCAGACCGCGATGCGGTCCAACACGGCACGGCCTGCCGGGGACACCGCCCGAATGCGGGCGTTGATGATCTCAGCGAGACGCCGGGTGCTCTCCACCTTGCCGACCAGCCGCCACACTCCTCCCTCGCCGACGAGGACCTCGCTGTCCAGCGCTCCGCGTACCAGCTCCCGCAGGTACAGCGCGTTGCCCCCGCTGGTGCTGTGCAGATGGTGCGCGGTCCACATCTCGACGGGCCCGCCGAGAACCGTGTGGAGGACGGTCTCGACCTGCTCCAGGCTCCACGCCTGGAGATCCACGCGAGACCCGCGATCTCCCCGCTCGATCGACTCGACCAGATCCGACAGCGCGACGCCGTTCCGCACCGTGCCCACGAGGAAGAGGACGCCTGTCTCCAGAAGCTGCGCGAGCAGGGTCACGGAAGTGGCGTCGAGCAGATGAAGATCATCGACGAACCACACAGCAGGCCTGCTGTCACCTGCCTGGGCCACCAGGTGCCGGGCGGTCTCGTCGTACAGCGAGACCGGATCCGAGACATCTATGCCCGACGGCAACAGGTGAGCAATTGCTCCGAGAGGGATGGTTCGTGCGGCCGTACTGGCCACGGCCCGGGAGCTGACATGCCCCTCGTCGACGGCGATCTCCATGCACTCATCGGCAAGACGCGTCTTGCCGGTCCCCGCATCGCCGTGGATCAGGTAGGCATTGTGCCGCGACCCGACCAGGCATTCCCTGAACAAGCGCAACTCGCTTCGACGCCCGGTCAGCGGCCAGAGGTCCGGCGGGTGGGGCGGTTCCCGGGCGGGGGCGTCGGTGGACGACTGGGTGGCGTACACGGTGATCAACTTCTATCGGGCGTTTCCGACTGACCAATTCGTAAGGTGCGGGGCCGGAAGGTCGGCACGAAGCGGTCGGAACCGGATCACTTCCCATCACAGACCTCTGCACGCCGAACGGCATCGGGGCAACCCCCAATCTTTGGCAGCACCACCCCCCTAGGGCCGTCGTCAACTGTCACGTTCACATCAGCGGAAGTGCGAGGGTGACGGCTGTCTGGTAGGGCTCGGCGGTCTTGTCGTAGGGGCGGCGACGCCGCGCCACTGCTCGAGCCGGTTGAAGCGCCGTTCCACCGCGTTGCGCTACTCGCAGATCTGCTGGTCAAGGCCATAGCGGCGGATGACGGGCGGCTGAGTCATGCGATGGGTCCGTTTTGAGTCTCGATGACTCAGGCATGCGGCCGAGGGCGAGCGGAGGGTGTGAGTAAGCGCAGACAGCACTGCTGGAGCTGCGGAGCCCGTGTTCCGCGCATCGAAGAAGCACTGCCAGAGTCTCAGGGACGTGATCGTGATGTACGTCGGCACCGTCGATGGCCCTACGACGGCATGGCGCCCCGCCCGCGTCGATACCCGGCCGGTGATGACACCCCCCTCGCGAGCGCCCGCGGAGGAGGAAGAATGGCCGCTGACCCATTCGCCGGAGGCAGCGAGCACCGCGCGCCACCTCACGCGCTCGGTCCTGGACGCCTGGCACGTGGACGGGGAGGTTGCCGACTCAGTGCTGCTGGTGGTCTCGGAACTGGTGACCAACGCCGTCCGGCACGCCGAGCCACCGGTCGTCCTGCACCTGCATCGTGACGCTCGGCGGCAGGTATGGGTGATGATCACCGATGGTGGTCCGGCGACCACGAAGGGCACATGGGCCGCCGGCTGCGAGGTGGACGAACATGGCCGTGGCCTGGGCATCGTCATGGCGCTGGCCGCGGCGCACGGCTTCTACAAGCACCCGGACGGCGAGGCGACCCATTGGGCGCGCCTGCCCACGTGATCCGCAGCCCCCTGGGACACCCTTCACCGCTGGTGTGGCGGACGCCCGACTCGGCCACTCAGCCGCAGGCGTCGGTCGCGCCTCGGTCCAAAAGGCCGAACGATCCGGCCATCAGCCACGCCCAACTCGGCACCACGGGCGATCTCACTGGATCAGGAGTCCACTTGCTCGCCTCCCGCGTGAAACCAGCTGCCCACGGGGCACCCTCCGGGGTCGCGCCTCAGCGCTGGCCCTAGAGGCGACCCGTAGCGCAGGCCGCATCGAAACTCGTCCCTCACGCCCGGAAGCCAGGTCCACGCCGGGTCACGTCATTGCAGTCGCCATCGCTGCCCCGCTCCGATCCGGGCTGCTCGCCCACGGACACCCGCGCAAATCGACGAATTCGTCATGCCCTCCGTCAGCTCCGAACCGAGGAAATCCAATACCGAGCCGGAAGCCAATGCCACATGACTTCTTCCATGAATCATTGGCCGCTGGTGGGCCGTCGTGGCGAGTTGGAGGCGTTTCGCCAGAGCCTGGCCGCCTCCGACCGCGACTCTTGTGTGATCTACGGCCGCGCCGGTGTCGGTAAGACACGGCTGGCAGAGGAATGCTTCGAACTCGCCGTACAGCAAGGCCACGTGTGTCACCGTGCCGGCGCAAGCGACGCCACCCGGACCATACCGCTCGGCGCGATTGCGCATCTCCTGCGTGGGACACCCGCATCTCCGATCCGGTCGTACTCTTCCACCAGACGATCAGGCACCTCGGGCCCGAGCCCCGAGGTCGCAAACGACCGATCTGGCTCATTGACAACCTCCATCTTCTGGACGTCACTTCGGCGGCCCTGATCGGGCAGCTTCTGGACGCTGGTGCCGTGTTCCTGGTGGGGACGGTGCGGAGCAGAGCGCCGTTGTCGGACGCGGTCGCGGGACTGGACCGAGGGGACCGCTCCACCCGCATCGACCTGCAAGAGTGGAGCCTGCAACAGATCGAGGCCGTGCTCAGCACGGTGCTGGACGGGCCCGTCGAACGATCGACGGCGCATCGGCTGCACCACATCAGCGGCGGCAACGCGCTGTTCCTCAAGGAACTGGTCCACGGCGCACTGCACCAGGGCGTCCTGATCGGAAACGGGGGCGTGTGGAGGCTGGCCGGGCCCGTCATCAGCACACAGCGTGTGGACGAGATCATCAAGCTTCGCATCCGTTCGGTGTCCGCCTGGCGCCGAAGAGCCAGCAATGCCCCGAACCTGCTGAGGTTCCCGCCTGGCGCCTGGACGCGTCGGGAAACCTCAGCGCCGCTCGCGATGCGCTGATTCGAGCAGCCGATCTGGCCCGTCAAGGCGGCATGCACGCCTCAGAAGCGCAATGTCTCTTCGACGTCGCTCGTCTCGGCGCGCCCACAGCATCCATCAGCGCCTGGCTCACTTGGCCGAGCAATCGGACAACCCTCTCACCGCACTGCAAGCCGAACACGCTGCGGCCTTGCACCACGGCCGCCCTCAGCAACTTCTCTTCGTGGCCAACCGATTCGAGGAAACCGGGCTGCTTCCAGCAGCCGCCCACTCGTACGCTGCCGCCGCAGAAATATTCAGCACACGGCCCGATTTCCGCTCGGCATCCGCCGCGGCAGCCCAAGCGGCTCGCCTCACCGAACGGTGCGAGGGCGCACAGAGCTTCGGGCTCTCCCTCGCCTCGTCCCCGAGCCCGCTGACCACCCGCGAGCAGGAGATCGCACTCCTCGCCGCCCAAGGGCTCACCAACCAGGAAATAGCCGACCAGCGATGCCATCACTGGTGACGAAAATCGGCAACGGCAACCCACGATCCCCCGCAGTGGCGCGGTCGTTCGCAAACGCGGGATGAATCCTGCGTCCCAGTGGCAGGGGTGGAGGCACGGGGCTGCAGGGCGAATGAGGTTCTGGGCGGGTCATTTTGAGTCTCGATGACTCAGGCGGGACGGCCGACACGGAGCGGAGGGTGGTTACCCGCGGATCGGCCTCCTCGCAAGAGCCATCGGATCCGCTTGAAACCGAAGAGCAATGCCCAGGATTCCGGGATGTGATCGTCAATGTGCATCAGTGATACCGATATCCATACCGACTGGCCGGGCCTGGGCATTGAACCAGAATCGATGCCGACTTTCCTGCACGCTCCTACCGCGGGGTCATGGCCACTGGCCCACGAGCCGGAGGCAGTTGGCATCGCACGCCGACTCGCACGCTCCGCTCTGGGAGGATGGCGCGTGGAAAGGGAGATGAGCGATTCGGTGATCCACGTGGTCTCGGAGCTGGTCACCAACGCCATCGGACACGCGAATCCCCCAGTGCTTCTGCACCTGCATCGTGACGCAGCACGGCGGGTGTGGGTGGCTGTTACCGATGGCGGTCAAACGACCACACAGGGCGAACCGGCTTCGAGCTGTGAAGCGGAGGAACGCGGACGCGGCATGGGAATCGTCAAGACGCTGGCTGCGGCGAACGGTACCTGTAACCATCCTGGTGGCCGCGCGACTCACTGGGCGCGCATACCGACATGAGGCGGCGGGCCTCCGGCGGCCCGATTCGTCTGTTTTTCCCCGGCGGGAGCATAATGACGGCAGAGAACCAGGCCACACTTCCGGGGTGTTTTCACCATGTCTCGCTGGCCTTTGGTGGGGCGGAACGGCGAGGTCGAGGGCTTTCAGGAAAGCTTGACCAACCCCGCATGTGACACCTGTGTGATTTATGGTGCTGCTGGTGTTGGAAAGACACGATTGGCTGACGAGTTTCTTGAGCTTGCTGCGCAACGTGGTCACGTGTGTCGTCGGGTGAGCGCCAGCGACGCCGCCCGAACTGTCCCGCTGGGTGTCATCGCTCATCTCTTGCCACCGGACACCGATGTCTCCGATCCTTTCGCGCTTCTCCATCGCACGATCCAGCAACTCGGCAGCGAACCGCAGGCCGGTGAACGCCCGGTGTGGTTCGTGGATGATCTCCATTTCCTGGATGACACGTCTGCGGCGATGATCGGCCAGTTGCTGGATGCCGGCGCGGTATTCCTTCTTGGGACGGTGCGGAGCGGTGCTCCGCTGTCCGAGGCCGTAGCGGGGCTGGACCGGGGGGACCGCACACGCAGTTTTGAGCTGCGGGCATGGACGCTGCGCGAAGTCGAGACCGTGCTGAGCACAGTGCTGGACGGGTCCGTTGAGCATGGAACCGCCCTCCAGCTGCACCACCACAGTGGTGGCAACGCTCTGTTCTTGAAGGAACTGGTGCACGGAGCGCTGGAGAGTGGCGTACTCATCGGTGCCGGGGGTCTGTGGAGGTTGTCCGGGCCCATCACCAGCACACAGCACCTGGACGAGACGATCAGGCGGCGCATCGGTTCGGTCTCGCCCGACGGACGAGCCATTCTTGATCACATTGCCGTATGCGGACCGATGAGCGGTGACCGCCGAGCTGAGAATGTACTCGAGGAATTGGAGCAGCTGGGTCTGATCCACGTTCGCGCCGACGGCAGACGGCTGGTGGTGGAACTTGCGCATCCGCTGTACGGCACAGTCCTGCGTTCGGGTCTCGGCGGGATGCACAAGCGTCGCCTGCTCATGGAGAGCGCGCACGAGCTCGAGCGGGCCGGTGGCAGACGACGCGAGGACGCGCTCAAAGCGGCCATGTGGTCGCTGGATGCCACGGGCACGGCGGACCCCGGCCGGCTCCAACGCGCCCTTCAGCTGGCACGGCATGCCCAGGACACGGCTTCCGTTGCCCGGCTGGCCCAAGCCCTGAGTCGTTTGGACCCGGGTGCCGGACCGCGCATGCTGCACGGTGAAGCTCTCTACGAGCTGGGGCAATTCGATGCTGCTGACCATGTGTTGCGTGAGGCGATGGAAGCGGCCCGGAACGATGAGGAGTTCATCCTCGCCACCATCCTGCGAACCCAATCCCTGACGTTCGGCCGGATGCAACTGGACAAGGCGTTGGCGGTTGCCCAGGACGGGCAGGCGCGGCTGCGGCAGACGCAGATGCAGCAAGCATTGCGTGTGTTCGAGGCAGGGGTGCACGTCTTCGCCGGCCGCACCGCGCGGGCCCTTGAGCTGGTGGACGATCTCGAGACCATGCCCGACCCCCGCCTACGAGTCATGGGCGCCTTGTCGAAGATCTACAGCCTCGCTCAGGCCGGCAGGAATGCAGACGCACTTGCTTTGTCGGAGAGCAGCTACCAGGAGCACTTGGGCCTGCCGGAAACGTTCTCCATGGCCAACCCAAGAATGCAACTCCTCGTCCGTGCGGAGATTCTCTATCGGCAGGGACACCTCGACGAGGCCCGTCACCTGGCGGAGAACACCTACGCCCAGGCAGCGGAGGGCCGCGCCCTGATTGCCCAGGCCTGGCTGGGCACCACCCTCGGCGATCTGGAGTACAGCGCCGGTCGTCTTCACAAGGCCCGGTCCTGGTACGCCACTACAGCCGCGCTTGCTGCCGACCACCACTTCGCAGCCGCCCGCTGGTTGAGCCTGACCCGAATGGCGCAAGTCACGGCCGCCATGGGGGATGTGGACGCGTCCGACGCGTACAGGAAGGAAGCGCAACGTCTTGAGCCGATGGGGCACCAGCGTGGCGAACCCATCGCTGTTACTGGTTGGCGTTTCGCCGCAGTCGGGAATCTCAGGGCTGCCTGTGACGCCTTGTTGGAGGCGGCAGACATCACCCACCAGGGAGGGATGTATGGCTTTGAAGCCAACTGCCTCTCCGATGCAGCCAGGCTCGGCGGTGCCAGCAGGATCCATCGGCGCTTGGCCGGTCTCGCGGCACAATCGGACAACCCACTCACCGGGCTCCAGGCTGAACACGCCAATGCGCTGCACCACCACGACCCCGAACATCTGCTCCACGTTGCCGGGCAGTTCGAGAAAACCGGGCTGCTACCCGCGGCCACACACTCGTACAGCGTCGCGGCGGAATTCCTCAGCAGCCGTGGAGAGCACCGATCGGCAACAGCGGCTGGAGCTCACGCAGCCCGGCTCACTGCTCGATGCCAGGGCGTGGACGTCGCGCTCCCCGTGGATGCCTCCCCAATCCCGTTGACCACTCGCGAGAATGAAATCGCGCTCCTCGCTGCCCAAGGGCACAGCAACCGGGAAATCGCCGACCGGCTCCACCTGTCCGCACGAACAGTCGGCAACCATCTTTACAGCATCTATCGAAAGCTGGGCGCAGCCAACAGAAGACAACTCAGAGAAGCGCTCAGCGCCTCACAACCCTAGAACTGCAACTCGAATGCAATCACTCTTCACCGAAGTCGGGAACACAACCGACGAATCCCCCACAGTGACGCGGTCGTGCGCAAACGCTGACCCTCCGGGCGTAAGAGGGCTGGGGAGTCGGCCATTCTGGTTCGTCCGCTCTCAAGGCAGGCAGGGGATAATGGTGGCAATGAAATCTGACGTCGTAAGTGGGGGCGTTTGTCCATGACTCGCTGGCCTTTGGTGGGCCGGAGTAGCGAGGTCGGGGCCCTTGAAGAGGGCCTGACCAATCCCGCGTGTGACACCTGTGTGATTTATGGTGTTGCTGGTGTTGGAAAGACGCGATTGGCTGACGAGTTTCTTGAGCTTGCTGCGCAACGTGGTCACGTGTGTCGTCGGGTGAGCGCCAGCGACGCCGCCCGTACTGTCCCGCTCGGTGTGATCGCCCATCTCCTGCCACCGGACACCGATGTCTCCGATCCTGTCACGCGCCTCCACCGCACGATCCAGGAACTCCGTACCGAACCGCGGCCCGGCAAACGCCAGGTGTGGTTCGTGGATGATCTCCATTTCCTGGATGACACGTCTGCGGCGATGATCGGCCAGTTGCTGGATGCCGGGGCTGTATTTCTTTTGGGGACGGTGCGGAGTGGTGCTCCGTTGTCCGAGGCCGTAGCGGGGCTGGACCGGGGGGACCGCAGGCGTAGTTTTGAGCTGCGGGCATGGACGCTGCGCGAAGTCGAGACCGTGCTGAGCGCGGTGCTGGACGGGCCCGTTGAGCATGGGACCGCGCTCCAGCTGCACCACACCAGTGGGGGCAACGCCCTGTTCTTGAAGGAACTGGTGCACGGAGCGCTGGAGAATGGCGTACTCATCGGTGCCGGGGGTCTGTGGAGGTTGTCCGGGCCCATCCCGAGCACTCAGCGTCTGGACGAGACGATCAGGCGGCGTATCGGTTCGGTGTCGCCCGACGGACGGGCAATTCTTGATCACATTGCCGTATGCGGGCCGATGAGCGGTGACTGCCGAGCTGAGAATGTACTCGAAGAATTGGAGCAGCTGGGTCTGATCCATGCTCGCGCTGAGGGCCGGCGGCTGGTGGTAGAACTTGCGCACCCTCTGTACGGCCAAGTCC
The DNA here is from genome assembly GCF_040681345.1 of Streptomyces sp. NPDC051776. Classification (NCBI taxonomy): domain Bacteria; kingdom Bacillati; phylum Actinomycetota; class Actinomycetes; order Kitasatosporales; family Streptomycetaceae; genus Streptomyces; species Streptomyces sp. NPDC051776. Next base: position 69,181 of record NZ_JBFAYQ010000030.1, on the reverse strand, counting down.
TGCGTTCGGGTCTCGGCGGGATGCACAAGCGTCGTCTGCTGCTGGACAGCGTTCTGCGGCTGGAACGCCTTGGGGCCCGTCGGCGCGAAGACCAACTGCGCATCGTGACCTGGCAGTTGGATGCCACCGGGACGGCGGACCTCAAGCAGCTGTGGCGGGCGGCGCGGACTGCTCATGCCGCCAGTGACTTCGTCTCCGTTGTTCGTTTGGTCGAGGCCATCGTCCGCTTGGAGGGCAGTGCGGGTCCGCGCATGATGCTGGGTGATGCCCTGTGGAAGCTCGGGCGGGTGTCCGAAGCGGAGCGAGCCCTCCAGCGGGCCGCCGACGCCGCCACCAGCACGGAGGAGTTCGTCGATGCCACGATTCTGCGTGTTCTCTGCCTCACCTGGGGCTTGCTGCGACTGGATGAGGCCATAGCGGTTATCCGGGGAGCGCAAGCTCGCCTGGGGGACGCGCAGATAGGTGACGCCTTGCGGGCGGTCGAAGTGCAGGTCTGGTTCCTGGCCGGTCGCACCACCCGCGGTCTGCAGGTACTTCCCGATCTCGACGCGATCGCCGATCCTCGTATCCGCATTGCGGCCGCTCCCGGCACAGCCCTTGCATTGTCCATAGCCGGTAGAACCGCAGACGCTCTCAGGTTGATAGAACGCAGCTGCCACGAGCAACTCGTGCTCTCCGAGTCGGCCAAGTTCTTCGATCCTCGTATGCTTCTGGCCGCTCGAACGGCTGTCCTGGTTCACGCCGGCCGCGTGGAGGAGGCGCGCCGCCTGGGCGAAAGCTCCTACGCCGATGCCGCCGCCGACCAGGCATTCCTGCCACAGGCATGGCTCGCCTTCGCCCTTGGCATGGTGGAGTACCCCGCCGGCAACGGGGCACAGGCCCGCTCCTGGCAAGTCACCGCGCTCACCCTCGCCACCGACCACCACTACCGCGGCGTCGCGTGGGTCGTCCTGCCCAACCTGGCGCTGACCGCCGCAGCGATGGGAGATGGAGAAACAGCTGAGGACTTGTGGACGCAGGCCCAACGTCTGTCCCCGGGGGAGTATCAACGCCCCGAGGCGGCCGCCGTGCCGGGGTGGATCCTGGCCGCGGACGGTGAACTCGGTGCCGCCCGCGACGCCTTGGCCCGCGCCGCCGACCTGGCCCGCGGCGGAGGCGCCTACACCATCGAAGCCCTCCACCTTTTCGGCATCGCGCGGCTCGGCGGCGCCACCAGGGTCCACCGGCGCTTGGCCGACATCGCCGCACAATCGGACAACCCGCTCATCGCGCTCCAGGCCGAACACGCCAGTGCCCTGCACCACCAGAATCCCGAACATCTGCTCCGCATTGCCGAGCGGTTCGAGGAATCCGGGCTACTGGCCGCAGCCGCGCACTCCTACAGCATGGCAGCGGAATTCTTCAGCTCACGTTCCGAGCCCCGTTCGGCAACGGCCGCCGCGGCTCAGGCAGTTCGGCTCAGCGTTCGATGCCAGGGCGTACATGTCGCGTTTCCTGTGGCTGCCTCACCAAGCCCGTTGTCCACCCGCGAGAAGGAAATTGCGCTGCTGGCTGCCGAAGGACGCAGCAACCGGGAAATCGCCGACCAGCTCTACCTGTCCGCACGAACCGTGGGGAACCACCTGTACAGCGTCTACCAAAAACTTGGTGTGACCAGCAGAGGACAGCTGACGGGATCCCCTCGACGTCATGCAGGGCAAGTTGACACGCACACAGGGCAACTCCGTCCAGCACGCCTGAACCTGTTCGTGGTGTTCCGGTTGTGGGCCCGGACCGGGCGGCTCACGCTCCGGAAATGCATGGGCATCCGTTGCGTCAGAATGCGATGGGATGCCAAGCCCCGCCCGCCCCGGCATCGACTGGCGTGCGAGGGCCCCTCAACCATGCAGTCGCCATTGAGGAACGACCGTGCCGTACCCGCCGTGGGCGGAGAGTCGTACGGCCGCACCCCGCGGGTGCCCGCGGCCTTCAGTGGTCTCGTGTGTCCGGTCGCGCTCAGCGGTTGACTGCGACAAGGAGGACGAGCGCGGTGAAGCCGGCCGCGAGAGTCATCGCCGTCGCAATCGGGACCGCGAGGACTCGCCGGGCCGCGGGCCGCTGCCGATGGGCGAGTCGGAGCGCCACCCACGCCGCCTGCGCGAGTATGCCGCATGCGCAGGCGAGCAGGAGCGGCATGAGGCCCTCCGGGACGGGCAAGGCGCTCGTCACGAAGGCTCCCGCGACCGGACTCAAGCAGGCCAGCCCGATCCATGGAGCCACGCGTCGCCACGGTTGCACCCCCAGCAGAGCTGCCAGTGCGAGGCCCTCGCCGACGGCGTGCACCAGGATCGCCGACACCACGGCGACTGAGGCGGTCACCGTCAGGGTCGCCCCCTCCAGAAAGCGGTGCAGAGCGAGTCCCGATGCCGCGCCCATGCCGCCCGCACGACTTGCCTCGCACGGGCAGCCGAAACGGACCACGGCACCCATCACTCCGTACGAGGCAAGCGCACTGAGCGGCACCGCCCATTGCGGCACGCCGGCCTCATGGGCATCGGCCCACGCATCGGGCAGAAGATCGAGGATCGCAATGACCAGAAGAATCCCTGACGCGCCAGCCAGCAGAATCGCCGACCGGCCCGCTCCCCGCCGCGCCAGCCATGCGCCCACCACAGTGGCCACACTCACCAGGACCACGGCTACCAGCGTTTCGGTGGAAGGCAGCTGCCACCCGGTCCTGTCGTCAGTATGCGCAACTGCTGCGCAGAGCAAGGAGAGCATGTTCCTCCCCGCGAGGGTGGCGGGCTTACTGCGCTACCCCCGGGCGAACGGCTTCCTCAGCGGCGGTAGCAGTACGAATCCGAGGAGGCGTCGCCGCCCTGCAGGCGCGTCTGGTGCGCGCGCAAGTTGAGGAGGTCCGGGCCGTGCGGATAGAAGCGACTGTCGAGTGAGAGCCCGCCGTGCGAGGTGTCGGCGTCGAGTTTGACCATCCACGGGTCGATGCCCGCGGGATAGAACTGCGCGTCCCAGGCAGCGTACAAGGAGTTTGTCAGGTACACGCGCCGCCCGTCCCGGCTGAGCTCGACCATCTGTGGTCCGCCGGTCAGCGGATTGTCCGGCTCGGAGGGGTGCGGCTGGGGGTCGACGATGCCGCCCAGACGCACGGACGCGGTCTGCCTGGGATGGAACGGGTCGCTCACGTCGTACTGGAGCAGATGGCCGGTTCCCCATGCGGATACGTACAGCCACTGGTCGTCCACCGACAGGTCGATGTCCGTGATCAATGGGGGCGCAGCGCCGAACGGCTGCACCGCCGGGGGCAGGTCTTCCGTTTGCGCGGGCTCGGCCGGAACGGTGATCACCTTGCGGACCACGAAGTCCTCGCCCTCCCGGTTCCATAGCCACACCGAGGCCGACAGGTCCTCCACGTTGACCACGGTGTTGGTGAATCCCCACGTTGCCTCGGGGTCGTGGGCGGGACGGAGCTCCAGCACCATCTGGTTCTCATCACCCAGATCGACTTGCTGCAGGTGCCGACCGCGGTCCAGCTCCCAGAAGTGCAGTGAGTGGCCGTACTGGCGCTCCAGCAGCAGTTCGGGGACAACGCCGTCCTCGATCATCGAGGGGGTTCCCCACTCGCTGGTCACGGCGATGTTCTGGCGCAGATGCCACCAGACGTCGTAGGCGAAACGCTGCGGTCCGCGGTCGGCCTCCCAGGCGTGTAGCACTTCGAAGCTTTCGTGGTCCAGCAGGGCGACGCCGCCAGGCCCGTCCGCACCGTCCGCCCCGCCCAGGCAGGAGAGGAACACTCCGTCGGGGCCACAGTGAAGTGTGTGCGGACGCGAATACCCGGCCTTGGCGGCCAGCTCCTCGGGCTCGACCACCTTGACCAGCCGGGGGCGGCCAGGATCGGGGCCGGTGTCGAAGACGTGCAGCCGGGAGGACCGCAGCCCCGGGACGATGAGGTAGCGCCGCGCAGCGTGATGATGACCGGCATGCGCCAGTGCGCTCGAGCAGGCGTTCCAGCCGAAGTGGTGCAGCTCGTTGCCCGCGTCGGGCAGCTCGGCGTGGGAAGTCACGCGGCCGTATTCGGCGGATTCGGGGTCGGTGCCGACGGTGAACAACGCATCCGCGCGCTGTGCCGTCGGGTCGAAAGCGACGACATAGGCGAGCTTCTCCGGGGGTGCGGCAACGGCATCCGCCGGAGTGCGGTACAAGGTGGGATCACTGTGGTCGTCCCGGTTGTAAGCGTGCTCAGTCGTGCTCATGGCTGTTCCTTACTCCCGAACGGGAGCACGGACCGGAAGGGCTCCCGACGGGGAGCCGGGCTCACCCGTTCGAGATCGATGTGCAGATGCGGGTCATATATGCCACAAATCAAGCGTTCCACAGGCCGGGAACTCTGCCAAGGCAGCGCCGCGGACCGCCACAGCGTGCGGCTCGTCTCCCGTGCGGCTCGTCTCCCGTATGCCGAGTGCGGCCCGCGCCGAGCGGCGGCCGGCCTTCCGGCCGCATTGCCGGCTGACCGCAAGGAGTGCACCGACCGGCCCGAAGCCTGTGGGACGAGCGCGTTTGTATCGCGCTGTCCGCAGAAGCCGTCTGCGGAAACAGCCAAGCCACATTTCTGGGGTCAGTTCTCCTCCGGCCCGGCCCAGCGTGCGCTTCGCCGTTCGCCGGCCGAGTCGTGCTCTGTGCGGACGGCGCGGTCCGCTCGCTGGTGGAACTCCAGCGAGTGGGGCGGAAGTCGCCGCGGACACAGCGGGTTCTGCGACGCCTCGGTCCGCCCTGGCATCCGGCCGGGACGTGGCCGCCTATGGTTATGACGCCGCGCAGCGGCTCACGTCCGCCGGTTGCCGGCACGAGCCATCCACCGTTACTTCGCACTCATGGGAGTTGGGAGGCAGGGGCGACCCGAAGCGTCTTCTCAGTGGCTCCCAGCCGGTTTCAGTCAGGCGACGGCCGGATCCATGTGCGAACTCCCTGCAACCTCAACGCGGTCACGAGCACGGCTCAGTGCCCCGCACGGCCACGCGCCCCGATGAGCCCTTGCCTGATCACTGCTGTCCCGCCGCCGACAAGCCACACGGACGATCACTGGTATCGAGGCCGGCGATGGAGCGAACTACACGCGCCGCTGTAGGTGGTGGAGTTGCAGTTCGCCAGTCCGTCAGCCGTCGGTCGGGGCAAGGCCGATCGGGCATGAGACTCCGGTCCCGCCGATGCCGCAGTAGCCGTTCGGGTTCTTGTCCAGGTACTGCTGGTGGTACGGCTCCGCCGGGTAGAACGGGCGTCCCTCGGCCGGAAGGACCTCCGTGGTGATCGTGCCGTGTCCCGCCTTCGTCAGCACCGGCTGGTACGCGTCACGGGACGCCTCCGCCGCGGCCTGCTGCTCGGAGGAGTGGGTGTAGATCGCCGAGCGGTACTGGGTGCCGACGTCGTTGCCCTGGCGGAAGCCCTGGGTTGGGTCGTGGGCCTCCCAGAAGGTCTTGAGCAGAGCGTCGTACGAGATGACCTCCGGGTCGAAGACGACACGGACGGCCTCGGTGTGCCCGGTCAGACCGCTGCACACCTCCTCGTAAACGGGGTTCGGCGTGTGCCCGCCCTGGTAGCCGACCAGGGTCGTCCACACCCCCGGGATCCTCCAGAACGTGCGCTCGGCACCCCAGAAGCAGCCCAGCCCGAAGTCGGCCACCTCCAGGCCCTCGGGGTAGGGGCCGCGCAGCGGGTTGCCGAGGACCGTGTGCCGCTCCGGAACGGTGAATTCGGGCGCCTCGCGGCCGCGCAGCGCCTCCCCGGCGGTGGGAAGCTGCGGCTTGCGGTTCAGGAACATGGTGCGACTCCTCGGCGTCATGCGTCCGCCTTCCACAACGTCCGGCCCCGCCCCGGAATTCCATGCTCCGGGGCCGCGGTGCGCATCGCCGACTCTCAGCGCGGCATCGTCGCCGGGCTCCCGCCGGACTGCTCCCACCCCGCGATGGCCTGCGCGCGGTAGACCACATACGCGGCCGCCGGGTCCGGCCCGTACGACCACGGCACGGCGCCCACATGCCCGTCCACCTGCCGGAGCTGCTCCAGCGCCTCGCCGTAGCGCTCGGCGCGTACCAGGAACCAGACGAGCAGATGGCGCACGTGCGGCAGGGTCGCATGGTCGGCGGGCACGGTGCGGGTCGCGAAGAGGGCGCCCTGGATGGCACGGCTGACGACCTCGCTCCGGTACAGGCCGCGGACCATGTTCACCTCGGGCAGGTGCTCGAAGACCGCGAACAGCGGCAGCGCCGGGAGCAGGCTCTTCTCGGGTGCGGTCGCCGCCGCGTCCTCGGCGAACGCGTCGGCCTTCTCCTTGGAGCCGTGCCACTTCTCGCACCAGTGGTGCAGGGCGGCCAGGTGCGCCCCCATATGGTGCGGGGCGCGCGAGGTGATCCTGATCCACAGCTCCTCGAAGTCGGCCTCCCGGTAGCCGAGCCCGCGCGCCACCGCAAGCTCCACGATGTACGGAGTCGGGTCGCCCGGCGCGAGCAGCGCGGCCTCGCCGCACACCGTCCGCGCCTCCTCCAGGATGATCCGGTACTCCTCGGAGCCCGGCCCCGCCTGCGACTGCCGCGCCTGCCGCACGAGGAATTCCGCGTGCACGACCGCGCCGCCCGCCTCCTTGGGCGCGTCCACCCGCCAGGTCCGCAGCCACCGGCCGCCCTCGCCCGGCGCCTGAGCCAGGTCGACCGCAGCCGCCCCCGCCAGGGTCTGGACGCGCTGCCAGCGCAGCTCCCAGTCGTCCGACGAGGCGGTGGTAGCGAGCAATTGCGCTGCCGGATGCCAGTCCTGGGTGCGCCGGATCTCCTCCAGAACCTCCGCCAGCTCGGGGTCCGGACCCGGCAGCCGTACGTCGAGGCGCTCCGGGGGCGCGAAGCCGTACCCGGCGTGGTGGTCGAGGATGCTGTCGTGCCCACGCAGGGCCTGCCGGTCGCCGCGCATCCGCAGCAGGGCGGGCACCACGAGGACGCCGCCGATCATGACCAGGCCGAGCAGGATGATCATTATCTCCATGAGGTCCGTGTCCTGTGTCCGGTCGTGTGCGAGGGGCCCGTACGTCGCGTGCGAAGGGGCTTGTACATCGTGTGCCAGGTGCGCCCGGGGCCTGCGCAGGGCCCCCTGCCCGAGTCTGCCGTCCCGTCCGGCTGTTCGTCCGAGCGGTCGTGTCGTCCGAGAGTGAGCGCACAGTCAGTGTGGCGCATTACGCTCGGGCGCATGACCGACGAGCAGCAGCAGCACGCATTCCACGGCTTCGAGACCCGGGCGATCCACGCCGGGCAGCAGGCGGACCCCCTCACGGGCGCTGTCGTTCAGCCGATCTACCAGGTTTCGACGTACAAGCAGGACGGCGTCGGCGGACTGCGCGGCGGCTACGAGTACAGCCGCTCCGCCAACCCGACCCGTACCGCTCTCGAGCAGAACATCGCAGCATTGGAGGGCGGCCGGCGCGGCCTGGCCTTCGCCTCCGGACTGGCGGCCGAGGACTGCCTGCTGCGCACCCTGCTCGTGCCCGGCGACCACGTGGTCATCCCCGACGACGCCTACGGCGGGACCTTCAGGCTGTTCTCCAAGGTCGCCGAGCGCTGGGGGGTGGGGTGGGCGGTGGCGGACACCACCGACCTGGCCTCCGTACGGGCCGCCCTCACCCCGCGCACCAAGCTGATCTGGGTGGAGACGCCCAGCAACCCGCTGCTCGGCATCACCGACATCGAGGCGGTCGCCGACCTGGCGCGCGGCGCCGGCGCGCGGCTCGTGGTCGACAACACCTTCGCCAGCCCGTACCTCCAGCAGCCGCTGGCGCACGGCGCGGACATCATCGTGCACTCGACGACCAAGTACATGGGCGGACATTCGGACGTCGTCGGCGGAGCGCTGGTGGTGAACGACGACGCGCTCGGCGACGAACTCGCCTTCCACCAGAACTCGATGGGGGCCATTGCCGGTCCCTTCGACGCCTGGCTCACGATGCGCGGCATCAAGACCCTGGCCGTGCGGATGGACCGCCACAGCGCCAACGCCGAGCGCGTGGCGGAACTGCTCGTCGCCCACCCAAAGGTGGCGCAGGTCTACTACCCGGGACTGCACGAGCACCCCGGCCACGAGATCGCGGCGAAGCAGATGCGGTTCTTCGGCGGGATGGTGTCCTTCAGGGTCACCGGCGGGGAGCAGGCGGCGGTCGAGGTCTGCAACCGGGCCCGGCTGTTCACCCTCGGCGAGTCCCTCGGCGGCGTCGAGTCGCTGATCGAGCACCCGGGTCGGATGACGCACGCGTCCGCGGCCGGATCGGCGCTCGAGGTGCCCGCTGACCTGGTGCGGCTGTCGGTCGGCATCGAGGCGGTGGACGACCTGCTGTCGGACCTGGCGCAGGCGCTGGGCTGATCGCGAATCCCGCGTCGTGACACGGCGGGAGGGCCGGTACCGGCACGGGCGGCACCGGCCCTCGGCTCCGCTACGGGCCCGGAGGGCCCGCTCGTCCGCGGCCGTTCGTCCCTGTGCCCTCCAACTGCCGTACGGCCGTGGGCGCTTCGGCTCGTACGGCACCCGTACCGTTCAACGTCGTGCGCCACGCCTGTGGTTCGGCCTCGTTACGCGCCACGCCAGTGGTTCGGCGTCATTACGGCCGTGGGCGCGGCGACCGCGCTACCAGCCTTCCAGTGGTGGCGTGGTGCCGGACGGCGGCATGACCCAGGGCTGAACCGCAATCGCCCACACGGCGAAGGCCACGACCGCGACAACCAGCACCGTCCAGGTCACGGCCCGTACGATCCGGTGGCGGGCGAGGAGCTGCCGCCCGCGCATCGCCGCCAGCTCCGCCAGGTCCGGCGGCACCACCGGATGCGGCCCGTCCAGCATCCGGCGGACCTCCTCCTGCTTGCGGTCGGGGAGGCTCATGGCGTGGCCACCTCCGGCCGGGACGGCGGTACGGGACGGCTGCGCATCGCCGCCACGGAGCGCAGACAGATCGCACGGACCCGGTCGGCCGGGAGTCCGAGCTGCGCCGCGGCCTGCTCCTCGGCCACACCCTCGTAGAGCCGCAGCACCAGTACCAGGCGCTCCTGCGGGGTGAGCCGGTCGAGAACGCCGCCGCGGGGGCGGCGGTGGCGCCAGGTCGTACGGGCGAAGTGGGTGGCGAGTTCCTGGCGGGTGCGCTCGTAGGGATCCTCGCCGTGGAGGCCGTCCCACGCGGCGTACGTCCGCGCCAGGGCCGCGGTGAGCAGGCGCTCCGCGGCTTCGGGGTCACCGGTCAGCAGCGTGGCGGCATGAAGGAGCCTGCCGGCCGCGCCCGCGACGAATGCCTCGAACTCCCGGGCCCGGCGGCGATCCAGTGCCGCACGCCGCTCTCGCACCCTGCCCTCCTCGTCCTTCAATAGACGGCAGGTACGGGCCGAGGTCAAGAGGTCGGAACGTCACGACAACGCGGCGGAGGGATGTGCCGGAAGGACACGTGGGGCGCCGGGGGCCAGAGCGCGCCGGGGCCCGTCTCAGGACGCCTGCGGCTCCTGCAGCGGCGCGGCCGCCATCCGTGCGGACAGCGCGTCGTTGAAGCGGGTCAGCAGGTCGCAGAAGGACTCCCGCTCCTCCTCGGCCCAGTCCTCCGTCAGCAGCTCCATGAGCTCGCGCCTTGAGGAGCGCACCTCGTCCAGCCGCGCCTTGCCGCGGGCCGAGAGCTGCAGGACGACGGCCCGGCCGTCCTCGGGATGGGACGTCCTCTTGACCAGACCGGTGTCGACCAGCGGCGCAACCTGGCGGGTGACGGTCGAGGAGTCGATGCCCATCCCCGCGGCCAGGGCCTTTACGCCCATGGGCCCTTCGCGGTCCAGGCGGTTGAGCAGCAGATACGCGGCCCGGTCCATCGAGTTGCGAACCTGTCCGACACCGCCGAGACGGGTCTGCTCCGCGCGCCGGGCGAAGAGGGCCACTTGGTGCTGCAGGTCATCGAGGAGGCCGCTCTCTGGGGACGCCTCCCGGCCGGTGGCCGGGGGAGCGGTCGTCATGTCCGGAGTGGTGGGCATGGCCTGAGCTCACTTCGTGAGGACGGTCGTGGATGCGCACAGGGTACGCGGCCGCGGCCCGACCCGTACCGGCTCGCGACAATCCCGTGACCGCCGGGACAGGCGGGAACTGCGAGACTTGTCCTCATGGCACCATCGCACGGCGACACCCCCGGTACGACACCCCCGCCCCTGTCCGAGATCACTGTCGACGACGTGCGCGCGGCGCACAAGATGCTCGCCGGGGTGGCCCGGATCACCGCCATGGAGGGGAGCCGTCACCTCTCCGGTCTGGTCGGCTCCCCGGTTCACCTCAAGTGCGAGAACCTCCAGCGCACCGGCTCCTTCAAGGTGCGCGGCGCCTACGTGAGGATCGCCGGCCTGAGCTCCGAGCAGCGCGCCAAGGGCGTTGTCGCGGCCAGCGCGGGCAACCACGCACAGGGCGTCGCGCTCGCCGCATCGCTGCTCGGCGTGCGTTCCACCGTCTTCATGCCGGTCGGCGCACCTCTGCCCAAGGTCGCCGCGACCCGCGAATACGGCGCCGAGGTACGCATGCACGGGCACGTGGTGGACGAGACGCTGCGCGCCGCCCAGGAGTACGCCGAGGCGACCGGTGCGGTCCTCATCCACCCCTTCGACCACCGCGATGTGGTGGCCGGGCAGGGGACGCTCGGCCTGGAGATCCTCGAACAGTGCCCGGAGGTGCGGACGATCGTCGTCGGCATCGGAGGCGGCGGACTGGCGGCCGGGATAGCGGTGGCGGTCAAGGCGCTGCGCCCGGATGTGAAGGTGGTCGGGGTGCAGGCGGAGGGCGCGGCGGCGTATCCGCCGTCGCTGCAGGCCGGGGTGCCGGTGTCGCTGGAGTCGGTGGCGACGATGGCGGACGGCATCAAGGTCGGCCGGCCCGGGAACGTGCCGTTCAAAATCATTGGCGATCTGGTGGACGAGGTTCGTACCGTTTCAGAGGACGAGCTCTCCAGCGCGTTGCTGCTGTGCCTGGAGCGCGCGAAGCTGGTGGTCGAGCCGGCCGGGGCGAGCTCGGTGGCGGCCCTGCTGTCGCGGCCCGAGTCGTTCGAGGGGCCCGTGGTGGCGGTGCTGTCGGGCGGGAACGTGGATCCGCTGCTGATGCAGCGGATCCTGCGGCACGGTATGGCCGCGGCGGGGCGCTATCTGTCGCTGCGGCTGAGGCTGACGGACCGGCCCGGGGCGCTGGCGACGCTCCTCGGGGTGTTGTCAGTGGTCGACGCTAACGTCCTCGACGTGAGCCACGTACGGACCGACCCCCGGCTCGGGCTCGCGGAAGCGGAGGTCGAGTTGCATCTGGAGACCAAGGGGCCGGAGCACTGCGACGAGGTGAGGGGGGCGCTCCGTGAGGCGGGCTACACCGTGATGGCGTGACGTTTCTTCGAAGTTCCCCCTTCCTTCCCATTGCCCCTGGTGTCGCGTCACCGGCCATGGCATGCGCATGGCCTGCGTCATGGCGTGAAGAGCGGCGGCCCAAATCATGGCGTGCGGTGCGTCATGGCGTGAAGAGCGGCGGCCCGCATCATGGCGTGCGGTGCGTCATGCCGGGCGAGCCGGAGACCGATCCACGACCGGAGAACGATCCATGACCGGTGACCGATCCATGAGGGGTCACGGTTGCATGAGGTGTCCGGTCGGCTGATCACGACATGTCGTGATGCTTGTTCCAGCCACATTTTGGTATCAAGTGACTCAAACCTTTCGCATGACTAACGCGACATATCGCGTCTGCGGTACGGTCTTCCCGGCGGTTTCCCCAACGCTCCGCCGACGGCACATGCCGGACCCGGCCCCCACAACTTCACACTCACCCATGAATCCCAGGAGTTGCTTCCATGCCAGGCGCCATTTACGCCGAAGGTCTCGTGAAGACTTTCGGCGATGTGAGGGCTCTGGACGGCGTCGATCTCGACGTTCCCGAGGGCACCGTTCTAGGCCTGCTCGGCCCGAACGGCGCGGGCAAGACCACCGCCGTACGTGTCCTGACGACGCTGCTGCAGCCCGACGGAGGCAGGGCCACGGTCGCCGGCCTCGACGTCGTCCGGCAGCCCGACGACGTCCGGCGGGCCATCGGCCTCTCCGGCCAGTTCGCCGCCGTCGACGAGTACCTCACCGGACGTGAGAACCTCCGGATGGTCGGCCAGCTCTACCAGATGAACGGCCGGGCCGCGAAAGCCCGCGCGGACGAGCTGCTCGAGCGGTTCAACCTCGCCGACGCGGCCGACCGGACCGCCAAGACCTACTCCGGCGGTATGCGGCGGCGCCTCGACCTGGCCGCGGCCCTCGTCGTCAGCCCGCCCGTGATGTTCATGGACGAGCCGACCACCGGCCTCGACCCGCGGAACCGGCAGGCCCTCTGGGAGGTCATCGAGGAACTGGTCGCGGGCGGCACGACTCTGCTGCTCACCACGCAGTACCTCGAGGAGGCAGACCGCCTGGCGCACGACATCTGCGTCATCGACCACGGCAAGGCCATCGCACGAGGCACTTCCGACCAGCTCAAGGCGCAGACGGGCGGTGAGCGCGTCGAGGTCGTCGTGCACGACCCCGAGCATCTGGCCACCACCACCGAGCTCCTGCGCGGCTTCGGCAAGGGCGAGGTCAGCGTCGAGAACCACACCCGTAAGGTCACCGTCCCGGTCAGTGGCGGCGCCAAGCTGCTGGCCGAGGTCATCCGCGAGCTCGACACCCGCGGAATCGAAATCGACGACATCGGCCTGCGCAGGCCGACTCTGGACGACGTCTTCATCTCGCTCACCGGGCACGCCGCGGAGGTCGAGGAGGACGCCGAGGCAGGCCAGGGCGGACCGCCCGGGCCGGCCTCCGGAGCGACGAAGGCCCGGGCGCAGAAGGCGCGAGTCCGGCACGAGGAGGCTGCCCAGTGACCGCCGTGACGACCACCGGAACCCCCGCAGCGGGCCCGAGGATGCGGAGCGCACTGGGGCAGTCCGTCCGTGACTCACTGGTCATCGCCAAGCGCAACCTGATCCGGATGGTCCGAATCCCCGAGGTCGTGATCTTCGGGCTGGTCCAGCCGATCATGTTCGTGGTGCTGTTCAGCTACGTCTTCGGCGGCTCGATCAATGTCCCGGGTGCCGGGCTCGACGCGAACGCGTACCGGCAGTTCCTGATGGCGGGGATTTTCGCGCAGACCGTCACCTTCGCCACGGCGGGCGCCGGCGCGGGCATCGCGGAGGACATGCACAAGGGGCTGATCGACCGCTTCCGGTCGCTGCCCATGGCGCGGGGAGCGGTGCTCACCGGCCGTACGCTCGCCGACCTCGTACAGACCGCGCTGACCGTCGTGGTGCTGGCCGTGGTCGCGGTCATCGTCGGCTGGCGGATCCACGACGGGTTCCTCCGGGCGCTGGCCGGGTTCGGGCTGCTGCTCCTGCTCGGATACGCGTTCTCGTGGATCGGCGCGCTGATCGGCCTGTCCGTACGGACGCCGGAAGCCGCCACGTCGGGCGGTCTGATCTGGCTGTTCCCGCTGACGTTCATCTCGAACGCCTTCGTGCCGGCGGACAACATGCCCACCGTGCTGCGGCACATCGCCGAGTGGAACCCGTTCAGCGCCACGGTGCAGGGCTGTCGTGAACTGTTCGGCAACCTTCCGCCGAACTACCCGGTACCGGACGCCTGGCCGATGCAGCACCCCGTGCTTGCCTCGGTCCTCTGGTCGATCGTGATCATCGCGGCGTTCCGCACGCTGGCGGTGCGCAAGTACCGCTCGGCGAACACCTAGGTTTCCGCCCCCCGAGGATTGCCCGGTGGCGAGGCGTCCCGGTGCGGTCGGATGCAAGCGGCGATCGGTCTCGTAGTGGGCCTTCTCAGCTGTTCCGGCAACCGATCCGGCGACTGATCCGGCAACGCAGCAGACGGCCGTGCCGGGGCAGCGGGCCGGGCAGCCCGGCGGCGAGGCGTCACCGGCCACGACGAGGCCGCCGCACGACGGAGCCCCCGGCCGGGCGAAATCGGCCGGGGGCTCACGTGTGCGCTGCTCAGCCGGAATACGGCTTGGCCTCGAGGATCTTCACCGTGGCCTTGCCGCCGTTCGGCAGCTCGTACTCGGCGTCGTCACCGACCTTCTTGCCCATCACGCCGGTTCCGAGCGGCGACTGCGGCGAGTAGGTCTCGACGTCCGCGCTGGCGTACTCACGGGAGGCGAGGAGGAAGGTCAGGGTGTCGTCCGGGTCGCCGTCGAAGGCGATGGTCACGACCATGCCCGGTGCCACCACGCCGGTGTCCGCCGGAGCCTCGCCGACCTTGGCGTGCTGCAGAAGCTGAGTGAGCTGGCGCACGCGAAGCTCCTGCTTGCCCTGCTCCTCCTTGGCCGCGTGGTACCCGCCGTTCTCCCGCAGGTCACCTTCTTCCCGAGCCGCCTCGATCTTCTTGGCGATCTCGACACGTGCGGGACCCGACAGGTAATCCAGCTCGGCCTTGAGCTGGTCGTACGCCTCCTGGGTGAGCCAGGTGACGTTCTCGCTGGTCTGGGTCACAGGTGCTCCTCGTCGGTACTGGGAATACAAAGCAACGCCCTACCCCGGAGCATTACGCCGTCACAGGTGGGCGAAACCACGAGCCTAACAATTGCGAGCCGAAACGGGGAGGAGGAATACCGCTAAAGGTGCATAGAGGCAGGTCAAGGGGCGTGGTGAACGCCGTCACCCGCCGCTCGCGGGCTTGCAGCCGATCAGCTCCACCGCCGTGGCGCGCTGCGTCGTACGGATCGTGCCGACCTTGTCCACGCGGCCTTGGTGCTCGTCGAAACGGAGGTCCTTCCAGCCGACCTCGGAGCCGTCCTCGGCCTGCGCGAAGACCGTGCACACCCCGGGCGTCCCGGCGTCCTTGCGGACCTCCAGATGCACCTCGGCGCTGGTGTCCGAGACCACCTTGAACTTGATCAGCTCGCCCGTGACCTTCTGGCCCGAGACGTAACTGAAACCGAACCACCCGGTCACTCCGAGCATCACCACTCCGAGCGCCGCGCCGATGATCTTCAGCTTGCGGTCCGCGCGGGCGTCCGCGGTGCGGCCGTACCGCGCGGCGGCGCGCTTCTCGCCACTGGCGGCCATCGTCGTCCTCCCGCAATACGGACCGCGGAATGTACGGCCCTTGGATTCGGTCACTATAGAAGGCGCCTTCTCCGGACGGTGGAGCGGGCCGCGACCAGTGACTGAGGATCTTAAGGATCAAGTCTTGACCGAGACCGAGCAACTGCGATTGATGGCAGTCCACGCCCATCCCGACGACGAGTCGAGCAAGGGCGCGGCGACGATGGCCAAGTACGTGTCCGAGGGGGTGGACGTGCTGGTCGCGACCTGCACGGGAGGGGAACGCGGCTCCATCCTCAACCCCAAGCTGCAGGGCGACCCTTACATCCAGGCGCACATCCACGAGGTGCGCGCCAAGGAGATGGAGGAGGCCAGGCAGATCCTGGGCGTCAAGCAGGCGTGGCTGGGGTTCGTGGACTCCGGTCTGCCCGAGGGCGACCCGCTGCCGCCGCTGCCCGACGGGTGCTTTGCGCTGCAGGACGTCGACGAGGCGGCGGGCGCGCTCGTGAAGCTGATCCGCGAGTTCCGGCCGCACGTGATCACCACGTACGACGAAAACGGCGGATACCCGCACCCCGACCACATCATGACCCACAAGATCTCGATGGTGGCCTTTGAGGCCGCGGGCGACGCGGGGCAGTGGCCGGAGGCCGGGGAGCCCTGGCAGCCGTTGAAGCTCTACTACAACCAGGGGTTCAACCGGCCCCGCACGCTGGCCCTGCACGAGGCGCTGCTCGCGCGGGGCCTGGAGTCCCCGTACGGCGAGTGGCTGGAGCGGTGGAAGCAGTTCCAGAGGGTCGAGCGGAACCTGACCACGCACGTGCCCTGTGCCGAGTTCTATCCGGTACGAGACAAGGCGCTGATCGCCCACGCCACCCAGATCGACCCCGACGGCGGCTGGTTCCGGGTGCCGATGGAGATCCAGCAGGAAGTCTGGCCGACGGAGGAGTACGAGCTGGCGAAGTCGCTCGTCGATACCTCGCTACCCGAGGACGACCTCTTCGCGGGCATCCGCCAGAATTGAGCGCATGACGATCGCGACCATGACGCAGCTCGTGCCCCTCGCCAAGGAGCTGGACGAGAACAAGGTGACGCCCGGCGTCCTCGGCTTCATCGTCTTCGCGCTGCTCGGTGGGGCTGTGTGGTTGCTGATGAAGAGCATGAACAAGCAGTTCCAGAAGATCGACTTCGAGGAGGCGCCCGCCGCGTCCGCGGCTTCCCGTACGGGTCGTACGGGAAGCCCGACGGGCAAGGTCGACCGCGGAGCGGACCGGGCGGAGGACCCCGCCCCCGGTCGCACCGCGGATTCCCGCACCACGGACTCCAAGGGCGACTAGTGGCGCCCCCGCAAAGGGTTGCCGGGTAGCGAGGCGTCCCGGGGGCTGTCGGATGCAAGGCGCCGGATCCGCCTCGTAGTTGGCCTGCTCGGCTGATCCGGCAACACAGCCGACGGCCGTGCCAAGGCGACGAGCGGGGCAAACCCGGGGGGCGGGCGGCACCAGCCAGCCGTACACGGCGGACCTCGGGGCGGTCGGCCGGCCCGGGGCCTCCCGTGCGCGGACGCGCGAGGGCCGGGCCCGGCTCGGTCCTCGTCAAGGCAGTGGTCGGCCTCTCCTTTCCGGATCGGCCTCCCCTTCCCGGACAACGGGGAAGGGGCGCTGATGCCCGCCGTGGCGCCCAACCGGCTGCCCCTGCCTCTGCCCGCCCGCCCTCGCCCGCCGCGCCCCGCCGTCAGCTCGGGGCGGGCACCCGGACGCCCATCACCTCGCGGGAGTGACGGTTGGGGACCATGCCGAGGTTCCAGGCCTGCCAACCGGTCTCCGGCTCGACGCCGCGCTCGAGTATCAGGGCGTACGCCTCGGCGCAGTCCTCCAGCCTGGTGTCGCGCCGAGGGTGCGACTCCCGCAGAAGCTGTGCCAGTTCCTCCTGTGCCACCGCCGAGCCGACGACCGAGCCGCCCGCGGAGGCGAACGAGAGCATGGTGCAGCGCAGGAACCGCGCCCAGTCCTCGCCGCGCACATCGCCGTAGCCCGCGAAGAGCCGTCCCGCCTCCTCCGCCAGAGCCAGGGCCTGGGCCGCGCGACCGTTGCCCGCGTCGATCACGGCAAGTTCGATGCATGACCATGCCTCGCCGTGCGCGACGCCCACGCGGTGGAAGTCCTGCCGCGCGTCCTGAAGGAGTTGCCGGGCGAACCCGCTGTTGCGCAGTGATCCGGTCTGGGCCGCCCGCTGGTCGCGAGTGACCCGCGCGGAGTGGTGCCTGGCGCAGGCCAGCCCGTAGACGTCCCGCATGCGGCTGAACATCGTGCGGGCCCGCTCCAGTTCGCGAACCGCCGCTCCGTGCTCGCCGCGCTCCTCCAAGGCCTGGCCCAGGTAGTAGCGGGTCCACGCCTCGCCACGGGCGTCCTCGTTGTCCCGGTGGCGGGACAGCGCCTGATCGAGTTCGGCGTTCGCCGCTCCCACGTCGCCGTCGACCAGGCGCGCCCGGGCGAGTTCGGTGAGCGCCCAGGCCTCTCCACGGCTGTCGCGGGTGCTGCCGTACTGATCGAGGGCGCGGCGGAGTTGCTTCTCCGCCTCCGGCACCTCGCCCATCCGCAGATACACCTGGCCGAGCTGGAAGTGCGTCCATGCCTGCCCGTGCACGCTCTCATTGGCCCGGTGCAGCTCCAGCGCCTCGCGCAGCAGCTCCAGCGCCTCCGCTATGCGTGCCCGGTCGCGCTCCACCGCGCCCAGGGCGTGCAGCGTCCAGGCGCGGTCGCCGCGCAGCTCCTCACCGGCCTGCATCTCCAGCGCCTCGCGGAGCTTGGCCGCCGCCTCCGGCAGATTGCCCTGGTGGTGCAGGGTGATGCCCAGGTCGCGCAGGGCGCGGGCCACGCCGGCCGCGTGTTCGGCCTCGCGGTAGAGGTCCACGACCGAGGACAGGGTCGTGCGGGCCTTGTCCAGCTCGCCGAGCTGGCGCGCCGCCACACCGGTGCGCCACTGCACCGAGCGCATCAGCAGGCCTCGGTCCGCGGCCTTGGTGAGTTCGCTGAGCTCCCCGAGGCGGTAGAGGTCGCCGCGAAGTAGGCAGTAGTCGCACAGGGCGCCCAGCAGATGCAGCACCGCGGACTGGTCCACGTCCTCCGCATGGCGCAGCTCCGCCGTGATGAAGCTCGACTCGTCGTCCAGCCAGCGCAGCGCCGCCTCGAGCGAGGTGAAGCCGTGCGGTCCCACGGCGCCCTTCTGGAAAGCGGCGTCTGCGCGAGTGGATGTCTTGCCGTCGACGAGGCGGATCACCGAGTCCGCCAGCTCCGCGTAGCTGCGGATCAGCCGCTCCTGCGCGGCGGACCGCTCGGCCGGCTCCTCCTCGTCGAGCAGCCGGGACAGGGCGAAGCCGCGGACCAGGTCGTGCAGCCGGTAGCGGCTTCCGCGAACGTGATCGATGAGCCCGGCCCGGGCAAGGGCCGTCAGTTGCCGACTCGCCTGCTGCTCGTCCGTGGCCAGCAGGGCCGCCGCCGCTGCCGCGCCCAGGCTGGCCCGACCGGCCAGGGAAAGACGGCGCAGTAGTCTTCGGCCCGCGTCCTGCTGATCGGCGTATCGCATGTGCAGGGCGCGCTCGACCGGGCTTGCCGCCTCGTGGCCCGCAAGGCCTGCGGCGAGGGCGCTGGGCGTGCGGGCGCCGAGAGAGGAACCGGCGATACGGAGCGCCAGCGGCAGTCCGCCGCACAGGTCGCGGATCCTCTCGCCCGCCTCCATGTCGTACGGTCCGGCGTCCTCCTGCGCAACGGCCTTCAGCAGGTCCTCCGCCCCGGCCGCGTCCAGCGGTTCGAGACCCAGCTCGTGGATATGCGCGGGGAGGTCCTCCGGCAGCTCCAGCGGGCCGCGGGCAGTGATCAGGAGCAGGCTCTCCGAACGCTCGGGCAGCAGCACCCGCACCTGCTCCGGATCCGAGGCGTCATCGAGGACGACGGTGACGGGCACTCCCGTCACATGCTGGTGGTACAGCTCGCTCAGCCGCTTGACCTGCTGCTCGGGGGAGGACCGCTCCCGGAACAGCAGTTGCTCGCGCGGTGCGCCGAGGCGGTTGAGCAGATGCAGGAGGGCATCCCGCGTGGGCAGCGGCGGCTCGCCCGGGCTGTCGCCCCGCAGGTCCACGACGCATGCCCCCCGGAACTGGTCCTTCAGATGGTGCGCGGCCCGCACGGCCAGGGTCGTCCGGCCGGACCCCGGAGCGCCGTGCAGCACGACAACCGTCGGCTTGGTCTCCGTACTCGCGCGGGCGGCCTGCACCCACTGCGCGATCTGGAGTAGCTGGGCACGCCGGCCCACGAAGGGGCCGTCCTCCTCGGGAAGGTGGCCGAACGACCGCTGGAGCACGCTCCGCCGCCGGGCCGCGGCGCTCTTGTCACCGCCGCGCAGTTTCGGTCCGCGCCCAGGCGCCGCCGAGCCGCCCTGGCCGCGGGCGGAGGGCGCCGCCGCCCCGCCGCCGCGGCGCGTTGCGGCCGCCAGCATGCGCTGCTGGTCGAGGAAGGGCCGGATGCCGCGCACCTCCAGCGCGGTCAGCCACTCCAGCCTCAACTGCTCCGCACCACCGGGCCGATTCCGCAGACCCGCGCGGCTGTGCGCCGACGGCCAGTGCCCGGCCGTGAGCTTGACCAGCGCGGTCGCCGATCCCACGACCGCGACGGTGCCGGCCGCGGCCAACGCCGTGCCCGCCGATGTCCCGAACCCGAGGTCGGCGCCGAATGCGGCCACGGTGGCGGTGAGCGCCACCAGCGCGGGCGTGCCGAGTCGTTCGGGCGAGAGACGGCGACCCAGCGGCTCCCTACCCGCCTCCGACTCATCCAGCGCCCGGATGTACGCGCCGTACTCCTCCGCCGCGGTCCCGGCCATTTCCGGCAATGCTTCGCGCGCCCGCCCCATGAGGAACGCGGTGTCCGCGTGCCCTCCAGAACGGCGCACCTCCTCCTCGATGGCGCGGGCCAGGAGCTGCTCGGCCTCGGCATGATGGATGTCCCGCAGGATCGCCATTGAGCCCGACATGGGCTTCCCCCTCCAGCAGCGATGTCTCGTACTTCAAGTCTTCCGCCTCTCAAGGTTTTCCGTCAGCTCTGTGGATAACTCGGGCTGTGGACAAACTCGGGGATGCCGACCGGATGACCCAGGATGGGAGCATGCCGAACCGACTGGCCCACGAGACCTCGCCCTGTCTCCTCCAGCACGCCGACAACCTCGTCGACTGGTTTCCCTGGTCGGAGGAGGCGTTCGCCGAGGCCCGGCGGCGCGATGTGCCCGTGCTGCTCAGCGTCGGCTGTTCGTCCTGCCAGTGGTGTCACTGCACTTGGAGAACCAGGTAGTTCTGACCTGGTTTGTTCACACGGAGCACCCAGGCGGGGGACGGAGGGGCCGACGTCGTTCCCATGTGCGGTGGCCCCGTGCGGTCATCCCCACCCAGTCGCTACCGACAGTGGCTCACGCACAAACTCGGCACCTGGCGCGACCAGTTCGGCAGTTCGGGGTGCGCCCACGTTCGATCGGGCACCGTCCTCGGTCGCGAGGCCGTCGACGGGGCCAGGCCGAGTACGTCCGCGTCTCCTTCGCCATGTCGCTGCACCCGCTTGCCGCAGGCCGTGCCCGGTTCGAAGCAGCCGAGGGCGACGAAGGGGGGTACGACGTTTCCCCCGCCGGCCGACGCACGCGCGCGGTGCGGAGGAGAGCGCCCACCGATTCGCCTGGCTGCGGTGTTGCACACAAGCTCCGGTCAGGGCCTACGGCCCCACCGCTCCTGCCCCGTCAGCCCATGGCACGGGTACCCGCCGTTGCAGACCGTGGCCTCGGGGGCTCCAACGCCGTCCGGCCATCCGATTCCCTCCACGGAGCTCAGCCCTCGGAGTTGCTCGAATTCCTGAACGCCGCTGATGCGATCTTCTCAGCCACCTGGCGGATGTTGTTCCAGCTCTCGGTGGCCAAAGTGGGGCGAACGGTCGGCAGACGGAACGCCACCGAATGGCAAGGCAAGAGAAGTTCGACCGGAGCATGCGGGGTTGAGCTGCGGGCTGCTTCGCAGTGGGCAGCTGGGGGTGGCTGCTGGCTGGTGCCGGGCTCTACCACCTGAGCTTCATCCTCGACTGCATGGACGGCAAGCTCGTCAGGCTCACCGGCACCGGCTCCGTCTTCGGTGCCTGGCTGGACTACGTTTTCGACCGTGTCCGCGTACTGGCCTGCGCCGTCGCTCTGATGGGCGGCCAGTACGCCCGTACTGGCCAGGTCGTCTATCTCTTGGCTCGCGCTCGCCGTGGTCTTCCTCGACATGCTCCGCTACGTCAACGCGTTGCAGATCTTCAAGATCCGTCACGGGATGCGGAAGCAGATCAAGCACGGTTGCGCGCGGCTCGAGATGCCGAGAACGAGGGGGAACTCGCGTTCATGGAAGACCTGCTTCGGGGCAACCCCGAGGCCGACCTCGAGCAGGACCGGACGGTCGCGGACGACGAAGTCTCGCTGAATGGAACCGAACCAGGCCCGCCGGCCGTCGTCGACCTGCATCAGGAATTTCGGCGCCGTTTTCCCTGGTACCTGCGTCTCCGCTCCCTCCTGCTTCGTCACCGCATAAGAACACACCTGGTCAGCGGCATCGAATTCCAGATGGCCGTATTCATCGTCGGTCCCGCTGTGAACGCCGTCGCACCGGCGACCTTCGGCGCGGGTGCGTTGTTGCTCCTCTTCGAACTGGCCATCATCTACAAGCTGTTGCTGTCCACGCGCGACTTCACCCGTACCGTGAAATCGGTTTGAAACCACGACCTGACGACACGTGCAGCGCCGCAAGGTCACGCCGCCGGAGTACGCCAATGACCAGGTGTGCGATGCGACCCCGTCAATGCGGCGAGCTTGTTGGCGTAAGCCTCGCCGTCGAGCGCCAGGATGAAATTTGCGTAAGCCTCGCCGTCGAGCGCCAGGATGAAAATCGAGGAGCCTGTCTCCTGGGGACTGGGCTCGGCGCCTGCCGGGCGGGGCGTCACCGTTCCTGAAGAACCGGGTTTGGCCAGGTCGGACAACGGGTGCAGACAACGCAGCTCACGCTGTGCGCCGTGACGGCATGGGGTCATGAGCGGCGCCAGAATCCGCAAGGCGAAGCGCTACCTGTTAGGGGCCAACAGCAATTGGCCAGAGACGCGAATTAGCGGAGCTGCCCGGAACCCCGGAGTGGCGGTCGTCGGTACCCAAGGAACGCTGTTCCCGGCACGCAGCTTGTCGAGTTACCTGAGCATCGGCGCACAGCCCGGCTCGTCTGTCAGATGAGGAGGGGGCGGGTGTGCGGCTCAGGCGGGATCCGCACCAGGGGGACGGGGGATATCGCTCGTCGGGTCGGGAGACGCATCACCAAGCTCGAGCGTGTCGGTCTCTCAGCAACTCGATGGATGGGACCCCAACTGCCTGCCCTCCTACGGTGGAGCGTCGGCTCACCGCAGGAGACGATCACTCGAGACGGCGCAATCCGGCGAGGACCCAAGGAGGTCTTCTCAACACTGGGCCGTTGAACCGCCATCGCTGATTCCTCGTAGCTATCCATGTCAGTTCGCCCGCGAGGACAGCGAAGAAGGAGAGACCGCCGTGTCGCCGACCAACAACCAGTTCGATGAAATGAACAGGTCGAAACTCAACCAATTGATTGCCGCCGCCGGAGGGAGGCTGCCGAGCACGGGCAGTTGGAACTCGCCGCTCCTTGCACAGCTCTACGATGAGGCGGCCGGTCAAATGGGCGGCCTGCCCTTGAAGCCTGTAGACGACCGTCAACCCGCCCAAGCGCGTTGGAGCGCGGAGGACGGCTATTGGATCACGTACGACCCGGCCTACGAACCCAAGTCGTACACCGACCCCGGTTCATTCGCCACGGCCACCGTCCTCCACGAGCTCATGCACATATCTACGGACAAACGTTACAGGCACATCCAGGATAACGACCTCAAGTGGGTGAACTTCCATCTCCCGGGAGAGGCCGACAGCGAGGAGCTCAGAGGGTCGATGCAAAAGCAGATGGAAGCAGGCGAAAAAAACTTCGGCAATCTCAGAGAGATCCTGGAGCAGGACGCCCGGAAGGGGGTTCTGGACCGCAGCGTGCATGAACATCTGCAGGACCGAATCACCTACGGTCAGGCCACACCCCATGTGCACTACGACACCGTGCTCACAGATATCGCCGCATACATGGCCCTGAACCAAAAAACAGACACGGACACGTATCGGTACACAGCCCAATTGTCCCAAGAGGCCTACAACCGGCGCATGAACGGCGCAGTCGGTGATGAGCTGCAGGTCCAGCCCTACAACCGCCCTGTGCGCCCGAACCTTTTTCAGAACTTCCAGAACTTCTGGAGACCGATGTGGGAGAAGCTGCCGTTCTCTGCACCGCGTGTGAACCCGCCGACCCAGACGACCGTGAGCACCCTGCCGCCGGGCAACCTGGGCACCCAGCAGCCTGAGAGCCTCGGCACGCAGGGGGCCGCGCCCCCGAGCCATCCCACGGGGCTCGATCTGAACGCGTCGACGGCGGCCCCGAACGATCAGCAAGAGCCGTTCGTCACGCCGCCCCAGACACCGACCGCGTTCGCCCCCGTGCAACAGCAGGCGGCACAGGAGTTGACCGGTAACCAGATGGCACAGCTGTCGCCGACGACTGTGCCGAATAGTCTGGGTGGTTCGGGTGGTTGGGGTCAGCAGGTCAACCTGCCGGGCGCCGGAGGACCGGACACGCAGGTCGCGGCGAGCATGACCGGTCCTGGCACGGCGGGGGTGCCCATGCAAGTCACACAGCCGGGCGGGATCGTTCCTGGCACGACGGGGGTGCCCATGCAAGACTCACAGCAGCCGGCCGGGACCGTTCCTGGCACACCGAGTGGTCTGGGCGGTGCGTGATGAATCTCGATCCGCAGACTGTGGCCGCGCTTGACGACAACACGGCCGGTGTTCGGGGTGGCAGCTTCGTGTCCCCTCTCGCCGGCCGCAAGGAAAGCGGGACGATCTGGTTGGTCGGGCGTGAGGGCCTGGGGTGAAGGCCCGCAGAGGTCCGGCCCGTGGGTAGTCGAGGCGTCCTTGCCCGTTCCACCAGCGGCGGATCGATTCGACACCGCGAAGGCCGCGGTGTCGTGATCCGTACCGGCGTGCCCCCAACCGGTGTCCGCCGCCAGGTCGTAGATGCCGTAGGGCAGGGCCTTGCCCAGTGCATCACCGGGGAAGTCATGGACATCGACCCCCACCTGCTCGCCGGCCGGGCCGCCATTGCCGTCCCGCATTCTTGAACTCCCCGATGACTCCTTCTACCTCGTATCCCTCTGACCACTGACCGACCGTCCGCCTGATGATCCCTGTACCTGGTCTTTGATGTACCGGAACTGCGCCTGCTGGTCGAAGCGTTGAGCGTCCTCAAGCGTCTTGGCGTTGGCCTGAAGACTGAACCGTTCTCCCCTAACAGCCTGCCCACTTTCGGCGCTGACGCGGCATGGCCCTGCCGTGTCAGTTCCCCGGCCGGAGACCGCAGTGACTTGGTCGTCATGGCGCAGCGTCGACATCGGATCGCCCCCTTCATCCGGCTCGACCAGCGCCAGCAACGCCGGAACGAGCAGCGGGTCAAGCTCCTCGGGGCTCTTGCGACCGCCGCCGTCCCGGCGTACCCGGCCATCGGGCAGTGGACCAGCGCCCGCCTCGCCCATCGATGCAGGCTGGACAAGACCTCAGCTCCACGGGTCGATCCAACTCGACTTCACCAGAGGGAACTTCTCTTCGAAGGCGGCTCACGCTGCCTGTGCGGGCAACCTGGTCCCGGCAAAGCGCATCCAGGTCGTGGCCCGGGGCCCGTCCGGGCACGGTTTCGTCGACCAGATCTTCTTCCAGCGCGCCGGCGGGAAGTCGGCGAACGCGGTGATGTCCGTCGCCGCATCCAACAACATCGTTTTGACCTGCGGGAACTGCCGCCCGAGCATGTCGGCCACCACGGAGGGTCCCGCCACCCCGGTGACAAGGCGACGGTGTCTTGCCGGGGACGGCAAGACACCGGCAAGTCCCCGCCAAGACACCTGCCCGAGTGTGTACGGGCCGCGCTCGGCACACAGCGCGGCGCAGACGTAACCGGTTGACGGACGAGGACTTCTGGCACATGAGGACTTCTGGGCACATGAGGACTTCTGAGCATGTGAGGGCTTCTGACCATGTGAGGGCTTCCAAGCATGTGAGGACTTCTGGACATGTGAGGCGCACCGGGGTGATCGAAGAGCCGGCTGCGAGAGGCGGGAAGCCTGCCGCGGCGCCGGTCGCGGCCGACCGGCGGCCCCCCGCGCAGGCGCAGGTCGGCTCAGGGCAGAGCACCGCCGTGCGGCCGATCCCCGCCCGGGACGAGGCCTTCATCCGGGCGGTGTACGAGCAGCACGGCTCCGTGCTGCTGCGCTTTGCGACGGGGCTCCTCAACGGAGACCGGTATCAGGCCGAGGACGTGCTCCAGGAGGCGGTGCTACGGGCCTGGCGGCGGGTGGACGCCCTGGACGCGCCGCCCCACACCCTGCGCCCCTGGCTGTTCACCGTCGTACGGAATCAGGTGATCGACATACACCGGTCCCGGCAGGCTCGCCCGGCGGAGTGCGGCGACTTCGCGCTCGCGGACCACCCCGGCGTGGACGAGATCGAGCGCACCCTCACCGCACAGCTCGTCCTCGAACTCCTCGACGACCTCGCTCCGCCGCACCGGGAGGTCATCGTGCACGTGTACTGGATGGGGCGGAGCGTCACCGAGACCGCGAAGGAGCTGAACATACCGCCGGGCACCGTCAAGTCCCGTACGTACTACGCCATGCGCGCGTTGCGCCACGCCCTCGAGTCCCGTGGCATGCCGGTGTGAGTGGCGACGGGGTGCCGTGGCGTCAGCTCAGCCGTTCGTCGTCCCCGCCCGGTTCGATCGCCATGCCGATCTCCGCGGCCTCCCTGAGGGCCCCGGATCCGCAGCCGCGCCGCCTCGACTTGAGCCGTGTCCTCGAGTTCGCGGGCGAGGTACCAGCGGGAGCGGGAGCGGGAGCGGGCGCGGAACGGCGGCGAGCCGCGGCGGTTCGACACCTGCAGCGCAAGCCGGAGGTCCCGCTGCGCCGAAGGCCCGTCCCCCAGTACCAGGTTCAGCCGCCCCAGCGTGAGGCCATGGGACCGAGGCACAACAACGACGTGCCGAACACGGCCAGCCGGTCTTCCCACGGCCGCATCAGCGGCACCAGTTCTGCCGCGTGCCGCCGGTCGGTGCGCCGCACACCGCCCTCCGCGCACAGGACCATCACCGGAAGCCAGGACCAGTTCACCGGCCAGTCGGACGCGGGGTGGTCCCGCAGGATCCGGAACGCCCGCTCCCTCACCCCTCCAGGGCGTCCGCGGGCGCCAGGTGGTCGTAGGCGTGTGCCAGGGGCCCGCCGGATCGGAGGCGTCCGCGGGGCTGGGAGCGCTTCGCACCGCTCTGATGAGCGCCCTCGCGTCGCCCCGGTACAGGGCGAGCTGCTCACGCGCGAGGAGCGAGACCTCGGCGAGCCCGTGGCGGCCGCGTAGTACACCGCCGCGGTGAGGACGTTGAGCACCCGGGCTCGCTCCGCCGTGGCCGACGCGTCGAGGCGTTCCAGGACCTGCTCCAGGCGGGAATGATGAGCCGCCGCAGAGACTCGGTCCCGGCGGGCAGCAAGGGCCACAGACCGTGGGTCACGGTGACGGCGTCCGCCGAACGGACGAGGAACTCCAGGCTGGCATCGCTGTCCGTGCCCATGAGCCCCAAATCGAGTGCGTCGACTATGCAGTCGGTGCCCTCTGCCTGCCGGCCGGTCCTGATCAGGGCGATCCCGAGCTCGCACAGCGCCTCGCTCCGCCGGTGCGGGCAGGAGCCCGCCGCATCCGCCGCGTGCCGCAGCCAGCGCACCGCCTCCTCGTACGAGGCGCGCTCGGCGAACCACCGGCCGGCCTCCAGCGTGGCGTCGACGATCTCCTCGTTGGGCACGAGGGGCGCCGCGGCCACCAGATGGTGGGCGGTCTCCCCGGGGTGTCGTCCGCACAGGGTCTGCAGCGACCGCGCGACCGCGGCGTGCAACCGCTGCCGTCGCGGCTGCGGCAGGGCGTCCAGCGTGGTCTCGCGGACCAGGGCATGGGTGAAGGCGTAGGCGCCGGCCTCGCCCGGGCTGCACACCCAGGCCATCACCCCGTCGGCGACGGCGCGGTCGACCAGCAAGGACAGCTCGTCCAGCGGGATGCCGAGCACATGGGCGAGAAGTTCCGTGTCCAGCCTTTCGCCCATCACGGCGGCGGTGTCGACCAGGTCCCGTACGGCGGGGTCGAGCCGGCCCAGCCGTCGGCCCAGCGCGTCGGCGATGGACAGCGGAAGCTGCGCGCCGTCGCCCAGGCGCCGCTTTGGGGGCAGGCGCAGCAGCTCGGTGAGATAAAAGGGGTTGCCGCCGGTGCGGGCGTGCAGCCGGGCGGCGGTGTCCGTCTCCTCGTCGGCGTCCGGCAACAGCGCCTGCACATCGCGAACGGTCAGGGCGCGCAGCGCGATGCAGGTACCGCCCCGCCGTACGGAGGTGGTCAGGAAATCCGGGTAGTGCGCGGCGCTGGAGTCCCGGGTCGTGCCCACCATGGCGAGGGGCGCGTCGTGCAGATGCCGGGCGAGGAACGTCATGAGGGCCAGGGTGTCGGCGTCCGCCCACTGCAGGTCGTCTATGACGCACAGCGTGGGCCGCGTGCCGACCTGGGCCGCCAGCCAGCCGGCTGTCTCGTCGAACAGCGCGAACCGTTCGTGGCCCGCGCCCGCCTCGGCGCCGGCCTCGCGTCGCTCCCCGCGTACGGACGCCACGAGGGACGCAAGCGGCCCCGCGTCGTGTCTGCTGGAGCCGCCGACGAAGCCCAGACCGCGCAGGAGCTGGGAAACCGGCCAGAACGGCGGTGCGTCACCGTCCTCGACGCAGCGCCCCCACGCCACCGTGAATCCGGAGTCCTCGGCCATACAGGCCAGTTCCTGGGCCAGCCGTGTCTTACCTATGCCCGCCTCGCCGCTGATGATCGCCCAGGCGGCCCTTCCTCCGCGGGCGGTGTCGAGCACCCGGCGCAGCCGTGCCATCTCCTCCCCCCGGCCGACCATCACCGAATCGGCGACCGCCACCCGGTCCGCCGCGGACCGGGTGGGCGGGCAGCCCGAAACGGCCGTGCCCGACTTGGTCATCGATGCCGTGGCGGTGAGTGCCGAAGCGCCGCTCACCGCGGTACCGCCGCCCAGGAGCTGAGCCGCCGTGGCGGAGGCGCCGAGCGGGGGCCTTGTGCCGAGGATGGAGGTGTCGTGGCGCAGGATCGCCACCTGGAGGTCGCGCAGCTCCGGTCCCGGTTCGAGGCCCAGGTCCTCCGCGAGCAGGCCGCGCACCTTGTCGTAGCGCTGGAGGGCGTCGGCCGCGCGGCCCGAGCGGTACAGGGCGCGCAGCAGCGAGGCCCAGGCCGCCTCGCGCAGCGGATGACGTTCCGTCAACTGCTCGGCGGCGGTAACGGCCCGCTCGTACTCGCCCCGCCCCACAAGCGCCGCCACGCGCAGCTCCTCGGCCGCGACTTTCGCTTCCTCGAGCCGGGCCACCTCCGGTGCCGCGAAGCCGTAGTCGGCGACATCCGCGAGCGCGGGTCCGCGCCACAACGCCAGGGCGGCCACGACATCGTCGTGCGCGCGCTCGGGCCGCCCCTCGGCCAGGGCGCGCCGGGAGGCCGCCACGCCTCGTTCGAACCGCACGGTGTCCAGGGACTCCGGCGAGACCCGCAGCGCGTATCCGGGCGGTTCGCTGACCAGGATCTTCGCCTCGCCCCTGCGCCGGCGCTCCGGTTCCAGAAGCCGGCGAAGCCTACTGACGTGCGCGTGGACGGACGCCACGGCTCCGGCCGGCGGGACGCCGTTCCACAGGTCTTCGCAGAGGCGTTCGACCTGGACCGGACGGCCGTCCTCCAGCAGCAGCCGGATCAGCAGCGCACGCCGCATCGGCGGGCCGAGTTCGAGCATGGCCGCGTCACGTCTAGCCTCCAGGGCCCCCAGCACGCTGAAGTCCACTTAACCTTCCCCCTCGTCCACCGGATTTACCTATCAGCGTCACGTTTCCGCCACAAGTGATGATGAGGTCGACGCGATGTTGGCGCTCGGTGTCGGTGTGGTATGGCCACTGGTCAGTGGGATGCTTCTGCGCCCCGGATGGTGGGCCTGGCGACCCCGGATGTGAGGGAGTTCACACCGTTTTCGGCCACCGTACCGGGGGTCATGGCAGGACCGGTTGCCACGGCTTGGGTGCCTTCCCGTGCCGGTATCCGCGCGGGTCCCTCGTCCAGGAAGGGGTATGAGCCGTCCGGCGGGACCTGGATCAGGGTGGCAGCACCCTGATGCCGATCGAGGACGGTCGCGTGAACGGGTGTGCGGAGCATCTGCGCACGGCTTCGACCTCGCCGTTCCAGGTCACGCACCGGTGGGAGGCGCCCGCCATCAGGGCGTCGGGTTGCCGGTCGGTGTCGGGGTGACGGTGTCGGTGGGGGGCGGGATATCGCCGAGCACCCCCTGGTAGCGCGGGAACAGCGCCCTCACACCGCTGACGTAGGACTGGGTGGTCGTGTCCTGCGGGACGCCCTTGGCCTCCCGTACCGCGTCCGTGCCCGCGTTGTACGCGGCGAGCGTCAGGTCGAGCACGCTTCCCGAGGCCCCCTGGTCGATGAGCTCCTGTGCCTCGCCGGCCAGCTCGCACAGATAGCGGCCCTGCGCCCGGATCGAGTCCTCTGCGTCGAAAGCGGAGGTCTCGCCGTTGTTGTTCGTGTCCTCGCCGAGTCGCTCGAACACGTCCTTCGGGAGCTGTGAGATGCCCTCGTTGCCGTCCGGGCCGACGTAGTCCTCCCTGAAGTTGGTCTCGCGCTCGATCTGGGCCGCGATCACGACCGGGCCGATCGCGTCGCAGATGGCGCCCGCGTCCTTGATGCTGTCCCGCAGCTTCTGCGGCACGCGCTTCTTGTCCAGCTTTCCCTTTCCGTCGCCCTGGATGACAACGGCGATCCGGTCCGGGTTCTCCGGCGGCTGATAGCTCCCTCCGCTGCTGTCACCGGTGTTGAAGAAGATGAGGATCGGCGCGAGCAGGACGCCGAGCCCGCCGAACACCATCACGACGATCACGAGGATGGCGAAGACCAGGGGTGAGGCGAGGCATCCCATGCCGCCGGCCGCACCGGCCGCGATCTTGATCGCGTAGGCGTACTTCGCCGTGTCGGCGGCCTGCTTCCCCGCTCCCTTCTGACTCATGAACGCACCACTTTCTTCTCCTTGTCTTCGGGTCTCGGGATTCTTCGCAGCTCTTCTGGGTCGCCGGGATCTCCGGGAGCCTCCGCGGGTCCCGCACGCCCTCGGGTGTGGGGCATGAGCAGCCGTGTCAAGGTCCGGTGCGGTACCGCGCCCCGTAAGGGGCGCGGGGCCGAGTCGATATGCCGCTCCGCCGCGTGGGCGCGACCGGCCACGGACGGCCCGAGGTTTGTGGACGGCTTTTCAGCGGAGCGCTTACGGCTTCAGCGCCGAGGCCCGTGCGTCGAACGTCACGACTTCGCCGCGGCCGTGAACCGATCCGGGAAAAGTCCCGTAAGACCGACGCACACTCCACAGACCAAAACGGGTCTGGGGGCGCAGCAGTTCAACCCGGCGTCGATCGGCGTCGATCCGGCGTCGATCCGACGTCCTTCCGAAGTCAGCAGAGAGGGTGGATGCACATGAGCGTCCCTTCAAGGGTGCCCTGGGGCCCGCAGAGTTGGGTGCGTGGCCCGACGCGTTCCGTCAGGCTGCTGGCCGAGCTGGGTCGGTGCGCACGGCGGCGCGGGTGCGAGCACGCTCGCGGGCCTGCTCGGCGGCCCCGATGGCGGCCGCCGCCGGCCCGATCCGCCGCAGGGCGAGGCGGGGCACATGGTGTTGCTCGCCCGGACCCACGCCGCCGGTCCGCCGGCCGCGGGCCGGATCCTCGAATCCCTGCAGAAGGGGCAGCATCCGCCGGGCCTGGAACGGGTGGCCGTGACCCTGGGATACGCCGCCTCGCAGTTCTGATCCGCCTGCATGCCCCGTATCCGAAGGGGGCCTGACGACAGTAATGAGTTCGACGGCCGCAGGCGTCCTCCTCGCCGCAACCTTCAATCCGGGGGGCGATGGGAACACATTGCTCGGCATTCTCGCCTGGATCGCCTCGGCCGCCGGAGTCGGCGGCGTGATCACCGTGGGCATCCGGATGGCGCTCCAACTGCATCGCGGATCGTTCGACGGCGACCATCAGCACATCAGGCATCTGCTCATCATCCTCGGCGCCTGCGTCCTTGCCGCGACCGCTGGCCCACTCGTTCAATTCCTCGGCCCGCTGGGGCTTTTGGACTGACCTCCGCTCTCATTTTCCTTCCCTTTTCCCTGCACCAAGTTCCCGCCACCACATACCGCTTGGAAACAGCCATGCTCAAGAACCTGGCCCTCTACCTCGCCGCCGTTCCGAACCCCGGCCGGCAGGCTCCGGCCGCACTCAGCGACAAGGTGAATCTCGTCCTCGGCATCACCGCCTGGGCCGGCACCGCGGCCGGTGTCGCGGGCGTCCTCATCACGGGCGCGACGATGGCCGTCTCGTTGAAGCGCGGCGAGAGTTCCGAGCACATGGGCCGGCTCGGCATGGTGCTCGGCGGCTGTGTGCTGGTGGCGACGGCCGGCCCTCTGGTCACCTTCGTCTTCGCCTGACTCCTCGATTCCGTGAATCCCGTGAATCCGGCAGCGGACGACCGCGCGGCCGTACCCGACGGGCGAGACGGCGGGTCCGAAGCCACGCCGTTCTGGCGGCAGCGCAGCTGGCTGCTCTCGGCCGCTTTCGTGGCCATGATCGTGTTGCTTGCGGCGGCGTCCCGGGTCATTCCCGACGAGGGCGCCGATGCCTCGGCCGCCGACCTGGACGGGACGAACGGGCCGCTGACATCGGGCGTTCGGACGGCGGACGGCCGGCCGCAGGGCTGCCGCACCGACGACAGCAGCAG
Organism: Streptomyces sp. NPDC051776; assembly: GCF_040681345.1. NCBI lineage: Bacteria > Bacillati > Actinomycetota > Actinomycetes > Kitasatosporales > Streptomycetaceae > Streptomyces > Streptomyces sp. NPDC051776. Next base: position 37,071 of record NZ_JBFAYQ010000030.1, on the reverse strand, counting down.
CGCCGTGCCGACCTCCGCGCCGGCCGGCGTGGTCTGGAAGAAGATCGATCTCTACGCCGTGCCGACCTCGCGGACCGCCGGACCACTGAAGACGAGCCGCGCGGTCTGGTGGTGCTTCGCCCACACGCCCCTGGGCGCGGTACTGGCCGCGCACACGATTCCCGTGCACATGAGCGGCCCTGATTGGCGTCCGGTCGCCAGGGAGCAGCTGGTGCCGGGCAAGGCCCGGAACACCTTTGCGGCGCAGCGGTCCAGCTTTGCTGACGCTGACGGCGCGGAGGGCCAGGTCGGCTCGTATGCCGGGTTCTCGCTCTCGGACTATTCGCAGCAGGCCGCGACGGTGCGGATGCTCATCAAGTTCCCACAGGGGGGCTTCGGTTCGACGTCGGTGTCCGTGCGGTGGAGCGGCGGCGACTGGAAGGTGCTGCCGCGGGGCGACGGCTCCCTGCACTCGTCCCTGGTCGAGGCACAGAACAACGGAGACTTCATCATGTGGGGAGCACAGCGTGGCCTGCCCGAGCAACGATAATCCGCTGAACGCCCTCGTCGGCTTCTTCAAGTTCCTCGGCGACCCGATCGGTGCGATCGTCAAGGGAATCGCCAGCCTCGTCCTCGGTGCCGCGATCGAGGCGTACCGGTCACTGGCCAATGCGGTGCCGACGCTCGCGGGTGTCGAGACCTCGAAGAGCATCGCCACGCAGACCAACTGGCTGGTCGTCTATCTCGCGGTCGGCTCGATCCTCTTCGCGGCCATCCGCATGGCCTTCGAGCGGCGGGGCGACGCGGGACAGACCGCGCTCAGGGGCGTGCTCCGGCTGCTGTTCGTCGCCGGTGGTGCGACGACCGTCGCCGGCGCCGCCGCCAGGCTCGCCGACAGCTACTCCGACCACCTGTTCCAGGTCGCCGTCCAGAACCAGCTCGACAGCATCGCCTGCAGCGCCACGGACGGTGTCCCGGCATTCCTGATCCTGATCCTCGCGTTCCTCCTGCTGGTCGGCGCCGTGATCCAGACGATCCTGATGTTCATCCGGCTCGGCGTCCTGATCCTGCTCCTCGGGACGCTGCCGCTGGCTGCTGCCGCGTCCATGACGGACTGGGGCGGCGGCTGGTGGCGCAAGCACACCGGCTGGCTGATCGCCTGGCTGCTGTACAAGCCCGCGGTCGCGCTGATCATCTACGCGGGGACGAAGATGCTCACCGCCAGCGGTGCCACCGACCAGGTTCAGCAGAAGATCGCGGGCATCGGCGTGCTGTTCCTGTCGACGATCGCGCTGCCCGCCCTGCTGAAGCTCGTGGTGCCCGCGACCGCCGCTCTCGGCGGTGAACAGGCCTACGGCCAGGGTGTGCGCGCCGTCGCCGGCGGCATCGCCTCCGGTGCCAAGCAGGCCGGCGGCAGCGCCATGGACTCCTTCTCGGGCGGTTCCGGTGGATCGGCGCCGTCCGGCAGCTCAAGAGCCTCCAGCGCCCCGGGCGGCTCCGGATCGTCCGGTGCGGCAGGCGGATCCGGCGCGGGCGGCATGTCCGGTGCCGCGAAGCAGGCCGGAGCGGCCGGCGGCGCGGCAGCGGCGGCGGGACCGGCCGGCGCCGTGGTGGGAGCCGTGTCGAGAGGCGTCAAGGCGGCCGGCGAGGCCGCGGCCGGTGCGGTGGGGGGCGCCGACGGCGACTGGGGCCACAACCGGTAGGCCCGCGGGCCGCCTTCGTGAACGGAAGGAAGTACACGCATGTCCATCGAAGCCACCCGTCCCACCTACGGGAACTGGCGCCGGCCCCGGCGTCCGGGGCTCGGACCGCTCGGTCTGGTCGGTACCTTCGGGGTGTTCGGCGGGCTCGTGTTGACGCTGCTGGCGTCGCTGGCGTCGCTGATCGCCGCTCTGGCCCTGCTCGTCCCGCTCGTGCTGCTCATCGCACCGCTGGCGCTGCGGACCCAGGACGGGCGCAACACCTACCAGCTGCTCGCCGTGCGCATCGGATGGACCCGCCGCAAACGCAAGGGGGCGACGACCTACGTCTCGGGACCGCTGTCCCAGCGTCCCGGCGGGCAGTACCACCCGCCGGGGCTGCTCAGCCGGGTGACCATGCGTGAGGGCAGGGACGCCTACGACCGTCCGTTCGGCGTGCTGCACCACCCCGGGCGCAACCTGTTCACCATCGTGATCGGGTGTGAGCCCGACGGCGGTTCCCTGGTGGATGCCGACCAGGTGGACGTGTGGGTGGCCTCGTGGGGCGAGTGGCTGGCCCGCCTGTCGCACGAGCCCGGCCTGCGCGGCGCAAGCGTCATCGTCGAGACGGCGCCCGACTCGGGGACCAGGCTGGCCAACGAGGTGCTGCCGCGCATCCACCCCAACTCCCCTCCGGCCGCCCGGGCGGTGATGGAGGAGGTCGTGCAGCACTATCCCTCCGCCTCCTCGGAGAGCAACACCTACATCACCCTCACCTACGGCGCGCCGACCGGGCAGAAGCGCAGCCACAAGGAGATCCTCGCCGACCTCGCCATCCGCATCCCGGGTCTGCTCGCCGGCCTGGTCGGGGCGGGCGGCGGGTCCGCGTACCCGCTGTCGGCGGAGCGCATCGCCGAGGTCGTCCGCGTCGCCTACGACCCGGCGGTGGCCGCCGACGTCCTCAGCGCCCGCGCCGAGCAGGGCGGCACCGGCCTGGAATGGAGTGACGCGGGACCCGCCGCCTGCGTGGAGTCCGTTGGCGTCTACAAGCATGACTCCGGGGTCTCCCGCACCTGGATGCTGACACTCGCCCCGCGCGGCACCGTGCGCTCCAGCGTGCTGCGCGGGCTGCTCGAGGCCGCGCCGGGCACCCGCCGTAAGCGGGTCACCCTGCTCTACCGGCCCATCGACCCCGCGACGTCGGCGCGCATCGTCGAGGCCGACCGTCGTTCCGCGCAGTTCACGGCCACCTCGGGCCGCGGCATGGTGCAGGCGCGTGCCGCCTCCGAGATGCGTGCGGCCGAGCAGACCGCCGCCGAAGAGGCTGCGGGCGCGGGCCTCGTGGAGTTCTCGCTGATGGTCACCGTCACGGTCGACTCCGAGGACCAACTGGCCGACGCCGGCGTGACCGTGCGCAATCTGCAGGCCACGTCCCGGATCTCGCTGCGCCCTGCCGACCGCATGCAGGCCGCGGCCTTCACCTGCACGCTCCCGGCCGGGGTTTTGCCCTGGGAGTACACGCTCATCCCGAGAGACCTCCAGGAGGCGCTGTGAGCCCCAAGCACGCACTGAACGGGTCGACCGGCAGAGCCAGGGACAAGGGCAGCGGCCGCGGTGGTCGCGACACGCCCCGGGCGAAGGACTCCCCCCGAGCTGCAAAGGACTCGCCCAGTGCGAGGGGCACGTCCCGGAGGAAGGACAGGTCCCGCGCGAAGGAGGCGCCTCGTACGGAGGAGGCGTCCCGGAGTGGACCGTCCCGTACGAAGGACGCGTCCCGTGGCCGGTCGGCGTCGCCCCCCACGTCCCGGTCGCGTCCAACGTCCGGGCGCTCCGAGGAGGCACCGCGCAAGGAGCCGGCGGGGCCGGCGCGCGGCTGGCCCGGACCCGGCGGCGGCCAGGTCTCCTATATGGACCCGCCCACGATGTGGCGTGCGACGACCGTGCAGGCCTGCGGTCTGTGGCCGTTCGCCGCCGGCTCGGGCGCGCCGATGACGGGCGTCCCGCTGGGGCAGCACCTGTACACGGGAGCCACCGTGTGCGGGGACCCGCTGTCCTGGTTCACCCGCGCCCGCTACATCTCCAACCCGTCGCTGTTCATGCTCGGCATGCCGGGCCTGGGCAAGTCCACGCTCGTCAACCGGATGCTCATCGGCCTGTCCGCCACCGGCGTCATCCCGCTGGTCCTAGGCGATCTCAAGCCCGACTACGCGGACACGGTACGGGCCTTGGGCGGCCAGGTGATCTCCATCGGGCGCGGCGTCGGCGGCATCAACGTGCTCGACCCCGGCGCGATGGGCGAGGCCGCCCGCAAGATCGGCGGCAAGGCGGGCAAGGCACTGGCCGCGGAGACGCACGGCCGCGTCCTCAACATGGTCGCCGCGCTGATCACGATCGTCCGCGGCCGCCCCATGGACGACCATGAGCAGTCCGTCGTCTCCGCCGTGCTGCACCATGTGCGCGAGCGGATCCCGCCCGGCCGGTCGGTGCTGCTGCCCGAACTACTGAGGGTGCTGACCGAGGGCCCGGACCAGGTGCGGGCGGTCACCCTCGACCGGGGTGACGACGCGCGCTACCGGGACGCCGTCGACCCGCTGCACCGGTCGCTGCTCGGCATCCTGGACGGGCCGCTCGGCGACACCTTCGCCTCCGAGACCTCGACCCGTATCGACCCCGGCGCACCGGCGGTGTGCATCGACATCTCCCGTATCGGCGAGGCGGACACGCAGCTGACCGCGGCGGCGATGCTCGCGGCGTGGTCCGACGGGCTCGGCGCGGTGGCCGCGTCTCACGCCCTGGCCGATGCGGGGCTCGCACCTCGGCGCTGGTTCTTCACCGTGCTCGACGAGCTGTGGCGGCCCCTGCGCGCGGCCTCCGGCATCGTCGACCGGATCGACGCGCTCACGCGCCTCAACCGCTCGCTCGGCCTCGGCGACGCCAAGATCACGCACACCCTGAAGGACGCCGAGGCACTCGCCAGCGACGCCGACCGGGCCAAGGCGCGGGGCTTCGTCGAACGCGCGGGCATGGTTGTGTGCGCCGGCCTTCCGCGGGTGGAGATGGAGGAGCTGGGCCGCGTCGTGGGCCTGTCCGAGCGCGAGATCGACCTGGTCTCCTCCTGGTCGTCCCCGCCCGGGTGGGCCGCCGGCGAACGCGAGGAGCCGCCCGGCCGTGGCCGATTCCTCATCAAGGTCGGCGGCCGCCCCGGCATCCCGATCCGGGTCGCCATCACCGACACGGAGCGCGGTCTGCACAACACGAACACGCGCTGGGCGGCGCAGGAGCAGCGGGTCGAGCAGGTCGCCCGGCAGGCGGCGGCGGAGGCCGCCCGGGGATATGAGATCGGGCAGCACGCCCAGCAGATCCCCGGTCTCGTTCCCGGGTACGGCGGCGGGCTGGTCCAGGGATACGGCGGTGCGGCCCTCCACGAGTACGACGCCGGTGCCGTTCCCGGGTACGGAGGCGGCCCGATACCTGTCTACGACGCCGCACACGTCGCCTCGTACACAGCCGGGTCTCCGCGGGGACACGAGCAGGGACATCCGCAGGGACATCCGCAGGGACACCCTGGTGCCGGGTACGACCCCGAGCACACCTCCACGCTCCGCCTCCGCGCCGTCCTGGACCCACAGGACCCTGGCCGCGGTCAAGGCATCGAGCCGGTGCCCCGCCCCGATCCCGTCCCGGGCCACGGCGCCGCGCGGAACCCGCGCGGGAGGCGGGCCGGATGAGCGTACCCAGGGGCTTGACGCCCGGCAGCGAGATGGCGCCGTGGCTGATCGTGGGGGCAGCGGCGGTCGGATTCCTCGTGACCGGCGTCGTCTGGCTCGGTGGCACGCTAGGAGCCGCGCTGTCCGGCGCGGGCTGGCACCCTCCGCCGTACGTCTTGTCGACGTTCCGCTCCCTGGCCCTGCACGGGCCGGGGAGCATGTGGCCGGGCGCCTCGCCGGTGGCCGTCTTCGCGGGCATCCTGAGCCTGTGCACCGTGCTGATCGTGCTGGTCGTGCTGTTCGTTCGCACGGTACTGCGGCTCTTCCAGAGGCCCAAGGGGCTCGCCGGGCGGCGCGAGTTGGCCGCTCTGTGTCCCAAAAGCATCGCCGCACGGGCGCGTGAACTGCGCCCGTCCCTGAAGGGCGCCAACGACCTCGATCCTGACGAGACAGGCAATCTGCTCGGCGACCTCGATCCGAACGGGCCCGAGCTGCGCTCCTCGTTCGAGGACGTGGAACTCGACCTGATGGCCCCGCGCGCGGGCAAGTCGACGGGTATCGCCATTCCGCGAGTGCTGCGGGCACGCGGCGCGGTCCTGCTGACGTCGAACAAGTCCGATGTATACGCCGTCACGCGTTCCGAGCGGGAGAAGATCGGCACCGTGTGGACGTTCGACCCGCAGGGCATCGCCCACGCGCCCCGCACGATGTGGTGGGACATGCTTGCCGACTGCGTCACCATCGAGGGCGCCCGCCGTCTCGCCGGCCACTTCGTGGCGTCCGTCAACGACAACGCGGCACAGAAGGACTTCTGGATCTCGGCCGCGCAGAACACGCTCACCGCGCTCTTCCTCGCCGCCGCCCGCGGCAAGGCGTCGGTGATCGACCTGCTCGCATGGCTGGCCGACCCCGCGGACCGCACGCCGATCGACCTGCTGCGGGACGCCGGGATGGTCGCGATGGCGGACCAGCTGCAGGGGACGGTCCGCGGCGCGGTCGAGACGCGCGACGGCATCTACGAGACGGCGCGCCAATGCGTCGCCTGCCTCCTCGACCCGGAGATCGTCGCCTGGGTGACGCCGGACCCCGGCCTTCCGCAGTTCGAGCCGCACGAGCACGTGCTCGGCCGGGACACGCTGTACCTGCTGTCGAAGGACGGCGGCGGCTCGGCAGCCGGCGTGATCGCGGGCCTCGCCGACGCGACGATGCGGGCGGGAGTGGTCGCGGCCGAGCGCATGGGCGGCCGGCTCGACCCGCCGATGACCGCCGTCCTGGACGAGGCGGCCAACGTCTGCCGCATCTCCGACCTGCCCGACCTCTACAGCCACTTCGGCTCGCGGGGGATCAACGTCGTGACCCTGTTGCAGAGTTACCGCCAGGGCGCCCGGGTGTGGGGCGAAGTGGGCATGGACGCGCTGTGGAGCGCGGCTACCATCAAGCTGCTCGGAGCCGGCCTCGACGACGCCGACTTCGTGGAGAAGATCTCCAGGCTGGTGGGCCTGCACGATGTGAGGACACCGAGCGTGTCACGGAGCAGGGACGGCACGTCCCGCTCGTACTCGTACCGCCAGGAACAGGTGCTGCCGGCGGACAAGATCCGCGCCCTTCCGAAGGGCACGGCGCTCCTGCTCGCCACGGGTGTACGGCCGGCGCTCATCCGCCTGCGGCCCTGGTTCAAGGAGCCCAACGCGGGTCCCATCTCCGCGCAGGCGAAGGCCGAGACGCGGGCGATCACGGAGCGCGCGGCGGCTGGCTGGGCGGCCCAGGGGCGCCTGCCGGTCGAGGACGGACGGCTGCCCACGGACAAAGGAGCGGGTGGGCCATGACGGATCGGACCACGAACGCAGGGTCCGGCGCGGGGCCGGCCGAGAAGGAGCCCCGGCAGGAGCGCATGTCGGCGCCGTTCATCCTCTACCTCCAGGGCGCACAGCACGAGGAGGCACTGCGGGGCCTGGCCCTGTGGGTCCGCCATCTGCTGCTGCCGGTGTACGCCAGGGAGATCACCTCGAACACCCCCTGGTGCCCGCGCTGGTGGGAGCATCCCGAGGCGGTGGCCCAGCTGTACGGCCTGTGGATGGCCTGGCAGGAACTGACGGACCCGCGCGCCGGGATGACGGGCCCGGCCGTCTGGCACCGCGACTACCTGGGCCACGTCATGAACACCCTGCGCGACCCCTCGGGCCCCTTTGCGGGCTGCAAACCGGGGGGCCACCGGCCGAAGGAACCGCCGAAGACGGACTCCCGCCCGGCCTGACCGGACCTCCCGGCCGGGCCGCGTAACACCACCGATTTCCGCAGAAACTCACAGAAAGGACCGCCATTATGCCGAAAAAAGACGACTTGACCGAGGAGCAGGCACAGAGACAGTACGGCATGCCGACAAGAAACTTCCACGAGTTCCAGCGGACTGCGCAGAATCACGGTCTCAGGATTGATGTCCGGCCGACCACCCGGACCGCCCCGGAGTGGCTCCAGCAGGGGATGCTGCCGAAGCCGAAGGATATCAAGGCCAAAACGATCAACGAGCTGGACGTCCACCTCGGAGCCCGAGCGGAGGACGTCGGACTAGTTGGGTACTTCCAGCCCGTCAAACCCCAGCGCGAGGATTTCGACGACGTGACATGGGGTCGTATTGAGGCTCGGTTCGAACAGCGGGAAGACGAGTTCCAGCAACTGGCCGGGCCCATGGCCCAGTTGGCGGACCAGGGAAGGTACAAGGTCGAGAACGGGCTCGTTTTGGGCAAGAACGCGGAGGGCGCTTGGACGCGGATAACCGGCGACCACGACTTGTACAACATCAGGACTCCCGGAGGTTCGTCGCTGACGCTGAACACATACAACAGCGTGATCGACGAAATGATGCGCAGAGACATTGGTGTCATGCACGGGGCGCACGTGTACTGGGACCCGGAATCGCCGCACAGCAAGGAAATCTTCGACAGGATCGTGCAGTCGCACCAGGAGGGCGGTGAGCCTCTGCTCAGATTCGAGCCGAACGGGGATGCCGTACTCGCCTACCCCACGCCCCCCGTACAGACGGAGGCGGCCAACCATTCCCGCGAGCCGCAAGCGTTCGTGTTCCCGCCCATCGGGTCCGCTGAAGGCCCCTACGCCACGCCACCCGTCCAGAACGGTTCTCTTGCGCCGGAGGCGGCCGACCATTCCCACGAGCCGCAACAAGCGCCCGAGTTCGGGACCAACGGGCAAGGCATCGGGTTCGCACTGGGCGGGGCTCCGAAGAATGTCCCCATGCTGATACTCACGAAAGCGATGTGGGAGAATCTGCAGCGCCAAGCGCAGCAGGACAACTCACTGCTGCCCACGCTGCCCCAGACGGCACCCGTGGGCCTCCCGCCACAGCAGCAGGCCGAGAGCAGCTGGTCGGCCGAGTCGGCCGCCGCCCAAGCCCGGATGATCGCCACCATGGCGATCAAGGAAATCCAGCAACAGTCGGTCAACCCGCTGACCCAGCCAGCGCCGCCGAACGTCGCACAGCCGACGACCGCCATGCAGCAGCGGACGGTACCGCAGCCGACCGGTGACCAGACGGCACAGCTGCCGATGACGACTCTGCAGAACGGTCTGGGTGGTTGGGGTGGTCAGCAGGTCGACCTGCCGGGCGCCGGACCGCAGGTCGACCCGCAGAACACGCTGGTCGCGGCGAGCATGACCGTTCCTGGCACGACGGGGGTGCCCGTGCCCGTCGCACAGCAGCAGGGCGGGGCCGTTCCTGGTACGACGGGGGTGCCCACGCAGTTCGCACAACAGCAGGGCGGGACCGGTCTTGGCACTCCGGGTGGTCCGGGCGGTGCGTGATGAATCTCGATCCGCAGACGGTGGCCGCGGTTGACGACGACACGGACGGTCTCCAGGGCGGCGGCTTCGTGTCCCCTCTCGCCGGCCTCAAGGAGGGCGGGGCGATCCGGTTCGTCGGGGATGAGGCCTGGGTCCCGATTCGGGCAGCGAGATCCATGAGGAGTGCCAGTCCCGGGCCGTCCGCTGTCGGTGGTGACACCGTGTCGGCCACGAGGCTGGCCTTTTCCGGACGAGTGGAGTGGCCGGGTGCTGATCCGGCCGCTCTGCGCGGTGCGGACCCCGGAAGGGCGAAGGCCCGCCGGCCGGCCCCCGCGCGGGGCGTGGCGCCGCACCGGTGTGTCGTTGATTCCTCTCCTCAAGGAGCCGGCGTGGTGTCGGCTCCTCGAGGAGCGCGCGACGGGCGACGGCCCAGGGTCGCCGTACGCAGGAGCCATTCGGCCGGCCCGTACCTCGTGCTCCGTACCAGCCAGGCGCTGAGGGCGAGTTGGGTCGCGTACAGGGCCAGGCAGCCCGCCACCGCCGTCGCCGTGCCGGCTCGGCCGTACAGGCCCAGGCCGTAACCCGTGAAGACCAGCGCCATGACCAGCGACTGCGTGAGGTAGTTCGTCAGCGCCAGCCGGCCCGCGGGGGCGAGCGCGGCGGCGAGGCGTGCGCCGGGCGGCGTGCGCAGCAGGAGGAGCAGCCCGCAGGCATACGCGGCGGTCAGTGCCGGGGACGTGAGAACCCCCACCGCCGTTCCGATGAGCGACCAACGGCCGCTGTCGAGCGGCCCGTTGCGGCAGACCGCCATCACGACGCCCCCCGGAAGGCCGATCACCAGGCCATGGCGGAGGATGCGGATCAGCAGCGGACGGTGTGCAGCGGCCCGGGCAAGGACGTCGCGCCGGCCCGCAGCAAGGCCGGCCAGGAACGCCGCGAACAGCGCCGCCGCGAAGACGAGGTCGCTGCTGAGCGCATCGGGCAGCCGCCGCAGGTTCGCCTGGACGACGGCGCCAGGACCGCCGCGGTACGACGTCACGAGGCCGGAGAGCTGGGCCGTGACGTCGCTCGTGCTTCCGTCCCCGGCGGTCCCCGGCCCCCCGGCGGCTGTCAGGAGGCCCGCGCCGAGCAGGACGGCGCCGAGTACGCCGGTCAGCCATATCGCCGCGATCAGCGCTCGCCGCGGCGCGGCGTTGCGAAACGCGTACAGCAGGAGGCCCAGGACCGCGTACGTCATCAGGATGTCGCCGACGAACAGGAGGACGGCATGGGTGAGTCCCAGCAGGGACAGGCCGAGCACGCGCCGCAGATGCCGTGGCGCGAAGGCCGCTCCGTCGCGCTGAGCGGCCCGTACCTGCAGGGTGAAGCTGTAGCCGAACAGGAACGAGAACAACAGATAGAACTTCATGGCGACCAGTGCCGTGACGATCCAGGCGACCGCCTGGTCGGCGCCCGTCGCGGACGGATCGACGCCGGCCAGACCCGCGTAAAGACCGGCCATCATCTGGACGTTGACCAGAAGGATTCCGAGCAGCGCGAAGCCGCGCAGGGCGTCGACCTCGCGGATGCGGTGCGGCGGCGCTGCAAGCGGCGTCGGCGGTACGGCCTCCGACCTGGATGCGGGAGCGGTGTGCTGCGGTGGTGTCACGGTGTTTCTCGTCGTTCCTGGCAAGGGGCCCGGGTTTCGCTGTCGGCTGGCTAACGGGCGAGCGGTGTGGCCGGTTCAACTCCGGACGCGACGTCAGTACCTCGAAAGGATCCGCAGTGAACCGAAACCGCCCCCCGTACGTGACCGGAGTACCGGATACAGCGGACTCAAGGGCACCCGGAGGAACTCGTGGACGGTGACGCGGAGATGGAGAGGGAGAGGACGGAAAGGACGACCGAGCGCGTGACCACACCACCTCGAACCAGGGGGGAGAAGCGGGCGGCCACAGAGCGGACCGGCGTCGATCCGCCGGGTACTGAGCAGGGCGGCGGCGATCCGCCCGGTACTGAGCAGGGCGGCGCTGATTCGACGCGTGCCGGGCACAGCGGTGCGCACGACGCGCGTGGGCACGACGCGCAGGTGCACGACCTGGTGGTGCTCGGTGCGTTCGCCGTCGGTGCGCTGGACGTGGCCGGGGCCATGGCGCTGAAGGACCATCTGACCGGCTGCGCCGCCTGCCGCGATGAACTGGCGGAACTGCGCGGGCTCAAGGGGACGTTGGACACGGTGCCGGTACGGGACGTCTTAGGGGCCCTCGGCGCGCTAGGCGCGATGAACGCGCGTAGCGTGCCCGAGCACGGCGTACCTGAGCCCGTGCCCCGCGGCGCTCCGCCAACCCTGCGAGAGGGCGGCTCCTCGGCGGTACGAGAGGGCGCTTCTTCGGCCGTAAGAGAAAGAGAAGAGGAGCTGCCCCCGGTGAGCGAACTGCTCATCCAGCGGACGCTGCGGCAGGCGCGGACCGAGCGATCGGCGAGAGCGCAGGCGGAGGCGGGCCTCTCCGGTTGCGACGCCGACAGCGGCGACGAGGCTCGGGGCGACTCAGCGCACTTGCACAAGGGTGTACACCTTCTCCGACTGTGAGACGAGATGGCGATGCCCCTCACCGTCACGCGGGCCGATGCCTCGACTGAATACCTGGTCCCGGAGATGGAGCCAGGGGGGCTGGGCCACATCCGGCACCTGACTGCAATTTCCCCGCCCGGTGTCCGTCGTCACCAACATCGTGCACCGCCCACCTCGGCGAATTCGGGACGGTGGAGAAGATCGTCGAGGCCAAGGGCGAGATTGCGGAAGCCCTCAGGCCGTCAAGGCGCTGCTCCAAGTTCCTGCGCGACGCCTTCGTCCTGGCGACGTCGTGCTCGTAAAGGCATCACGGAGGGTTCACCTCCAGCGGCAGGTCAAAGCGCTTCGCATTGGAAACTCCCAGCCCCCTCCGCCTTTCCTTTGGAGAGGCCACCTCATGGAGAAATGCCCTTGATCTGCGCCAATACGCCGGAACCAAATGTCGAACTATTGGCTGGAAAGTCCATTCTTGATGGGATCCCCGCATTCGATGACTGATGTCAACAACGGCAGCACCGCCGACAGGCTGATCAGTGGTCCGACTCGGGCGGTGGGTGAAGTGAAGGCCCTGGCGGAATTCGTCGCCGTCAGCGACATTGCTCCCACAATTCTGCACGATGTCCGTTATTGCGTGGGGGGAAATTTCATAGGACGCCCGGTCAATGGATATCCGGAGCGATTGTGCATACTCACGCGCCCGGCGGCTGAAGCGCTGAAGGCCGTGCAGAGCGAGCTCTGGGCCAACGGATATACGCTGAAGGTCTATGACGGTTACCGGCCGCAGCGCGCTGTTGATGAGTTTGTTGCATGGGCGAAGGATCTGGACGATCAGCCCATGAAGGTGGAATATTATCCAGGAGTCGACAAGGGGCAGCTCTTCACTGACGGTTACATTGCGGAGAAGTCGGGCCATAGTCGAGGCAGCACTGTCGATCTGACTATTGCGGAGTATGGCGAAGAAACAGGCGAATGGGAATCACTCGACATGGGCACGGATTTTGATTTCTTTGACGTTCTTTCGCACACCATGAACCCGGAGGTAGGCGGACAGCAAAGACGGAATCGGCTGCTCCTCAAGACCGTGATGGAAGCCGCCGGTTTCGTCAACCTGCCCGTCGAGTGGTGGCACTACACCCTCCAATCGGAGCCGTACCCGGACACCTACTTCGATTTCCCTGTCGCCCGTGGTGCGCTCACCCAGCAGAACGGTTCATCAAAGAGTCCGCGCCCCGTCGTGCGACAGACGACCCACTCCACCTCGTACGGAAACACGCGCGAGAAGGCCGCAGTGAGCCGGCCTCGGCCACTGCGGCCCTCCGTGTGACAATTCGACCTGCCGCGACCGCCGCCACACCCCTCAAGGAACTCGCGCCCAGGGGCTTTCGTTTTGATCACCGAACGGGCCAGAGGTGGATGCCTGCGACATGGAGTCCGGCCGGGTGGATCGCGGCTGTCTTCTCGTAGGAGCACGCAGAAAGTGCTTTCCTGCTGGAACGGCAGAAGCCTTCTACAAGCCCTATCGTTCCAGCTCAGAAGGCGCTTTCGCTTTCCCGCTCAGGATTCGAACGCCGCCGCAAGTGAACTGCGGGGGTTCAGGTGAATCACCCCAGATAGTAGGTCACGTCGTAGGTCGTGGGCGAAACCTGGACGGTGCGGGAGAAACCACTGACGTGGGCGAAATCACGCGTGCCACCGGTGACCGCATCATCGGAAGGGCGCCCGGTCGGTTCCTCTGAATCCGCCGACCCGTCCTCCAAAGGCTCGGTGTGGATTCCCTGGAGCGTGATCTGACCTCGTGGGGTCTCCGATGTCACGTAACACTGATGGGTGATATTCCTGTGCTTGCGATCCACGGACAGTACCGTGCATTCGCCACCGTAGGTCCCAAAGTCTTGGCCGGTTCGGACCTCGTATTGGCGGCCGGAGAAACCGAAACGATCCCCTTCCTTGAGTCCTCCCCCCACCTTGAAATGCTTAGTCTCGACGTGCTTGAGGTGCAGGACTTCCTTGCGATTGAGTTCTGCGTGTCCTGAGTCGGCCATGGCCGATCCGCTCGCCGCGAATGTGCCCACCAGCGCTAGCAGGCACACACTCGAATAGGCCCTACTTCGCATGTCACTGTTCCTTTCAGGCAGAAGGCGCCAAGACGACTTTGGGAGAGCGGTCTCGCTTCTCCGGGGATCACTACATCACCACCAGAGGCCACCGGCCTGATAATTGCGCCAGTCGAGCGATCAGACGAATGAGCGACCCGCGCGATCAGCTTCCACAGCCGCATCTCCTACGCGCAGCAATCAGTCAGAGCCTTCCAGCACCGGCGAAGCCACCGCAGCCACGACCGGCGTCCGTCGCCTGTGGACCCAACTCCACGGCGAGCAACCCATCAGGTGGACGACAAGCGTCTGGCCGACCCACACGCCCCGGGCCGACGCCCCTGGAAGGACACCCGCCGGCCACAGGCAACAAGTCGCGGTGCAGGGATTCCAACCGTCCGCCGTCGGTAGCCGCGACCACCCGCCGAACGACGCGGCCGATCAGCATGAACGAAGAGAGGAGCCGCAATGTCCGAGTCGCGGACCTGCCTGCTCGACCCGCTGCACGAGACGGAGACCCTCAAGCTCCCCCCTTCGGCCACTGACTACGTGGTGATGTGCTCGGGCGCCGCGCTCAGCCTCACGGGGCTGTTCGCCGCATCCGGCAGCATCGTCGGCGTGTTGGCGAGCCTGGCTCCCGGCGCCATGACCGGGGCCCGCCCGGAGGCCTCATCTTGATCAACTACCGACGCGAGTCACCCGACCACTTGGCCGAGTACAGCTAGCCGCGCAGGTCAAGATCGCTCGGGCCCGTCTCGTCGGCCGAAGCGGCGGAACCCTTGGTTACGTACTGTGTGCAACTCCTTACCAGGGGGCCCGGCCGCGGCAAGCTGGGCCGGACCACCCGCTTCGTGCAACGATGCAGGTATGAATCGGCTGGCTAATTCCCAGTCGCCTTATCTGCTCCAGCACGCCTCCAACCCGGTGGATTGGTGGCCATGGGGAGAGGAGGCGATGGAAGAAGCTAAGCGGCGGGACGTACCCATCCTCTTGAGTGTGGGGTATGCGTCCTGTCACTTATGGCTTCTGTTGATTTACTGGTGCCATGTGATGGCGCATGAGTCGTTCGAGGACGGCGAGTCCGCCGCGTATCTCAATGCCCACTTTGTGCCGGTCAAGGTGGACCGCGAGGAGCGGCCAGACGTCGACGCCGTCTACATGGAGGCCGTGCAGGCGGCCACGGGCCAGGGCGGCTGGCCGATGACCGTCTTCCTCACCCCGGACGCCGAACCCTTCTACTTCGGCACTTACTTCCCGCCCCAGCCGCGTCACGGCATGCCCTCGTTCCGTCAGATCCTGGAGGGCGTGCAGGCCGCGTGGGCCGGCCGCCGGGAGGAGGTCGGCGATGTCGCCGGGCGGATCGTCCGTGGGCTGTCCTCCCGTTCACAGGCGCTGAGCTCCGGCGGGTCGCGGCCGCCCGGCGAGGACGACCTGCACGCCGCGCTGCTCGCGCTCAGCCGCGAGTACGACGCCTCGCACGGCGGATTCGGCGGTGCGCCGAAGTTCCCGCCGTCCATGGTCCTGGAGTTTCTGCTGCGGCACCACGCGCGCACCGGCTCCGAGGGCGCCCTGCAGATGGCGGCGGACACCTGCGAGCGGATGGCCCGCGGCGGTATCTACGACCAGCTCGGCGGCGGCTTCGCCCGCTACTCCGTCGACCGTATGTGGACCGTCCCGCACTTCGAGAAGATGCTGTACGACAACGCCCTGCTCTGCCGGGTGTACGCGCATCTGTGGCGCTCCACGGGTTCCGCCCTCGCCCGGCGGGTGGCCCTGGAGACCGCGGACTTCATGGTGCGCGAACTGCGCACCCCGGAGGGCGGGTTCGCCTCCGCGCTCGACGCGGACAGTCCCGCGTTCGAGGGCGAAGAGGCCGCCACGGGCAAGCATGTGGAGGGCGCCTACTACGCCTGGACACCGGAGCAGCTCCGCGCGGTGCTGGGTGAGGAGGACGCCGCGCTCGCGGCCGGACACTTCGGCGTCACCGAGGAGGGCACCTTCGAGCAGGGCCTGTCGGTGCTCCAACTGCCCGGAGACGGGCTCACCGACGCCGCCCGCGCCGAGTCGATCCGGCAGCGCCTCCTGACAGCTCGCGACACCCGGCCCCGGCCGGGCCGGGACGACAAGGTCGTCACCGCGTGGAACGGCCTGGCCATCGCGGCCCTCGCCGAGACCGGCGCCTACTTCGACCGCCCTGACCTGACCGGGGTCGCCCTCGAAGCGGCCGACCTGATCGTCCGCGTCCACATGGACCCGGCCGGCCGTCTCGCCCGCACCTCGCGCGACGGCACGGCGGGCGACAACTCCGGTGTCCTGGAGGACTACGCCGACACCGCCGAGGGCTTCCTCGCCCTGGCCGCAGTCACGGGCGAGGGAGTGTGGACCGAATTCGCGGGCCTGCTGCTGGACACCGTGCTGCGCCATTTCGCCGGCGGGAACGGCGACTTGTACGACACGCCCGACGACGGTGAGGTGCTCATCCGGCGGCCGCAGGACCCGACGGACAACGCCACGCCGTCCGGCTGGACCGCCGCGGCAGGTGCCCTCCTGTCGTACGCGGCGCTCACCGGAAGCAGCCGCCACCGCACCGCCGCAGAGCGGGCGTTGGGCGTCGTCAAGACGCTCGGACCGCGGGCCCCGCGGTTCATCGGCTGGGGGCTTGCGGTCGCCGAGGCCCTGCTCGACGGGCCGCGCGAGGTGGCGGTCGTCGGCCCGCAGGACGACCCCGGCACCGCCGACCTGCACCGAACGGCCTTGCTGGGGACGGCGCCGGGCGCCGTGGTGGCAGTCGGCGAGCCCGGGGAGCAGGCCGACGGCGTGCCGCTGCTGCGCGACCGCCCGTTGGTGGACGGGCGTCCGGCTGCGTATGTGTGCCGCAACTTCACGTGTGACGCACCGACGGTGGACCCCTCGGCGCTGGCCGGAAAGGTGGGCGGCACAACGGTCTGACGACGGCGGCTTTCGTATCCGACTGTGCCGGAGAGCCCTCGGTTGTGCCGCCGCCGCAGTGACCGGCCGTGGCCCCAGCGACCGCCACGGCTGTCCTGCCCGCTGGAGGAGGATCTGCCGATCATCAGCGAAGAGACGTACCGGGACGCCGTGCACGGGGCGGCGCCGTGACCGCCACGGCAAGGCGGAGACGCCCCGGTCGGCTGCAACTGGCCGCGGAGATTGCGACCCTGAGCTCTGTGCCCGGCTCAGCATTTCAACAGTCCATGCGCGTCGCGGACTTGAGAATCCGTCCGGCTTGAGGCCCCGTCAGCGTTGAGGCTGCACCGCCTTGCGATCGCCCGTTCCGCCAGCCTCGAGGCAGCTCGACGTCAGGTCCGGGGCGGGACGGTCAAAGGGCGAGACCGCGTCCCAGCATGTCCAGGGCCCGGTTCAGCAACTCGGCGAGGTCCTCGCGCGCGCCGCCTTCGATCCAGTGGAACATCGTCTCCTCGACGGCGGCGAGCACCGACGCCGTGAACACCCGCAGCTCCAGGTCGTCCGCGGGACGGCCGGTGCGCCCTGCCAGAACCCCGCAGAGCATGCGCCCGGTCACCACGTTGCTCTCCGACATCCGGGCGCGGATCGCCGGGACGTCGCGCAGCAGTCGGGCCCGCAGCACCGTCTCCTCCTGCTCATGGGCGACGAACGCTCGCACCGTCTGTGTCATCACGTGTCGGATGGATACGAGCGGCGGCTCGCCCGGCGGGCGGTTCCGCAGCTCGTTCTCCATGATCGGGTCGTACTCGTCCGTGAGCACGATGTCTTCCTTCGTCGGGAAGTAGCGGAAGACTGTGCTGGGGGACACCTCCGCGGCGTCGGCGATCTGCTCGACCGGGGTGGCGTCGTAGCCCTGCTCGGTGAAGAGCCGGTAGGCGGCGTGGCGGATCGCCTGCCGGGTCTTGATCTTCTTCCGTTCGCGCAGGCCGAGTTCGGGCCCGGAAACGGCGCCGGGAGAGGTGTGTGCAGGAGCCATACGGGTCATTGTCGGGCATCCGCGTCGGCCGCGACCACGGATGACCGCCGTCCCGATCTTCGACCGCGCGCCGCCCTACGTACCCGGATGCATCCACCCCCGTGCACGCATCCGAGAGCTGCGCATCAAATGACAGCGACTCTCAAAAGATTCGTGCCGTCAATACGGAGGGTGTCGGTTTCGATGCGCCACCCGTCGATTCGGCTGACAACTCGGCCGTCGAGGCGGCCGCGACGTGCAGGCGGCCGGTCAGCGGTGCTGGTACGCGACCAGGGAGATCCCCACGTGATGGACGACGAAGGCCGCGAGCGTGAACGAGTGGAAGACTTCGTGGAAGCCGAACCAGCGCGGTGAGGGATTCGGCCGCTTGATCCCGTAGATTACGCCACCGGCGCTGTAGAGAACGCCGCCGATGATCACCAGGACGAGCACCGCGATGCCGCCCCTCCGCATGAAGTCGGGCAGGAAGAACACGGCCGTCCAGCCCATCGCGATGTAGCAGGGTGTGTAGAGCCAGCGCGGCGCACCCACCCAGAAGACCCGGAACACTATCCCGGCCACGGCCGCGGCCCAGATCGCCCACAGCAGGAGCTGTCCGCGGCCGGTCGGTACGAGCAGGATCGTAAGCGGTGTATACGTTCCGGCGATGATCAAGAAGATGTTCGCGTGGTCCAGGCGCCGCAGTACCGCCGTGACGCGCGGACTCCAGTTCCCGCGGTGGTAGAGCGCGCTGATCCCGAAGAGCAGGCAGGCGGTCAGGGTGTATACGGCGCAGGCGATCCGTCCGCGCGTGCTGTCCGCGAGCGCCGTCAGAAAGACGCCCGAGATCAGTGCGGCCGGGAACATCCCGGCGTGAAGCCAGCCGCGGAGCACGGGTTTGACCGGTATCGACAGGTGGAGAGGGTTCGAGCCGGAGCGGGGCTCGGCGGTGGCGGAGTCGTCGGACGCGGCGTCGGGTACGGCGTCGGGCGCGGCGGCAGTCATGCGCGACATGCTACCTACGGGACCGTAGGTTACGCGCAGGTATCAAGTGGCGATGCTCACGAGGGCGCCCCCTGGACAGAATCTCGCCGGGGTCGGATGATCAAATGAGTGCGGTCGGCACCGGATGAGCGGTCACGAAGCATCCGGGTCGCGGCCCCCACGGGGCAACTACCTGAAGAGAACGGACTCCCTTGGAAAGGACCCCTTCGCCGTCCGGCGGGGGGATCCCGGCTCAGGAGCGTCCGTACAACCCTCATACCTGTCGCTGGGGCGCGGTCCCGGCGTGGAACGGAGCGATCGTGGCGCGCAGCAATGCGGCTCCCAAGCCCCCCACCAACCATCAGGAACTGGTCACCTGGGTCGACGAGATCGTGGCCCTGACCCAGCCCGACGAGGTTGTCTGGTGTGACGGGTCCGAGGCCGAGTACGAGCGCCTGTGCGAGGTGCTCGTCGCCAAGGGCACCTTCAAGAAGCTCGACCCGATCAAGCGCCCCAACTCGTACTACGCCGCGTCCGATCCCAGTGACGTGGCGCGCGTGGAGGACCGCACCTTCATCTGCTCCGAGAAGGAGGAGGACGCGGGCCCCACGAACCACTGGAAGGCTCCCGGAGAGATGCGGGAGATCTTCGCCGGGGAGACAGGGATCTTCCGGGGTTCGATGCGCGGCCGCACGATGTACGTCGTGCCGTTCTGCATGGGACCGCTCGGTTCGCCGCTCTCGGCCATCGGCGTGGAGATCACCGACTCCGCGTACGTCGCCGTTGCCATGCGCACGATGACGCGTATGGGGCAGGCCGTTCTCGACGAACTGGGCGAGGACGGCTTCTTCGTCAAGGCCGTGCACAGCCTCGGCGCCCCGCTCGAGCCCGGTCAGGCCGATGTGCCGTGGCCGTGCAGCAGCACCAAATACATCTCGCACTTCCCCGAGACCCGCGAGATCTGGTCGTACGGCTCGGGCTACGGCGGCAACGCGCTGCTCGGCAAGAAGTGCTACGCCCTGCGCATCGCCTCCGTCATGGCCCGCGACGAGGGCTGGCTCGCCGAGCACATGCTCGTGCTGAAGCTGACCCCGCCGCAGGGTGCGCCCAAGTACGTCGCAGCGGCCTTTCCGTCCGCCTGCGGCAAGACCAACCTCGCGATGCTCGAGCCGACCATCCCCGGCTGGACGGTGGAGACCATCGGCGACGACATCGCCTGGATGCGCTTCGGCGAGGACGGCCGCCTCTACGCGATCAACCCCGAGGCCGGTTTCTTCGGTGTCGCGCCAGGCACCGGCGAGCACACCAATGCCAACGCCATGAAGACCCTGTGGGGCAACTCGGTCTTCACCAATGTCGCGCTCACCGACGACGGCGACGTCTGGTGGGAGGGCATGACGGAGGAGACTCCGGAGCACCTGACCGACTGGAAGGGCAACGACTGGACCCCGGCGAGCGCCACCCCGGCGGCGCACCCCAATGCCCGCTTCACCGTGCCCGCCGCCCAGTGCCCGACCATCGCGCCCGAGTGGGAGGACCCGAAGGGCGTGCCGATCTCGGCGATCCTCTTCGGCGGACGCCGCGCCTCCGCCGTGCCGCTGGTGACCGAGTCCTTCACCTGGCAGCACGGTGTCTTCCTCGGCGCGAACGTCGCGAGCGAGAAGACCGCGGCGGCCGAGGGCAAGGTCGGCGAGCTGCGCCGTGACCCGTTCGCCATGCTGCCGTTCTGCGGCTACAACATGGGCGACTACATGGGCCACTGGGTCAAGGTCGGCAAGGACAAGGACCAGTCCAAGCTGCCGAAGATCTACTACGTGAACTGGTTCCGCAAGGATGCCGACGGCCGCTTCGTGTGGCCGGGCTTCGGCGAGAACGGTCGCGTGCTCAAGTGGATCGTCGAGCGTCTGGAGGGCAGGGCCGAAGGCGTCGAGACGCCGATCGGCGTCCTGCCGACGAAGGAGGCCCTGGACACGGGCGGGCTCGACATCTCCGACAGCGATCTCGACTTCCTGCTGACCGTCGACAAGGAGGTGTGGCGCGAGGAGGCCGCGCTCGTCCCCGAGCACCTCAACACCTTCGGTGACCACACGCCCAAGGAGCTGTGGGACGAGTACCGCGCGCTCGTGGAGCGCCTCGGCTGACGTGCACCCCGGCTGTAGCCCGGTGATGCCCGGCTACGTACGGGCCCGGCCCGGCGCTTCACCGAGCGCCGGGCCGCCAATCGCAAAGAGATGGCTCCTGGGCCGCGCACCTCGCAGGTGCGCGGCCCAGGGCCGGTTCAGGGGGCCGCGCTCAGGGCGGGCGAGGGCTGGACGGCGTGCGTCGCGTCGAGGTCTTCGCCGTCCAGTGCGGCCGCGTGGAGGTCCATCTGCTCGGCGGCGAGGATCGCGGCGGCGGTGTCCGCTCGGGACGCGGCGACCACCAGCGCCCGGCCGGCGAGGGCGTGCGCCCGCCGGTGCAGAGCCGCGGTACGGGCATCCCCGAACGCGATGCGGGCGGAACCCGGTGTCGTACGGGCGGAATCCGTTGCCGTACGGGCGGACTCCGTCGCAGAACCGGAGGCTTCGGACGGTTCGGGGACGCGGGCCGGGCTCGCCCCCCTGCGCAGCCGCGCGACCTGCTCGGCAATGCGGTTCGCCGCCCGGTCGAGACCGGGGGCCGGGGCCGGTGTGCCGGCTCGCAGGTCATCGGTCACCGACAGGAGCGCGGCCAGATGCCCGGCGAGCTGAATGTCCAGCTCCTCTTCCCGGGAGCGGTGCGGAAACCCCTGCTCGGCGGTGGAGTGGACCGACTTGGTGCGGATCGGCTCGTACATGATGGCCTCCAGCCATATTCAGGAGTCCATCCTACATTAGACGCAGTCTAAAGTTCAGCCGAGTCCCGGTCGCCGCCGAGGCGTGCGCGGGGCAGGTGCGCGCAGCGCCGCAAACTCCCGCCCCGGGCGCCAAAGGGGCGTAATCCGGGGCGGGTTCGCGAAGGTGCCGGAGGGCCGGGGCCGTGCCGGCGGTGGTGCGGGACGGGCGGGGCTGGGCCGACCGTCGTGCGGGCCGGCCGGGGCCGGGCGGGCCCTCGCGCCGGACGGCCGACGGTGCCGGGCGCGCTACGGCTGCCCGTAGCCGTCCAGGAACTGGCCGATCCGGTTCACCGCGTCCGCCAGGTCCTCCTTGTGCGGCAGCGTGACGAGCCGGAAGTGGTCGGGCTCCGGCCAGTTGAAGCCCGTACCGTGGACGATCATGATCTTCTCGGCGCGCAGCAGGTCGAGGACGAGCTGCCGGTCGTCCTTGATCTTGTAGACCTTCGGATCGAGCCGCGGGAAGGCGTACAGCGCGCCCTTCGGCTTCACGCACGTCACGCCCGGGATCTGCGTCAGCAGGTCGTACGCCGTGTCGCGTTGCTCCAGCAGCCGGCCGCCCGGCAGGACCAGGTCATTGATCGACTGCCGTCCGCCGAGGGCCGTGGCCACCGCATGCTGGGCCGGCATGTTGGCGCACAGCCGCATGTTGGCGAGGATCGTCAGGCCCTCGATGTAGCTGCCGGCATGCTCCTTCGGGCCGCAGACCGCCATCCAGCCACTGCGATAGCCCGCCACCCGGTACGCCTTGGACAGCCCGTTGAAGGTGAGCGTCAGCAGGTCGGGGGCGATCGCGGCGGTCGGGATGTGCGTGGCGCCGTCGTAGAGGATCTTGTCGTAGATCTCGTCGGAGCAGACGATCAGGTTGTGGCGGCGGGCGATCTCGGTGAGGCCGCGAAGCAGCTCCTCGTCGTAGACCGCGCCCGTCGGGTTGTTGGGGTTGATGACGACGAGCGCCTTGGTGCGGTCGGTGACCTTGCGCTCGATGTCCGCGAGGTCGGGCATCCAGTCGGCCTGCTCGTCGCAGCGGTAGTGCACCGCGGTGCCGCCGGCAAGGGAGACGGCGGCCGTCCACAGGGGGTAGTCGGGCGCCGGGACGAGCACCTCGTCCCCGTCGTCGAGCAGCGCCTGCATCGACATCTGGATCAGCTCGGAGACGCCGTTGCCGAGGTAGATGTCCTCGACGTCGAGTTCGATGGACTGCGTCTGGTAGTGCTGCATGACCGCGCGCCGGGCCGACAGCAGGCCCTTGGCGTCCCCGTAGCCGTGGGCCGAACCCACGTTGCGCAGCATGTCCTCGAGGATCTCGGGCGGGCAGTCGAAGCCGAACGGCGCCGGGTTGCCCGTGTTGAGCTTGAGGATGCGATGACCTGCCGCTTCCAGCCGCATTGCCTCCTCGAGGACCGGGCCACGGATCTCGTAGCAGACATTGGCGAGCTTGGTTGACTGGATCACCTGCATGTCCGACACGATACGGCCGGGCGACGGAAGCGGCGCGATGTTTTCCGCCACGTGGGCGGCGCTTCGCAGGCCTGCACGGGGTCGCGGGAGGTGCGATCACGCCCCGCGTGTCCGGCGAACCGACCGCCCCGCGAGAACGTCCGTGCACCGCCCGTCTTCGATGACAAAGCAGCCGTGGATGAGCACATGCGGAATGCCGGCGGGGAGGGTCCGCGGATCTTCGAAAGTGGAGCCGGCCGGGATCGTCTCCGGGGCGATGAGCACGAGGTCGGCGCGGTGGCCCTCGCGTACGAGACCCCGGTCCGGCAGCCGCGGGCGAGCCGCGGGGCGGGACGTGAGATGTGCCACCCGCTCCTCCAGTGTCAGCACGATGTGCCAGCCAGTGCTCCAGCGTCAGTACACCGAGTTCGCGGACGTAGCGGCCGAGGTAGTGCGGGAACGTCCCCTACGCCCGTGGGCGCGGCTTGCCCCCTGCAGAGTGCCGTCGCTCCCCCGGTGTCCGCCGGTCCCGTCGATGACGCGTGCCTCGCGGACCACGAGATCCATGCGGATGCCTCTTCCCGCCCGGGGTGCGGTGCGGCGACCGGGGGGTCAGAAGAACGTGCGGATGAAGTCGGTGACCGTCGACTGGTCCGTGGTGACGGGGATGAGCTGCCACTTGTCGAAGGACGTGCAGGGGTGCGACAGACCCATGCCCACCCAGTCGCCGACCTCCAGCTCCGCCCCCTCCTCCAGCCGCAGCCACGCGTGCTGGTCGGACAGCCCGGAGACCGTGATGCCGGTCGCGGGGCGGGTGGAGCCGTCGCGGACGGAGCGCACGACCCGGGGTTCGGGGAGGTCGAGATCGTACGCGGCGTCGCGCTTCCCGGCATTGACGAACGCCTGGCCCGGCTCGGGGCAGGAGACGACCTGGGCCCAGAGCCGGAACGCGGGATGCAGCGCACCCTCCTCCGGGACCCGGTTGAAGGGCGTGATGCGGCGGTAGTGGCCGTCGTCGTGGGAGACGTACGCGCCGGAGCGCAGCAGCTTCAGCACCGGCCGGGACAGCGCGGGAACGTCCGCGAAGACCTCCGCCACCGTGTCGAACCAGGCACTGCCGCCCGCGCTCAGCACGATCTCGTCGACGTCCGCGAAGCGCCCGGCCTTGTCGAAGGCGGCGGTCAGGGCGACGAGCCGGTCCAGCCAGGCGCGGACGCGCTCGCTGTCCGGCCGCGGGACCTCGCCCTCGTATCCGGCCACGCCGACCAGCCGCAGTGAGCGCGTGCCCGCGACCGCGTCGGCGACCGCCGTGCAGTCGGCCTCCGTACGGGCTCCGGTGCGCGCCCCGTCCCCCGCACCCAGTTCGACCATCACCTCGACCGGGCGGCGGGCGCGGCATGCGCGCAGGGTCTCGTCCATCAGCTCCACGCCGCGCACCGAGTCCACGTATGTGATGCAGCGGAAGTCCGGGTCGGCGTCGAGCTCACCGGCGAGCCAGCGCAGGGCGGCGGCGTCGACCAGTTCGTTGGCGAGGAAGATCCGGCGGACTCCGAACGCCCGGTAGACGCGCGCCTGGTGCGGCACGGCCGCGGTGATGCCCCAGGCGCCGCGGTCGATCTGGCGCTCGAAGAGCTGGGGGGACATGGAGGTCTTGCCGTGCGGGGCGAACGCGAGCCCGTGCCCGGTCGCGTAACGCTCCATCAGAGCGAGGTTGTGCTCCATGGCCTCGGCCGACAGGGCGAGGACGGGGGTGGTGAAGCCACCGGTGAACAGGTCACGTCGCTGGGCGGCCAGTTCGCCGACGGTGAGCCCTTCCGCGTCCGGGGGGAGCGCCTTGAACCGGTGGTCGATCGGTTCGTCCGCGAGTCGTCCGGCGGCGGTGTCGGCGGCCATGGAGGCTCCTCCGTTCGCGTTGCACCATGTGCAACGTGCATTGCGTATGTCGCTGATGGCTGTCTAACATCCACGCAACCACCGGGTCAATGGTGTACGGAAGCCCCCCGGTTGCAGCCCTCAAGGAGCGCTCGACACCGCCCACTGGGCGACACCGCGTCTCGACCCCGGGTGGACGGCGAACGGGCGGGCACAGGACGGGTGGAGGTACGCACACCATGAGCCGGACCGTCGATCGCGCACTGAGCATCCTTCCGCTGCTCGCCGAGGGACCGGCCAATCTGGAACGGGTCGCCCAGCGGCTCGGCGTGCACAAGTCGACCGCGCTGCGCCTGCTGCGCACCCTGCACGAGCACGGCATCGTCTACCGCCAGCAGGACCAGCGCTACCGCCTCGGCGCCCGTCTCTTCACCCTCGCCCAGGAGGCGATGGAGCACCTCGACATCCGGGAGATCGCCCACCCGCACCTCGTCGAGCTCAACGAGAAGTGCGGGCACACCGTCCACCTCGCGGTCCACGAGGAGAACGAGGTCCTCTACATCGACAAGGTCGAGAGCCGCTATCCGGTCCGGCTGTACTCGCGGATCGGCAAGCCCGTCGCGATAACCGTCGCCGCCGTCGCCAAGCTGCTCCTGGCCGACCTGCCGGAGCCCGAGCGGCGCGCGCTCGCCGAGCGGCTCGACTACCCCCATTACACGGCCCGTTCGACCACCGACGCGGCCGCCTTCCTCACAGAGCTGGCCACCGTAAGGGAACAGGGCTGGGCCACCGACCTCGGCGGCCACGAGGAGTCCATCAACTGCGTCGCCGCGCCGATCCGCGGCGCGGACGGCCGCGTCGCCGCCGCCTGCTCCGTCTCGGCCCCGAACGTGGTCGTCAGCGCCGACGAACTCCTCACCCTCATCCCGTTGGTGCGCCGGACGGCAGAGGCCATCAGCCGCGACTATTCCGGCACTGGCCGGTGACGAACACCTGCCACCGCCTCCCCCTCGCACACCCGCCCGCACGACCCCAGGGAAGGAAGCCAGCCTGATGGGCGACACGCTTCGGAAGACCGCCATCACCCCGCCGAACCACACCACCCCGCCGGCCAAGTTCTCGCACGGAGTCAGGAAGGGCAACATCCTTCAGGTCGCGGGACAGGTCGGGTTCGGCCCCGCCGAGCCCGGCCGGACGCCCGCACCCGTGGGCCCGGGGCTGCGCGAGCAGACCGTACAGACGCTGCGCAATGTGCAGGCCGTCCTCGAAGAGGGCGGTGCGAGCTGGGAGGACGTGATGATGGTCCGTGTCCACCTCACCGACACGTCCCACTTCGCCGCATTCAACGCCGTCTACGACGAGTTCTTCGCCGGTCTGAAGGAAGCTCCCTCGGCGCGTACCACCGTGTACGTCGGACTTCCCGCTGGGCTGCTCGTCGAGATCGACGCCTTGGCCGTCCTCGGCTGAGACCCTCCCGCGAGGGAGGCCCCGGAACCGCGGTCCCGGGGCCTCCCTCCACGACTCTGCCGTTCCGTCTCAGCCCTCCGAGCAGTACTGCTCCTCCTTGCCGATGGAGCGGTACATACAGTCCGCGTTCTCCAGCAACTGCAGCACCGCGTCCCGGTTGCGGTCCGTCTCCCGCTCGATCACCTCGTCCGGCGGGTAGAAGCCGTCGCCGCCGCCCGACGGATACATCTCGAAGGTGTAGGCGAAGATCTTCTGGTCGCCCCACAGCCAGTCGTCGATCGACCCGTCGGTGATGTAGAGGTCGCTCGACTGCTCCGGTGTGTAGCCGTTGCTCTTCGCCATGCTCTCGCCGACGGCCGCGAACGCGTCGTGGTCGTCCTGCGTGAGCCCCTCAGCGGTGTCGTCCTCGGTCCAGCCGAACGGCCAGAGCACCAGCTCGCTGTACGTGTGGAAGTCGATCGCGGCCTTGATCTGCTGCTTGCCGCCGACGACGCGGCTGTGCACGAAGTCCGTGACGACCTTCACCTCGGGCGAGGACGCGGCGGACGCACCGCGGTAGGTCTCGGAGCCCGGGTCGTCCGAAGAGCCGCCGCAGCAGCCCCACTTGTAGTCCCAGTTGCGGTTCAGGTCGGTGCCGACCTCCGAGGAGCCCTCGTTGGGCTGCCGGTTTTTGCGCCACATGCGGTAGTCGCCGGACTCGATGTCGTACTCGCCGCCGTCCGGGTTCAGGTCCGGGACGATCCAGATCTCGCGCCCGTCGACCGCCTTGGTGATGCGCTCGTCCTTCTTGTAGTCGTCGCCGAACTCGCGCACCAGGTACAGCGCCATCTCAACGGTGAGGTGCTCGCGCGCGTGCTGGTGGTGGGTGAAGAGGACCTCGGGCTCCTTCTCGTCCTCGCCGACGTTGTCGCTGATCTTGATGGCGACGATGTCGCGGCCCTCGTGGGACTTGCCGATGACCTTCTTGCTCATGATGTCCGGGTGTGCGGCGACCCGGTCGTTGATCTCCTTCTCGGCCTCCGCGTAGTTGTGGTAGCCGGAGTCGTCGGAGGGGAAGTCGAAGGGCTCGGCCGCGCGGCCCGTCGAGCGGTCCGGGGGCGCCGGGCGGGCCTTCAACTCGTAGCCCATGGAGCGGAGTTTCTTCGCCTGAGCAGGGTCGGCGGTGACGACCACGGTGTGCTCGTGCGTCTCGTCGATGCTGACGCCGGTCCCGGCGATCCGGGTGCGTTCGGCGACGGTCGCCGGCCCGTGGATCTCGTACTGCTGGAGCTGTTCATCGGTGGCCGACGCCACCTGCGAGGGAGAGGGGTCCTCTGCCTGGGCCGTGATGGGGACGGCCAAGGCAAGGGTGAGAAGTGCGGCGAGGGCTGTGGTCCTTCTGCCGCGTATGGGGAGTCGCATGGAGTCTCCTGGGATTCCAGTGTGGGGGGTGCTCAAGGCGACTGGCGCGTGCGGTTGTTCGACCCATGCTGGGGAACTGGCATGGATAGGTCAATAGTTCGTCGGATGCTTGTCCTCTCCGCGTCCGTGCATCCACAATGCGCATGTCAATACCGAAAGAACTTCGGTAGGGAGAGGAACCCCCCACATGAACAAGCCTCTCGTCGGTGCGCTCGCTGCCTTTTTCCTGGCCGCCGGTACGGCTCCCACAGGAGCCATGACCGCGGCCGAGGAGTCGGCGCAGCCCGGCCGACAGTTCCAGCAGGCACAAGCGGCGAAGCCCGCGGCCCTCCGGCAGAAGGCGAAGGCGGCCGACTTCGCCGGCACCGTCGCACTCTCCAACTGCTCGGGGTCCGTGGTGCGGATGCCCGGATCCCAGGACCAGGACCCGGCTCTCGTGCTCTCCAACGGCCACTGCCTGGAGAGCGGCATGCCGGGCGCCGGCGACGTCGTGGTCGACGAGCCGTCCGACCGCACCTTCGACCTGCTGAACGCCGACGGCGACGAGGTCGCATCGCTGAAGGCCACCAAGGTCGCGTACGCGACCATGACCGACACCGACATATCCCTCTACGAACTGGACACCACCTACGCGGACATCGAGTCCCAGCACGGGATCAAGGCCTTGGAGCTGTCGGCCGACCACCCCGAGCAGGGCAAGGCGATCGACGTCGTCTCCGGCTATTGGAAGCGGATCTACAGCTGCGAGATCGACGGCTTCGTCCATGAACTGCGGGAGGCCGACTGGACCTGGAAGGACTCGGTCCGTTACACCCCCGCCTGCCACACCATCGGCGGCACCTCCGGCTCCCCGGTCGTCGACAGTGCGAGCGGCAAGGTCGTCGCCGTGAACAACACGGGCAACGAGAGCGGCGGCGAGTGCACCATGAACAACCCCTGCGAGGTGGACGAGAACGGCAAGGTGACCGTCCGCCAGGGGATCAACTACGCCCAGCAGACCTACGGCATCACCAAGTGCATCGGCACGGGCAACAAGGTCGACCTCGGCCTGCCGGGGTGCGAACTGCCCAAGCCCCAGCAGTAGTCGCAACGACCGGGCACGTGGAGCGGAGGCGCCCGCCCCTGTGGACTACGGCGGGGTCGACAGGGCGGGCGTCCGCTCCGGATCATGTCCGCTCCCGGGCGGCCGGAGCGAGTTCCGGTCGCCCGGGCGGCGGTCCGGGCATCCCGGCCCGGGTGTGCGTTCCGGTCCGGGGCGTGCGGTCCGGGCATCCCGGCCCGGGTGTGCGTTCCGGTCCGGGCGGCGGTCCGGGCATCCCAGCCCGGGTGTGCGTTCCGGTCCGGGGCGTGCGGTCCGGGCATCCCGGCCCGGGTGTGCCGTCCGGCCGGTGGCGGTGAGTTCCTTCCGCCGTGAAGCGAACTCCACCTGCCGCAGGGCTGCCACAGGGCG
The DNA here is from genome assembly GCF_040681345.1 of Streptomyces sp. NPDC051776. Taxonomy (NCBI): domain Bacteria; kingdom Bacillati; phylum Actinomycetota; class Actinomycetes; order Kitasatosporales; family Streptomycetaceae; genus Streptomyces; species Streptomyces sp. NPDC051776. The sequence goes on along the minus strand of NZ_JBFAYQ010000030.1, from coordinate 7,859 downwards.
AGTTCCGTCCGGCGCTCCCCCGGCCACCCGCCGCGCGGGACTGTCCTAACCGGGCGGCCGCGGGTGCCCGAAGCGGTGCCGCAGCAGGTGGATCGCCGCACCGGCCGCCAGTACCGCCGCTCCCGTGGCCACCGAGGGGGGTGGCAGAGTGCAGGCGAGCAGCCCGCAGCCGGCGAGGCCCACGACGGGTACGGCGCGCGGCGGGCGGCCTTCCTCGCGGGTGAGCGTCCACGCCGAGGCGTTGGCGATCGCGTAGTAGACCAGCACGCCGAAAGAGGAGAAGCCGATCGCCCCCCGCAGATCGGCCGTCGCGGCCGCCGCTGCGACGACCGCGCCCACGGCGAGCTCCGCCCGTTGCGGCACACCGGACCGCGGATGGACGGCGGTCAGTGCGTGCGGCAGATTGCGGTCCCGGGCCATCGCGAGCGCGGTACGCGAGACGCCGAGGATCAGGGCGAGCAGCGAGCCGAGCGCGGCGACGGCGGCCCCGGCCCGTACGACGGGGGCGAGTTCGGGGGTGCCCGCGGCACGCACGGCGTCGGCGAGCGGTGCGGCGGCGTCCGCCAGCCCTTCCGGGCCGAGCACCGCGAGAACGGCCGCGGCCACCGCCGCGTACACCGCCAGCGCGATGCCCAGCGCGACGGCGATGGCGCGCGGGATGGTGCGTGCCGGGTCGCGGACCTCCTCTCCCAGTGTGGCGATGCGCGCGTAGCCCGCGAAGGCGAAGAACAGCAGCCCGGCTGCCTGCAGCACGCCCGAGGTCGTTGCGTCGCCGCCGAGTTCGAGCCGTACGGCGCGTGCCGTACCGCCGGCCAGGCAGGCGGTGACGACCGCGGCGAGGACGGCCAGCACCACAGCGACGATCGCCCGGGTCAGCCATGCGGCCTTCCTCACGCCCGCACAGTTCACGGTCGTGAGCGCGACGACGGCGGCCACGGCCACCGCGTGAGCCTGCTCCGGCCACGCGTAGGCGCCCACCGTCAACGCCATCGCCGCGCACGAGGCGGTCTTGCCCACCACGAAGGCCCAGCCCGCGAGATGGCCCCATGCCTCGCCCAACCGCTCGCGCCCGTAGACGTATGAGCCGCCGGAGGCCGGATAGCGGGCCGCGAGCCGCGCCGAGGAGGTGGCGTTGCAGTAGGCAACGACCGCGGCCACCCCGAGTGCGGGCAGCAGCCCCGACCCGGCGGCGTCGGCGGCGGGTGCGAGTGCGGCGAAGATCCCGGCGCCGACCATGGAGCCGAGTCCGATGACGACGGCGTCGAGGACCCCGAGGCTCCGTTGCAGCCGTGCGTCCTTGCCGGGGGAGGAGGCGCTCACACCCTCCGACGCTACAGGGCGGCAGCGGCCGGTACGGGCGCCGGGCATGTGCCGGGCCGCCTCAGTACGGGCCGCCTCCGTACGGGCCGCCTCCGTACGGGACGGCGGCGGCCGGCGTGGGGTGGTGGCCTCGCACGGACGCGGGGGTGGTGGCGGCCAGTGAGTTTTCGGCGGCGGTTCCGGGTGTCGGCTCCGGCATACCGTTCCAGGGCCCGTCTTCAACGTAGCGTCGTCCGCCGGCAGGGGGCAGACAGGCCGTTGACGAAGCCGTGCAGGTGGGGGGCAGGCCGCAATCGCGGACGGCCGCGATCCACTCAGTGAGCCGGAAGCCACTGCTCGGGTCGGGAGTGAGGAGTGTGGTGAACTCTGCTATGAGCCGGGAGAGTTCATCCCTCTCGGGGCAGGCGGCCAGCAGTTCCCGCAGGAGCCCCGATTACGGGACAGAGCCGTCAACTTTGCAGACCCCAGGTCAGCGACGATGGTGGCTCACGGTCCTGTTGATTGAGCACGGCGTAGCAACGATGCTCCGATCCACGTGGTGATCACGGCCTCTCGCGGATTGCATAGCGTGTCGGGTCGTTGACGTCGGCCTGCTCGAAGGCGAGCTTGCGTTCGGCGCACTTGTTGCACGCTCCGCAGTGGAGCGGGCCGTGGGCGTCTGAGGTCGGCGCGAGGCAGGTCAGGGTCAGGTGGAGCGGAAGGTCCGGGAACTCCGCGATCACGTCCGCCTTGGTCCGGTCGCGGTATGGCGTGTTGATTTTGATGTGGTGCGGTGCCAGTCCGGCCCCCAGACAGCGTGCGTAGTCCCGGAAGAACTCGGGTGTTGCGTCCGCGAAGGGGGTCGCGCTCAGGGTGCCCATCGCGATGGTATGAATGTCCCTCAGGGAGCACCAGACGGCGGTTACGGCCAGCATCAACACGTTTCGGCCGGGCAGCAGCACTGCGGCGTCCGATGTCTGCGCATCAGGAACGCCCTGGCCAGTGAGGCTCCAGTGATCGCAGTAGACGGTGGCGGCGGGGACCTCCAAGAGGGTCAGTGGCTCCACGGCGTCGGAATTCAGAGCGGGCAGGAAGCGTTCGAGAGCCGCTCGCTCCGCAGGCTCCCAGGTGAGGCCGAACATGACGTAGACGGGATGAACGCGAGTGCGCTTTGCGAGGTCAGCTATCAGGACGCAGCTGTCCAGGCCTCCGCTGGCGAGGAGGGCGACCTCTTCCATCACTCGCTCCCGCGATAGGACGCCAGAGCGGTGGAGGTCTCCCATAGGCGGACTTCGCTGATCGGGTATCCAGCGCCCAGTGCCCAGGACCAGATCAGTTTGGCGATGTTCTCCGCGGTGGGATTCGCATCCATGAGGTAGAGGGGTTCATCGGCGGCCCGGAGTATGGGAACCAGGGGGTCCTCATCGCACAGCAACATGCGATGGTCGAGGTTTTCGCCGACCCAGGTGCCGACGCCGGCCTTGATCTGTCCGAAGTCCAGGGCCATCCCGATGTCGTCCAGCCGGTCCGCTTCGATGACGACCTCGAGACGGCCGTTATGGCCGTGGAGATGCCGGCACTTGCCGCTGTAATGGAGCAGACGGTGGCCGTAGGAGAACTCCAGGACTGTGACGAGGGCGAACCGATCCATTCCGATGGCTTTCTGGTGAGGTGTGCTCGGGGTAATCGGTGACCGGAGCGGTCAGGCCGGGGCGTCCAATTCGATCAAGGACAGGAACTCGTGACGCGCGCTGTGGTCATCGCGCAGCGTGCCAAACAGTGCAGACGTCACGGCGGTTGAACCCGCGGCAGCTACGCCGCGCAGTGTCATGCAGGAGTGCGATGCCGTGATCACCACGCCGACCCCCTTGGGTCTCAGTGCTTCGTACAGCCACTCGGCGATCTGTTTGGTGAGCCGTTCCTGGACCTGGGGACGCCGCGCGAAGTGCTCCACGACGCGGGCGAGCTTGGACAGACCCAGGATGCGGTCGTCTGGGAGGTAGCCAACGTGGGCGGTCCCCACAACAGGGAGCATGTGGTGCTCACACACGGTCCGCATCGGGATGGATCGCGCAAGGATCAGTTGGTCATAGTCGTCATCATTGGGGAAGGTTTTGAGATTGACCTCGCGCGGAGAGAGCAACTCACAGTAGGCACGAGCCATTCTGCCGGGTGTGTTCTCCATGCACTCGTTGTCGAAGGAGACGCCGAGGGTTTCAATGAATGCACGGGCCGCACGTGTAGCTGCTTCGATGTCGACCTCGGATGATAGCCCCATTGGGCGATTATACCTATATATGTCGCTTTTTTCTCACTTCGCGGAGCGATGTCTGCCACCTGCCGCGCCCCTCCGTGCTGCTGAAACCGACCGCAGCGGCACGAAAGCGAGGAGCGCCGCCAGGAGCGTCAAGACACCCGCCAGGACGTACGAGACCGCGACGGCGAAGGTCACTGCTTCCTTGATCTCCGGCAGTTGTCTCAAAGGAAAGCCCTCAGTGCCGGCGCGGTCCGGCGCGGCGACCGCGCCACCGACATCCCGCTCCACCCGGCCAAGGTCCAGGCCGGGCGGAAGTGCTCCAGTGCGCGCGAGTTGACGGATGCGCTCGATCTGCACATTTGCCACGACCGCCCCCATGACTGCGATGGCGAGGGAGGCACCGAATTCGCGAACGGTCTGGACCAGGCCAGAAGCCCGGGCCCGGCGGTCCTCGGCCGCCGCTTCGAGCAGGTCCGTGATCGCCGGGCTCACCGCCAGCCCCAGTCCCACGCCCAGCAGGACATATGGAGCAATCAACCGCGGATATGAATAGTGATGCAGTGTCGCCGCCATCCACAGCAGCGACACCCCGGTGGCCGTCACTCCCACGATGACGGGCCGCCCGGGGCCGACGCGGTCGTACAACAGGCCGGACAGAGTGGTGACCACGAGCAGCGTCAGCAAGAATGGCAGCTGCGCCAGGCCTGCCTCAATCGGGTCGAAGCCCAGGATGTCCTGGATCCAGATGGCGCTGAACAGAGAAAAGCCCACGATGGCAAATCGGACCACCGTGACGGCCGTGAGTTCGACGGCAAACCGGGGCTGGGCAAGGAGGCGCAAGTCGATCAGCGGATCGGGGCACCGCAGCTCCCAGACCACTGTGATGAACAGGAAGACAGTTCCGCTGATGACCAGTGCGATCACGCCGGGAGAGCGCCATCCCCATGGTCGGGTTTGCATCACGCCGAGAATGAGGGCGCCCAGGCCCAGCACGAGCAGCGGCTGCCCGAACCAGTCGAGCCGCCGCGCGGCGGCTTTTGCGGGCAAGTGGCTCTCCGGGGGCAGAGTCACCGCCATGACCACCAGCAGGGCAAGTCCGAGCGGCAGATTGATCAGGAAGACTGCGCGCCATGAAATGAGGGAGGTGAGCAGCCCACCGATGAACGGTCCCAGAGACAGGAAGACCATAGCCACGCCGGTACTGGCAGACAGTGCCCGGCCACGTGAACTGGGGGCGAAGGCGGCAAGGACAGCGGCCGTCGCATTGGGGACCATCATGGCCGCCCCCACGCCCTGGACCAGCCTGCCGATCACGATGTCCATGACCGCAGGACTGAGTCCGCACATCAGGGAGCCGACCAGAAAAGTCACAATACCCAGCCGGAACACCCTGCGGCAGCCGAAGACGTCCCCAGCCCGCCCCGCCAGCGCAATGCATGCGGCGAGCGTGATCAAATACGCATTGACGATGAGCTGCAGCTGCGTGGTCGTCGCGTCTAGATCACGCTGGATGCTGGGGAGGGCGATGGCGACCGCCTCTTGGTCGACGTAGCACAGGGCGAGCGCGCCGGACGAGGTGATCGCGACCCACCAACGGGGCTCAATCCGAGGACATTTCCACAACGCCATTCGGTGCACGCGTCCTCGCTGTCATTGTCAGGTATCGTGCCAAAGCTTGCTGAGTTCAATGAGCTCTTCGGTGACAGGCTCTTCAACGCTTGTTCAAGCTTGGCATGAACCGCTTCGCTGCCGTTGCGCCGCGCCAAGCCCCGCCTGGCAGGATCTACCCGTTCGGCGAGGTCACGTGCGAAAGGCCGGTCGTCGCAGGATCGTTGACGTGATCCGGGCCGAGGCCCCGCGCGTGGCTCAGCGCCTGATCCACGAGGTCTTCGACGCACCCGACGAGCAGACCGTCGGGTCATTGAGGTCCTTACAAGACTGGCACCGCTTCAGCGTATTTCGCGACGGCCCGGCGGATACCGGGTGACTCCGCACTCTCTTCGGCACAGCGATGCCTATCGAACGACCGGCAGAGCCCGGCACCTCCCGTCCGCCACGAACTCGCCCTCGTTCGGCCCACGTTGTTCCTCCATGGGCCATCACCCTTTCGTGAGGCGGACCACTATCGCCGCAGCCAGCTTCTCCCTGGCTAGGGGAGGCCGTGGACGTGCGGGCCCACCGCCTTGGACCAGGCGCTCCCGTTGCTCGCGTCCCAGTTCGTGGACCAGGTCATCGCGCCGCGGATGCCCGGGTAGGTCCTGTCCGGTTCGAAACTGCCGCAGCTCGTGCCCCTGGCGAGGCAGTCCAGGGCGGCGTTGACGACGCTCGGTTCGACGTAGCCGCTGCCCGCGCCCCGGGGGGAGGCGGGGACGCCGATCCCGACCTGGGACGGGTCGAGGCCGCCTTCGAGCTGGATGCAGGCGAGGGCGGTGATGAAGTCCACGGAGCCCTGGGAGTAGACCTTGCCGTCGCAGCCGAGCATGGAACCGCTGTTGTAGTACTGCATGTTGACGACGGTGAGGAAGTCCTTGATGGCGAGGGCCGTCCTGAAGTACTCGTTCGACGTCGACTGCATGTCGATGGTCTGCGGGGCCATGGTGACGACCACGTCGCTCGCCTCGGCGTGGACGGCCTTCAGGGCCTGGGACATATAGGTGGAGTTGAGGCCGTTCTCCAGGTCGATGTCGACGCCGTCGAAGCCGTACTCGTCCATGAGCCCGGTGACGGAGTCCGCGAAATTGGCGGCCGAGGCGGAGTCGTTCACCGAGACGGTGCCCCTCTCGCCGCCGACCGAGATGACGACGGACTTGCCCGCGTCCTGCTTCGCCCTGATGTCGGCCTTGAACTCGTCCTCGGAGCCGTAGCCGAGCGCCGGGTCGAGGGTGAAGCCGACAGCGCCCGGGGTGCCGGTGGCGTCGGCGAAGGCGACCGCGATGATGTCGTACTCGTCCTGGACGTCCCGCAGCTTCTGCACGGTGGCGCCGTTGTCGAAGTTCTGCCAGTAGCCGGTCACCGCGTGCCTGGGGGCGGCCACCGGCTCCTCCGCCGCGTTGGCGGTCCCGAGCCCGCTGCCGAGCCCGGTGAGCGCGCCGGCCGCGATCGCCGCGGCGGTCAGTGCGCTTGCGAGCCGGGATCTGTTCCTGGACCGATGTGTGCGTGCGCGTTCCACGACTGCCTCCGGGGTGGGGGGAGTTGGGAGAGTGGTTCGTGGTGAACGCGGGGGCCCCTGCGCTGTTGCGGTACAACGTGGTCCAGACCAATGCCCTTGTCAAGGCTTCGCGCGGGAACGCACCGTGGACCCGTGGGCGGCCGCACCGCGGTACGCCGTCCGGATCTCGGCCGCTTCGTCGGACCGGGCGCGGGACCGGCGGCCCGGAACCGGGTCGAGCCCGTCCTCACGTATCCGGTACGGCGCGAGGCGGGGCTGCCCCTCTTCGCATGACGGGTCGGTCCGGGAGCCGCCGTAGGTGACGGTCCGAGGCAGTGGCGCGGCGAGCGGCCCGGCGGGTGGTCCCGCCCAGCGCCCGGCGGGTGGCTCGGCCATCGCGCCCCGCGCATGACCGAGACTGTCTTCCGACGCCCTGGGCGCCGGTAAGCCCCCGAGCCCCGGTAAAGCCCCCTTGGCCCCGGCAAAGCCCCGAGCCCCGGTAAAGCCCCGGGTCCCGGTGACGCCCCAGGCCCCCACAGCCGACGAGCAGGCCCCGCATCCCGTGGAGGAAAGCATGCGCGTGATCGACTTCGACCATCTCGTCCTCAGCGTCGCCGACATCGAGCGCACGCTGGACTTCTACTGCGGCCCGCTCGGCCTGGAGCCGGTGCGCGTGGAGGAATGGCGGGCGGGCAGGGCACCGTTCCCCTCGGTCCGGGTGAGCCCGTCGACCATCATCGACGTCGTCCAGCGCCCCGAAGACTCCCCGGTGGGCTCCAACGTGGACCACATCTGCCTGGTCGTCGAGCCGCTGGACTGGGAACAGGTCGTCGCCTCCGGCACGTTCACGGTCCTGGACGGGCCGGGCGAACGCTTCGGTGCCCGGGGCTACGCGCAGTCGCTCTACGTCCGCGACCCGGACGGCAACACGGTGGAACTGCGGTGGTACCCGCAAAATGCCTGACCTCCTGCCGGCCTGCCTGCGGGCGGACGGAGACGCTGTACACGGCGTACGTACACCACGTCAAGGCACGCGTGGATCGTGGACGCCGGGCCGCGGTCCCCATTACCTTCTTCGTGGCCCCGCAATGGGGCTCCCGGCCTCTGGAGCTGGCATGACTGGGTCCCCCTGTCGAGTGCATGGCCTGGGGGGTG
>NZ_JBFAYQ010000029.1:84233-94600 GCF_040681345.1 Streptomyces sp. NPDC051776 | reverse complement strand
AGGCCCGGACGGCAGGCCCGGACGGCAGGCCCGGACGGCAGGCCCGGACGGCAGGCCCGGACGGCAGGCCCGGACGGCAGGCCCGGACGGCAGGCCCGGACGGCAGGCACCGTGCGGGGCACGGCACGACTCGCCGCCCCGCGGTCCGCCGAACTCAACGCTCAAGCGTCTCCACGGACTCCCTTGCCGTTTCACCTACCGGGGCGGACTCACGGCGCGAGGGTGCGGCTGCCGCCCCTTCAGCGGTCGCACGCCCCCACGCCCTCGCCTCGCTCAACGGCTCCCGCGGCCCGGTGTGCTCACTGCTCGCGCATGCCCCAGGGCGACCCGTAGTCGGTCAAACGATCCAGGAAGGGGCGGGGCGGAAGCGCCTCGGGGCCGAGCACGCCGATGCCCTCCCAGGTCCCTTCGGCCATCAGCTCCATGGCGACCACCGGGTTGATGGCCGTCTGCCAGACGACCGCCTGCGAGCCGTACTCCCGCATGGACCACTGGTTGTCGACCACGTGGTAGAGATACACCTCGCGCGGCGCCCCGTCCTTCACGCCGCGGACCCAGGTCCCGGCGCACGTCTTGCCGTGCATCCGCTCGCCGAGCGTCGCGGGGTCGGGCAGACAGGCGGCCACGACGTCACGGGGCGAGACCTCCACGCCGCCGGCCTTCACCTTGTCGGTGCGGTCGAGCCCCAATTGGTGGAGCGTACGGAGGGTGTTGATGACCTCGGCGCCGAGACCGTACTTGAAGGTGACCCTCTTGGCGTCCAGCCAGCGCGGCATGAGGAGCACCTCCTCGTGCTCCACGTTGACGCACTCCAACGGGCCGATCCCTTCGGGGAAGTCGAAGGTCTCCGGCTCGCTGAACGGCGGTGTGGTGAACCAGGTGCGGTCCGCCTCGTAGACGACCGGCGGATTCAGGCACTCCTCGATCATGGTCCAGATGGAGAAGGAGGGGGCAAAGCCCATGCCCTCGACCTCCAGATCCGCGCCGTCGCGCACCCCGATCTCCTCGATCTCGTCGAAGAGTTCGTCGGAGGCGTAGCGGGCGAACACATCGGACAGGCCCGGCTCGACGCCCATGCCCAGCAGCGCCAGTCGCCCCTGCTTCTTCCACTGCTCCTCGAGCGCGAACTGGTCGTCGCCCAGCTTGACTCCGCACTCCTCGTACGGGCGCTCCGGGTGGGGCTTGGACAGCGACATCGCCATGTCCAGGTAGTGGCTGCCGCCGGCCAGAGCGGCCCGGAACAGCGGCATGACGAACCGGGGATCGGTCGCGTTGAGCAGGACGTCGCAGCGGTGCTCGGCGAGCAGGGCGCCGACCGCCGCCTCGTCGGAGGCGTCGACGCGGGCGGCCACGAAGCGCGGGTCACCGACGGACTCCACCGCGCTCCGGGCGCGGTCCGGGTCGTAGTCGGCCACGACCATATGCCCGAAGAAGTCCCGGCGGGCAGCGATGCCGACGACCGCGCTGCCGACTCCGCCCGCACCTACCAGAAGAATCCTCAAGTCCGTCCTCCCGTAGTGGAGTTGTCCTCGTCGTGGACGGCCCTCGCGCCGCCGACGTCCGTACGATGGGCCGATGACCTGGTATATCACCATCCGGACAGGGGCCCCGGAGCAGCGCGCCGACACCCGGGCCGGCACCCTTCCCCGTATCGAGATGATCCGGCGGCGTCCGGGGTTTCCCCGACGAGCGTGTGTCCGTCCCGGGCGCCGCGACGGGCCGGACGCGCGTCACCCGTGGCGACCCTCGACGCGAGGATCCCTCCCGCACCGGATGGTGCTGATCCGCGTGCGCGGGGAGACCGAGGGCCCGCTGAGCCGAACCGGGCCGGGCCCAACCAGGCCGGACCGGACCGGGCCCAAACAGGCCGGACCGGACCGCCGGCCCCGGGATTCCGGTCCGGATTCCTCCATCACTTCCCAGGCGACGGCAGTCGGTCATCTGCGATGAGACCGCCGGATCCCTCCTCTCGCCAACGATCTCTAAGCACTCCGGAACAGCGACATAAAGGGCAGAATTGAAGGTGTCCGCCGATCGAGGAGGCGCGGACCGGGGCTTCCGCACGGGGAGGAACAACGGTGTCCTCAGAACTGGCAGGCCGGCCCCAGGGCCGCAGTCCGCTGTTGTCGGAGCACGGGTCCCTACTGGAACGGGTACCGGTCGCGGTCTTCGGCGTGGACGCCGATGACCGTATCTGTTACTGGGGCCCCGGCGCGGAATCCCTCTTCGGGTACTCCGCGCGCGCCGCACTCGGGCAGCCCAGCGGCATGCTCTTCGCCGACGCCTCCGGCAGCGGCCGGGACGAATGGGCCCGCATGGTGGAGCGGGGTCGGAGCGAGCGTTACTGGCGTGGGCGCCTGTCGATCCGCCACCGCGACGGCACGGTCTTCGACGGTGGCTTCCGGGTGTTCCGGCTCGCCGGGACCGGCGGGCGGGACACGGTCATGACCCTGGCGAGCGAGAGCGGCGAGCTCGAACGGGTCAGGAACAATCTGGCCTTCCTCGACGCCCTCTTCGAGAGCTGCCCGATCGGTCTGGTCATGTTCGACGCGGACCTGCGGTTCGTCCATCTCAACCAGGCACTGGCCGACATGGACGGCATGCCCATCCAGGAACACCTGGGCCAGCACGTGGGCGACGCGATGATCATGCCCGACGGCGGCGAGTACGAGAGCATGCTGCGCGCCGTCGCCGAGGTGGGGCGGCCCATCGTCGGTGCCCTCGTGGGCGTACGCACCCGTGGACAGCCGGACCGCGATCAGGTCTGGTCCGTGAGCCTCTTCCCGCTCAGCAGGCCCGGTGGCACCCGCCTCTTCGGGGTGGGCGGGATGCTGGTCGACGTCACGGACCGGGAGCAGGCCATCGTCGAGGCATCCGCTGCCCGCCAGCGCCTGGCGCTGCTCGACCGTGCGGCCGCCCGGATCGGAACGACGCTGGACGTGGCCGTCACCGCGCGGGAGATCGTCCAGGTCGCGGTCCCCGATTTCTGCGACGCGGCGGTCGTGGAGCTCGTGGAGTGGATGAACGAGCAGGAGCCGTTCGACCCCGCCCTCCCGGTGGTCACGCGGCGGATCGCCTCCGACACCGTTCTCTCCTCCGCCGCCTCCGAACCGCTCAGCGGCCGGGAGACCGCCCGTTACCCGCCGGGCTCGGCCATACACCATGTCCTGCAGACGGGCCGCCCCGATTCCGCGCAGGTGGACGAGGCCTTCGTCACCAGCAACGTCCCCGACGAGACCAGCGCGCGGCTGCTGGTCGACAGCGGGCTGTCCACGCTCGTCATCGCGCCGCTGATCGCACGCGGAACGGTCCAGGGGATCGCGATGTTCGGCCGGCCCGCCACCCGTCCTGCCTTCACCGACCAGGACCTCAGCCTGGCCGCCGAGTTGACCTCACGCGCTGCGCTGTGTCTGGACAACGCCCGCCTCTACAGCAGGGAACGGGATATCGCACTCACTCTGCAGCGTGCGCTGATGCCCGAATCCCTCCCGGCCGGACGCTATGTGACGGTTGCTCACCGCTATCTCCCCGGAGGCCGGGTGACCGAGGTCGGAGGCGACTGGTACGACTTGATCCAGCTGCCGGGCCGTCGCGTTGCGCTGGTCGTCGGCGATGTGATGGGCCACGGCGTACGGGCCGCCGCGGACATGGGCGGGCTGCGCTTCACCGCCCGTGCCCTGGCCAGGCGGGACCCGGAGCCCTCCGAACTCCTCGCGGAGCTGGACGAGTTCGCGGTGGAGTCCGGCATCGAGCTCGCCACGTGCGTCTACGTCGTGTTCGACCCGGCCGCCGGACGCACCCGTATCGCCAGCGCCGGTCACCCGCCGCCCCTGATACGGCCCCCGGACGGCGAGGTGGAGATCCTGGACGAGGTGCTCGGCGTCCCCCTGGGCGTCGGCGGCTTCCCGTTCCGGGCGATGGACATCGACCTCCCCGAGGACGCCGTGCTCGCCCTCTACACCGACGGCCTGGTCGAATCGCACGACCTGGACTTGGACCGGGGGTTGGCCAGGCTCCGCGACGAACTCCGCGACGCCCCCGAGTCGTTGGAGCGGGCCGCCGACCGCGTGCTCACCCAACTGGTGTCGGTGGATCCCGATGACGACACCGTGCTGGTCCTCGCACGGGTCCGCCGGATGCCCCCGCGGGAGCAACCGGGCTGGGCCGGCCGATGGCACCTGCCGGCACGTGGGCGCCGGGCCGGACGGAAGAAGCGGTAGACCGGGGCGGATGGTCACGGTCGCGGGGAGATCCGGAGCCGGGCCGGTACGATCGGCGCCGTCTGCGGCAGGCACAGGCCGCGGTTGCCCGGGGTGACGGAGCCCAGAACGGCGGCGCGCCGCGCGCCCGTACACGTGGGGACGGTTCCGGGCAGGCCGTGGACGGTCAGATGTCCGAGCACCGCGAACGCGTAGGCCTCCTTGGCGTCGGACGGCAGACCGAGATCGTCGGAGACCCGCAGAGCGATGCCGTCGAGCTCGGTACGGAGCATGGCCATCAGGACGGGATTGCGGGTTCCACCGCCGGACGCGACGACCTCCGTCGCCCTCACGGACCGGGCCGCGTCCGCGACGGTCCGGGCGGTGAGCCGGGTGAGGGTCGCGATGACGTCCTCCGCCGGGAGCGGGGCGCATCCGGCCAGGGCGGCCCGCAGGTACGGCAGATGGAACAGTTCCTTCCCCGTCGTCTTCGGCGCGGGCCTGGCGTAGTAGGGCTCGTCGAGCAGGCGCTCCAGCAGCTGCTGGTCCACCCGGCCGCGGGCGGCCAGGGCCCCGCCGGTGTCGTAGTCCATCCGACCGTGGGTCAGATCGCGGACCGCCGCGTCGAGGAGGGCGTTTGCGGGACCGGTGTCGAAGGCGGCGGGGTCGCGCGCCGCGACGGTGATGTTGGCGATGCCGCCCAGGTTCAGGGCCACCGGGACCCCGGGGCGGCCCCGCAGCCACAGCACGTCGACGATGCTCACCAGAGGCGCGCCCTGACCGCCGGCGGCGACGTCGCGCGTGCGCAGGTCGGACACGACCGGGCGGCCGGTGGCTTCGGCGATCCAGGCGGGCCGGCCGATCTGCAGGGTCCCGCGCACCCGCCCCTCCTCGACCCAGTGGAAGACGGTCTGCCCGTGCGAGGCGATGAGCTCCGCCCGGCCGTCGCACAGCTCCCGGTCGGCCCGGACCGCGACCGCTGCGAACTCCTGGCCGACGCGAGTGTCGAGCCGGCAGACGTCCTCCATGGTCGTCGCCGCGGGCGGCAGCGCCGCGGCCAGCGCCTTGCCCAGGTCCTCGGAGTACGGGACGGTCAGCGAGCCGAGCGGCATCATCACCAGCGTGTCGCCGTCCAGGGTCAGATCGGCGGCCGCCGCGTCGATCGCGTCCAGGGACGTTCCTGACATCAGACCGATCACGCGCATGGTTCACCTCCCCGGCCCGGCGGGCCGTTCAGTCGCGCAGGGCACGCCGGTGGTCGTCGCCGCGCAGCGTGAGGAGTGCAAGGACACTGACGACGCACGTCGCCACCACGTAGTACGCGGGGATGTCGACGTTGGAGGTTCGCTTGATCAATTCGGTGATGATGAGCCCGGCCGAGCCCGAGAAGACGGCGTTCGAGAGCGAGTACGCCAGCCCGAGGCCCGTGCAGCGCACACGGGTCGGGAACATCTCGGCGAGCATCGCGGGCCCGGGTCCCGCCATCAGGCCGACGACCGCGCCGGCCACGGTCACCGCCACGGCCTTCATGGCTTCCGGGGCGCCCGGATCCTGCAACAGATTCAGCAGCGGCAAGGCGAGAAGGGTCACCAGGGCCGCACCCGCCAGCATGACCGCGCGCCGGCCGATCCGGTCGCTCAGCAGCCCTGCGGGAATGATGGAGACGGCGAAGCCCAGGTTGGCGAGCACGGTGGCCACCAGCGCCTGCTGGAATGTGGCGTTCAGCGAGCTCTGCAGATACGCGGGCATCACGACGAGGAAGGTGTATCCGGCCGCCGACCAGCCCATGAGCCGTCCGGCGCCGAGCACGATGGCCTGGATGACCTCGCCGCGCGGGGTCCTGGAGGCCCGGAGCGCGTCGGGGTCGACGGCCGGATCCGAGAGGCCCGCGCTCGCGCGCTCGAACGAGGGGGTTTCCTCCAGGCGCAGCCGGAGCCACAGCGCGGCGAGTCCCAGAGGCAGCGCCAGCAGGAACGGCACACGCCAGCCCCACGCCTGCAGGTCGGACGCGGTCATCAGGGCGGCGAGCAGGGCCGCCGTCCCCGCGCCCCCGAGCAGACCGAGAGCGACCGTGAACGACTGCCACGACCCGTACAGGCCGCGTCGCCCCGGAGGTGCGAACTCGGTCATGACCGACACCGCTCCCCCGAACTCACCTCCGGCGGACAGACCCTGCAGAACGCGGAGCAGGGTGAGGAGCCAGGGCGCGACGGCCCCCACGGTGGCGTACGTGGGGAGTACGCCGATCAGGGTCGTGGCTCCCGTCATCAGCAGGACGACCAGGATCAGTGTGGGGCGGCGGCCGATCCGGTCCCCGACGCGGCCGAAGACGGCTGCCCCGATGGGGCGGAAGAAGAAGGCGAGGGCGAAGGAGGCATAGGTCTTGATGAGCCCTTCGAGGTCGCTGCCGCCCTCGGGGGTGAAGAAGTTCGCGGCGATGATCGTGGCGAAGCAGCCGTAGACGCCGAACTCGTACCACTCGATGAAGTTGCCCACCGAGCCCGCCACGAGGGCCCGACGCGAGCGCGCCCGGTCGGTGGTGTCCTGGGCGGGGCCGCGTACGGAGGTGGTCATTCCCAGGCCTTTCGGTGTCACGGATCTTCCTTCCCGGGCTCAGACGGCGGTGTCGTGTCCTGGGCGGACGATGACGTCGCGTCCTGGGCTCAGGATGGCGCGGCTGCGCGGAATCGCAAGCTCCGCGGAGCGGCAGGAAGGGATCCGGCCACGGCCGTCGCACTGTCCGGGTGTGGAGGCCAAGCAGTCGTCAACAGGCCCGTGACGTACGGCTGTTCAAAGCGCGCGCCTGCTCACCCTTCTCGCACGGGGTCCGGCGCGCTCGCACGGCCCTGCGCGCGATCGTGCACGTGCCGTCCGCCGTCCCTCGTCACCCCGTCCCGCACGACGGGTGTACGCAAGGCCCCGAGGCGGGGCGGCAGTCATCCGCCGGTCCGGCGGCTGCGCTTCCCTGCGGCAGTCATCCGCCGGTCTGGCGGCTGCGCTTCCCTCCGGTGCGGAACGCGTGGATGCCGTGCCCCTGGTCGTGGGCCGCCTGGACCGCTTCCTCCCAGGTCAGGGAGCGCTTTCCGACAGCGAACACGGGGCCGGACTCCCGGTCCCCGGTCAACTCGCGCAGGAGCGCGGCAGCCCGCTCGCTGAAGGTGTCGAACTCGACGTCCCGGACGTCGAGGGAGAGCAGTTCGAGGACCGGATGCTCGACTTCCCACAGCAGGAGCCAGAGTGTCCGGTGCACGGCGGGGATGGACTGATCGGCGAGGAGTTCCTCGAGCCGTTCAGCGGTGACGGTGTCGGCGGTGAGGGTCATGGCCACGCAGTATGGACCCGGTCACCGTCCGCAGTATAGGGCTGGGTTGAATCCGCAACGAGAAGGGCGTGGGTACGTCGTACGGCCGGCGCGGCCTTCCCCGGCCCGGCGCGGAAGGTGGTCCCCCGGTCAGCGGCTGACCGGCAGTCTCCTCGGATGCGACCGAGCGGCAATGCCGCGTGAGGGTTGCTCTCCGTGCGCGCACAGGGGAGTCGCCGTCAGCCGGACGGGCGTCGCCTGTCCGGGCCCGCATCGCTGATCAGGTGCCCGGCGTTCCTCGCCGTAACGGGCTCCGGAGAAGGGCGACCGGACGTACTGTTCGAAGCAGGCCGGATCGAGCCAGGCGGCGCCGGGAGACCGCGAGGGCGGCCCGCCCAACAGATGGAGACACGATGAGCAAGGCCACGAGGACGGACCCGCCGTCGCCTGCGCCGCACGCTGCCGACAGCCACGATCTGATTCGCGTGCACGGGGCTCGCGAGAACAATCTCAAGGACGTCAGCATCGAGCTCCCGAAGCGCCGCCTGACGGTGTTCACCGGCGTCTCCGGCTCGGGCAAGAGCTCGCTCGTGTTCAACACGATCGCCGCCGAGTCGCAGCGGCTGATCAACGAGACCTACAGCGCCTTCCTCCAGGGCTTCATGCCGACGCTTGCACGGCCGGAGGTCGACGTCCTCGAAGGACTGACCACCGTGATCACCGTCGACCAGCAGCGGATGGGCGCCGACCCCCGCTCCACGGTCGGCACCGCCACCGATGCCAACGCGATGCTTCGCATCCTCTTCAGCAGGCTCGGGCAACCGCACATCGGCCCACCCGGCGCGTACGCCTTCAACGTCCCCTCGGTCCGCGCCAGGGGCGCGATCACCGTTGAGAAGGGTGACCGGAAGGCGGTGAAGACGACCTATACGCGTACCGGCGGCATGTGTCCGCGCTGCGAAGGCCGCGGCACGGTCTCCGACATCGACCTCACCCAGCTCTACGACGATTCCAAGTCGATCGCGGAGGGCGCGTTCACCATCCCCGGCTGGAAGTCCGACAGCTTCTGGACCGTGCGGGTCTACGCCGAGTCGGGCCTTCTCGACCCGCACAAGCCGATCCGCGAGTTCACCGAGAAGGAGATGCGCGACTTCCTCCACCGGGAGCCGACCAAGGTGAAGGTCGAGGGTGTCAACCTCACCTACGAGGGGCTGATTCCCAAGGTCCAGAAGTCGTTCCTGGCCAAGGACAAGGAGGCGCTGCAGCCACACATCCGGGCGTTCGTCGAGCGGGCGGTCACCTTCACCACCTGCCCCGAGTGCGACGGCACCCGGCTCGCCGAAGGAGCCCGGTCGTCGAAGATCGAGGGGATCAGCATCGCCGACGCCTGCGCGATGCAGATCAGCGACCTGGCCGTATGGGTCCGCGGCCTCGACGAGCCCTCGGTGGCGCCGCTGCTCACCAAGCTGCTGCACACCCTCGAGTCGTTCGTGGAGATCGGCCTCGGCTACCTCTCGCTCGACCGGCCGTCGGGCACGTTGTCGGGCGGTGAGGCGCAGCGCGTGAAGATGATCCGCCACCTCGGCTCCTCGCTCACCGACACGACGTACGTCTTCGACGAGCCGACCACGGGCCTCCACCCCCATGACATCCAGCGGATGAACGATCTTCTGCTGCGCCTGCGGGACAAGGGCAATACGGTGCTCGTCGTGGAGCACAAGCCGGAGGTGATCGCGATCGCCGATCACATCGTCGACCTCGGCCCCGGTGCCGGTACGGCGGGCGGCACGGTCTGCTTCGAGGGGACGGTCGACGGGCTGCGGGCCGGCGGCACCGTCACCGGTCGCCATCTCGACGACCGGGCCGCCCTGAAGCAGACGGTGCGGAAGCCCACGGGCCGGCTCGCGGTCCGCGGCGCGACGACGCACAATCTGCGAGACGTCGACGTCGACATCCCGCTCGGGGTGCTCACCGTCGTCACAGGCGTCGCCGGCTCCGGCAAGAGCTCGCTCGTGCACGGGTCGCTGGTGGGCGGTCGAGGGGCCGCCGACGCCGGTGTGGTGTCCATCGACCAGGGCGCGATCCGCGGCTCACGACGGAGCAACCCGGCGACGTACACAGGCCTGCTGGACCCGATCCGCAAGGCATTCGCGAAGGCCAACGGCGTGAAGCCGGCGCTGTTCAGCGCCAACTCCGAGGGCGCGTGCCCCACCTGCAACGGCGCCGGCGTCGTCTACACCGACCTGGCGATGATGGCCGGTGTCGCCACCACCTGCGAGGAGTGCGAGGGGAAGCGGTTCCAGGCATCGGTACTGGAATACCGCCTCGGCGGCCGCGACATCAGCGAAGTGCTCGCGATGCCGGTGACCGAGGCCGAGGAGTTCTTCGGCGCGGGCGAGGCGCGCACTCCGGCCGCGCACCGCGTCCTCGACCGGCTCGCCGACGTCGGGCTCGGCTACCTCACGCTCGGCCAGCCGCTCACCACGCTGTCGGGCGGCGAGCGGCAGCGGCTCAAGCTGGCCACTCGGATGGCCGAGAAGGGCGGCGTCTACGTCCTCGACGAGCCGACCGCCGGCCTGCACCTCGCCGACGTCGAGCAGTTGCTCGGCCTGCTCGACCGGATCGTCGACTCCGGCAAGTCGGTCATCGTCATCGAGCACCATCAGGCGGTCATGGCGCACGCCGACTGGATCATCGACCTCGGTCCCGGCGCCGGCCATGACGGCGGCAGGATCGTCTTCGAGGGCACGCCGGCCGATCTCGTCGCCGCCCGCTCCACCCTGACCGGCGAGCATCTCGCGGCCTACGTCGCCACCTGACGGAGCGCTCGGGGACACCGAGTCGGGGCAACCAGCTCGCGGAGACAC
>NZ_JBFAYQ010000029.1:21077-84136 GCF_040681345.1 Streptomyces sp. NPDC051776 | reverse complement strand
CCCCGAAACGGGGCAACCAGCTCGCGGAGACACCGAAACGGGGCAACCAGCTCGCGGAGACACCGAAACGGGGCAACCAGCTCGCGGAGACACCGAAACGGGGCAACCAGCTCGCGGAGACACCGAAGCGGGGCAACCAGCTCGCGGAGACACCGAAGCGGGGCAACCAGCTCGGGGGACACCGAAGCGGGGCCACCAACTCGGGACACCCTGGGACTCCGAACGCAGAAGCCCGTCGTCACCACCCGAGGCCGACGTGGCCGCCGTGGCCCGCAATCCGCGCGGACCGCGCAGGGCCCGAACGCCAACGCTCGCCAGGGCTGGAAGGCGGCAGCGGCCCGGGCGACCTCACCGCGCGGGACATCGGGCCGCACCACCGGCGCCCCGATGACACCGACGACCGGTCGCACAGCCCGGAACAAGCACCGCTCGCGCGCCGCCATGTCCCGTACTACCGCGCATGCCACGCCTTCCCGTACCGCGCACCGCGGCACCCCTCTATGGCGCGCGGCTCCTCGGGAATGCCTGGGTGGCCGCGCGCAATGGCCTCTGCACACCCTGCCGCCTCAGGTGGCGGGCCAGTCGTCCGGTCCGCCGCCACGCCATTCGATCAGGCTCGGGTCGTCCAGCGGCGTGCCCTCGTCCCCCAGTCCAGCGCGGCCGAGCATTCCGCGCAGCTCGGTCGCGCTGACGGCGGCTCCCACGTCCTCGCCATGGATCATTACGCGGCGGCGGCCGTCGAGCGGCGGGTCCACCACCACGGGCGGCGTACGTCCCTGGGTCCCCTGGTTCTCATCCTCCATGCGACCAGGCTGCCCCGGGTCGGCCCCGGGCGCAGCTCCAGCCGTGTCGGCGGCGTAACCGGCACCGCGCTCCGGGCTCCTCATGACGCGGCGGACGCCCCGGGGCCCGCAAGTCCCGGACTCTCGCGAATCCGGTCCCCGGAAGCTCGGATCACAGGAATCCGGCCTCTCGGGAACCCGGCCCCTAGGAGTCCAGGCCCCAGGACCGAGCGATCCGGTACGAGGCGCAGATGTTCGCGTCCAGGACGTACGGACCCGTCACCCCGCACTGCTCGGTACCGCCGCCCGGGTCGACCGGCTGGCCGTGGCCCATGCCGGTGAGCGTGTAGCTCTCGACGACGGCGCTGCCGGAGCCGTCAGTGAAGACCTCGTGCCGGTGGCCCTGGACAGTGTCCGAGACGTCGGCGACCGCCAGCAGGGCGGCGGCCGGTGCGGCCCGGCGGGCACGAGCGAGGCGGACGCGAGCCGTGCGGGCGCGAGGCAGGCGGACGCCGGCCCGGCAGACGCGAGGCAGGCGGACGCGAGCCAGGCGGCGTGCGAGAGGACGCCGCGGTGCGAGAAGCGCCGCGGCGAGAAGGGCGGTGCGCCGGTGGCGGCGCGGACCATGGGTGGTGAACGGCGGGCCCTGCCAAGCGGGTTGCGTGGTTTCGGTCGCTGTCATGGCGCACATCGTCCGCGCGCCACGCCCGCCCGGCCATGGCGACGCGCCACAGCCGGATGCCCGCCCGCGTGGATCGGACATTCACTACGCCCGAGGGTCGGTGTCCGACGGTCGACTCCCCTGTTTCAGGGCCCCGTTCGGGGGCGCCCGGTGAAAAGCTCCCGCCCTCCCGGGAGACGTGAACAGCTCCCGCCCTCCCGGGAGACGTGAACAGCTCCCGCCTCCCGGGAGACAAGGGTCCCGCTCAGGGAATGAGCAGCACCGTGCCCACCGTCTCCCGGCCCGCCAGCGCGGCGTGCGCGAGCGGGGCCTCCTCCAGCGGGAAGCACTGCCCGATGACGGGGGCGATCCGTCCAATGGCCGCCTCCTCCAGGGCCCGGCTCTGCTGGGCACGGAACCGCGCGGGATCGACGCCCGGCGTGGCTCGGCCGTAGCCCATGACCGTGAGCCCGCGACCGTAGACCAGCCCTCCCGGTACCTCGGTGCCGCGGCCCGAGGCGATGCCGTAGACGATGAAGCGACCGCCCGGGGCCAGCGTCTCCACCGCCTCCCGGCCCACGTCCCCGCCGACGGAGTCCAGTACGACGTCGATCCCCTCGGGTCCGGCGGCCTGCCGGACCAGGTCCCCCCAGCCGGGTACGCCGTAGTCCACCGCGACGTCGGCCCCGAGCTTGCGGACGATCTCCAGCTTGTGGTCGCCCCGCGCGGCGCCGACGACCTTCGCGCCCGCGACCTTGGCGAGTTGGACGAGCAGAGTGCCCACACCCCCGGCGGCCGCCTCGACGAGGACGGTCCGGCCCTCCCGGACCGCCGCCAGTTCGAGCAGCCCGACCGCGGTAAGTCCCTGGCCGAGCAGACAGACCGCGTCGTGCAGGGACAGGCTGTCCGGGAGGACGTGCAGGGCCCTGCTGTGCACCACCGCGCGTTCCGCGTATCCCCCGGTGCGCTCGGTCTGCCCGGCCACACGCCGGCCGAGGAGAGCCGGGTCCGCTCCGGGACCGACCGCGCTGACCACGCCGGCGACGTCCCGGCCCGGGGTGTACGGCCGGGGCACGTGCGCCGACTTCCCTGCGCGCACCAGTGTCTCGACGAACTGCACGCCCGCGGCGGCGACATCGACGAGCACCTCTCCCTCCCCCCGCTCGGGATGCGGCACGTACTCAACCCGCATGACCTCCGGCGGGCCGAACTCGGCAACACGGACAGCGCGCATGCTTCGGCTCCCTCGTCTCCGCTCCGCTGCTGCACTCTCACCAGCAGATACGGGTGCCGACCGTGTTTGCCTCAACCCCCGCGCGGGACGGGGCCGTCAGACCGTGTAGAGCTCCTCGATGTCCCGCGCGTACGCCTTCACGATCGCGCTGCGCCGCAGTTTCAGAGAGGGCGTCACCAGGCCGCCCGCCGCGGTGAATTCACCGGGAAGTATCCGGAACGCACGGACGGATTCGGCCCGTGACACCGCGCTGTTCGCCGCCGTGACCGCCCGCTGGATCTCGTCGTGCAGTTCTTGGTCCGAGAGATCAGGTACGGAATGTGACGGGGCGTCGGTCCGCCCTCCGCCATGGCCGCCCGTGCCGTTCACATCCCTGCCGCGCAACCGTAGCCAGTGGTGCAGTGCGTCCGGATCGAGGGTGATGAGCGCGGCGATGTACGGCCGGTCGTCGCCGACGACCAGGCACTGCGAGACCATGGAGTGCGCGCGGATGCGCTCCTCCAGCACATACGGGGACGTGCTCTTGCCGCCGCTGGTGATGATGATGTCCTTCTTGCGACCGGTGATGACCAGATAGCCGGCGTCGTCCAGGTGGCCGATGTCGCCGGTCGCGAACCAGCTGTCCTCCAGCACCGCCTCAGTGGCCTGGGGGTCGTTGTGGTAGCGGGAGAACACGACGCCGCCGCGCACCCAGATGTCGCCGTCCTCGGAGATGTGCACGGCACACCCGGGCAGCGGGCGGCCCACTGTCCCGAACCGGACCCGGCCCACCGGCTGGCCGGTGACGGCCCCCGTGGTCTCGGTGAGTCCATAGCCCTCGTAGATGGTGATCCCGGCGCCCGCGAAGAGCAGGCCCAGTTCCCGGCGGAGGGAGGAACCGCCGGAGACGGCGTACCGCACACGGCCGCCCAGCACCGACCGCAGTTTGCTGAAGACCATGCGGTCGAAGACGGCGTGTGCGGCCCGGAGCATCGGGCCGGGGCCGGGACCGAGCCCCATGTGGCGGCACTCGATGGCCTCCGCGTAGCGCTGCGCGACATCCGCCGCCCGGTCGAACAGGTCGCCCCTGCCCGACTCCTGGGCGACCTGCCGCGCCCGGCTGTAGATCTTCTCGAAGATGTAGGGGACGGCGAAGACGAAGGTCGGGCGGAAGGAGGCGAAGGCGGGCAACAGTTCGGACGGTGCGAGATCGGGCTGGTGGCCGAGCGTGACGCCGTTGCGGATGCAGAAGACCTGCACCATCAGGCCGTAGATGTGCGACAGGGGCAGGAAGGCCAGCAGGGAGGGCTGCTCACCGCGCTCGGCCAGGATGACGCTCCACCCGGCGAACAGGGTGTCGCACTCGACCATGAGGTTGGCATGGGTGATCACGCACCCCTTGGGGCGTCCCGTAGTGCCCGAGGTGTAGGTGATGGTGGCGGTCGAGTCCGGACCCACCGCGTGGCGGTGGCGGCCTACCAGCGCCTCCGGTACCTCCCGCCCCTCCTCGATCAGGCGATCGATGCAGCCGTCGTCGAGCTGCCACATCCGGCGCAGCGGAAGGCCGCCGCACGCCGTGCCCACGCTCATCGCATGGTCCTCGTGCTCGACCACGATGGCCACCACTTCCGCGTCGGCCAGGATCCAGCGGATCTGCTCCGCGGAGGAGGTGGGATACACGGGTACGACCGTGGCGCCGATGGACCACACTGCGTAGCTGAACAGGGTCCACTCGTATCGGGTCCGGGACATCACGGCGACCCGTTCGCCGAACACGATGCCGCTCGCGAGCAACCCCTTGGCCAGCGCCATCACCTCGTCGCGGAAAGCGGCGGCGGAGACGGGGGTCCACTCCGTTCCGTCCGGGCCGCCGCGGCGGGCGAGGGCAGGCAGGTCCGGGGTCCGCTCGGCCGTCTCGTACACGGAGTCGGCCAGCCCACCCGATCGCGGGATCTCCACCACCGGTGGAACCTGGAAGTCCCGCACGACGACATCCCCCTCAGGAACAGAAAGGTCTCGCGCTGCCGAAATTGCACGCGGCAGGCAGCGCACCATACCGGTCGGTCCTGACGCTGCCTAGGGGGGCGAAACGGGGTCGCGCGCGCCGGTGCACGCCGCACGGTTCACGCCGGTGTACCCCGAGGGTTCGCGCCGGCGCACGGCGTACCGTTCGCGTCGGTGTGCCCCTGTAACGTGGCGCGCCGGGTGTCCCCCTCCGCACATCAGGCCGACGAGGCCCGCACGAGTCGCGCCTGCTCAGGTCGACCGTCGACCGTCTCGAACGTCACGACCGTGCCGCCGTCCTCATGGCGCACGCGGCACGGTTCGCCCTCCGCGGCGGGGTGCCACTGACCGCGGAGCGTCACGCGCAGGGTGTGGGGTCTGCTGGGGCTGGTGAGCCACGTCCGGGACCACGGGCTGAAGTGGCCGACGTACGAGCCGTGTTCGTACTGATCGCGGTCGATGCCCTCGTACAGCCGCAGGTCGGGATCGCAGACGGCGAGTACCAGCGCCTCGCCGTCACGGCGGGTGAGCAGCATCGACGGAGTGTCCACGCCGCGCACCGTCCCCTCGCCCAGCCGCCCGGTGGGTTCGAAGACGGCGTAGCCGGTGATGCCGGTGGCCCGGTCGCGGACGATGTGTGCGGTGGTGTCGGCCCGCAGGACGGTGTACGCGGCACGCGCCGGATCGGCCATGTCGCGGGTGAAGGCGGCCATGCGCTCCGGAGTGGTCTCCACGAGCATGGCGTACTCGTAGCGGCCGCCGGTCGGCGCGGTGCCGTGCCGGATCCAGGCGGTGGCGAAATCGCCGCTGGTGGGGGCGTCGGTCGCCTGGTCGCGTGAGGTCTGGGTGGAGCGCCGGACGCCGATGCGCTGCCCGGGCGGCAGATAGTAGCCGAGGCCCTTGTCGTCCAGCAGCCAGGAGGCCCGGCCGAGTTGGATGTCCGGTCGTTCGTAGGGGAAGGCGGTGACGGGCTCGGGGCCGTCCACGTACGTGGGGTCCGCGGGGTCGGCGAGCCGCGTCTGGAAGAGGGTGGTCTCGGTCTCGTGCGTTCCGTCGTCGTTGCGGATACCGGTGCCGAGGGCGATCACGCGGTCGTCGAAGAGGAAGACCGAGGTGCGGGCACGGTGCGAGCCGTCGTACTTGGGGTGTTCACGCAGCCGCATCGCGAACATGCCGTGGCGCCCGTCGATCGTGTGGGCCCCGGCGAACCGCTCCTCGGTGAGCAGCATTTCCTCGATGGTGCCGGTCAGGTCGGCACGCAGTTCCGGCAGCGGTTTGCGGATCGTGGTGGTTCCGGGGCGGCGGTTCCAGTCCCAGCCGAACTGGCTGTAGCCGCTCTCGGCGTTGTTGACGGGATTGCCGCGGTGCAGGACCTGGATCTGGCCGTAGGTGTTGTAGCGGCCGTACCAGTTGGCACCGTCGTAGACCTCCGTGCTCCACAGATAGCGGTTGTGCCCGCGGACCGTGACCTGCCAGTTGTCCCGCCGGTGCACGGCGAGGGCCGCGTAGTTGAGGGCCCAGTTGCCCGTGGGGTCCGGCTCGGCGACGACACCGCGGGCGGCGAGCCGCTCGGCGAGCCGCCGCTGCCGCCCGGTGGGCACGGCGGGGAGCAACCGTAGGAAGGCGGCGCCGAGTTCGGGGTCGTGGTCGCCGGTCCCGCCGGGGGTTCCGGCGAACGCCAGCCACTCGTACGGCGACACCGACAGCGCCGTGGTGCCGCGCGGGTGGCGGCCGGTGACGGAGATGGGCCAGTGGTATTTGTTGGCGTACAGCCTCATGGTGAGCAGGGCCCGCTTCAGCGATGCGTGGGCCCGCCCGGAGATCCGGAACGCACCGCCGCTCATCACGTACACCAGCGGGGCCAGTCCGCTGAATCCGTCGCGTGCGTAGTCCGGGTAGAACCCGACGTGGTGGAAGGTGCAGCCGTCCGCCTTCAAACCGTCCTGGATGCCGGGCACGGGCAGGAGCGCCGCATCGAGCCAGGTACGCAGGGCGTGCAGATACGCCACCTGCTCCGCCTCGGTGTCGCGGAGCAGAGCGGCGGCGAACATGCCGCGGAGGGTGGTGCCGAGGATGTCCATGATGCTGCCGTATGCCATGCGGTGGTCCCAGCCGCGCACGATCCGGCCGAGCCCTGACAGCCAGGTCACGTCGGCGCGGACCGCGTCCAGCAGACCGGCCTCGCGGAGGACGTCGCGCATCAGGTGGACGGAGTCGTAGTAGCCGCGAGCGTCGTAGCCGAGGTGGTGGATCGTGCCCTGGCAACTCCCGTGCGTCCAGCCCTGGTTGCGGAGATGGGCGACGATCCGCAGATAGAGCCCGGCCAGGGCGGGGCGCCGACCGGCGTCCGCGGCGTCGTGGGCCTGGGCGATCTTCTGCATCAGATCGGTGACGCTGCGCAAGGTGGCTGCGCCGACGAAGGACTTGAGGTCGGCCGCGATCTCGGGCGGGTAGGTCTGGGCCTGGTAGGAGTGCACGGGGCGGCCGGTGCCCGAGGTGGTGTCGGCGGTGGCGGACGTGGCGCCGGTGGTGACGGCGGTTCTCCCGCCGCTCTGCTCCGGTACGCCGAGCTCGGCGACCTGAGCGGTCAGCGCGGCCAGGTACGCGTCGTCGACCGTCACCGGTGCGGACAGGTAGTCGTCGTGATAGCGCATCAAAAGAGTGCGAAGGGAGGCACGTTCGTCCGGGGTCGGCTCGCGCACGACCGGCGGACGCCTCGTCAGGAGCCGGTCGAAGAGGTGGAGAGCCTGCCAGTGCTGGGCGTCCCACTCGTCGCCCTCGCGGCAGACTTCGGGGACCTGGGCGTCACGGGTCGGGCCGTCGGGCCGTACTGCGACGTTGAGCAGGAGCTGATCGAGGTAGAGCGTGCCGGAGCGGCGCGGGGCGACGATGCGGACGGTGTCCATGGCGGGGTGCGGACGGCCGTGCATGTCGTAGCCGTACCGCACCCACGCGGTGCGCCAACCGGTGAAGCGGAGGCGGAAGTCGAACCAGGCGTCGGTGTGTTCGCCCCGGCCGAACTCGAAGCGGACCGTGTCCTCGACGGGCTTCTCGTTGAAGATCCACACCGAGAAGGTGTCCACCGTGCCCTGCCAAGCCTGGTCGTCGAGCGGCCGGTACGGGTCGGGTGCGTACTCCAGTCCGGCGGTTACGACGATGCGGGAGTGGGCCCCGTGGTCCCAGCGCAGCGCATGCCCACCGCAGACCGCCGCCCGGTCGCTGATGGTCAGTCGTGAACCGCGCTCGGCCGTCATGTGCGGCGGGACGGCGGTCTCCAGCAGGAAGGCGGGCGGCCGGAGGTCCAGCGCCCGCTGCTCGAGCCCGGCGGGGTCCATGGCGGTGACCTCGGCGGCCGCCACGCCGGAGGGCGCGTCCGCAAGACGATGCGAGGTCCCCGCGGCGGCGGGGAGGGCGAGCGTCCTGGCCGCGCTGACGGCGGCGGCGAGGACCGTACGGCGGGGCGTGCGTGCGGCGTCGTCCGACAAGGTGCGTTCTCCTCGGGTCACTTGCCTGCACTGACGTGCCTCTGAGCTGACGTGGATTGTGTGGTGAGTCTCCGTCAGCGTCAACCATCTTCGGGCGGCGCGTCGGCCCGCGGTGACCCGCGCCGCGGGGTCGGCCATTCGGTGACGGGTGCGCGTCCGGTTCGCCGGACGGGGCGAGCGTCGCCGCGGACAACCCGCCGAGGCCCCCGGCGGACCCGCGGAGAACCCGCGCCCTCGGGCACCGCCTTTCTCCTGACGCTGCCGTCTCATCTGCGGCCCGCCAACCGGACCAGCTGCCTCCGCGATCCGCGGCCACCGATCCGTCGTCACTCGGCGAATAGTGCGAACCTGAACGCATGGGTTGGGAAGAGGTCGCCGACCAGTTGTACGCGCTGCCGCCCGAGCAGTTCACCGCGGCGCGCGACGAGGCGGCCAAAGCCGCACCCCGCGGACAGGCGGCGAAGATCCGCGGGCTGCGGCGGCCCACCTTGGCGGCGTGGGCCGTGAATCTGCTCGTCCGCAGCGACCGGGACCAGATCTCCGCCCTCCTCGGCCTCGGTGAACAGCTCCGCCGCGCCCACCAGGACCTCGACGGCGGTCAGCTGCGCGAGCTGTCCCACCAGCAGCGCAAGCTGGTGACGGCGCTCTCCCAGCAGACCCGGCGCCTGGCCACCGAGGCCGGACACCCGGTGGGCGAGAGCGTGCTGCGCGAGGTGGAGACCACCGTGCAGGCCGCCCTCTCCGACCCGGATGCGGCCGAGGAGCTCGCCACCGGACGGTTGACCAAGGCCCTGACGCCGGCTGCCGGTTTCGGCCCGCCCGTCAGCGCGACCGTGCACCGGCTGCGTCCGCGCGAGCCCCGCACCCGTACCGGCGCGCGCCCGGGCAAGGGTTCATCGGGGTCCCCGGGCCGTACGGCCTCGGTGACCCACCTGGCCGAGCGGGCGGAGGAGCAGGAGCGCGCCGAGCGCGAACAGCGCGAGGCACTGGCCGCTGCCCGCGAACGCGAGGAGGAGCTGGAGCGCACCGCCCGCGCAAGCGAGCGGAAGTCGACGGACTCCCAGGACGACCTCGCCGATGCGGAGGACCGGAGACGGCGGGCCGAGGAGCGCGTACGGGAGCTGGAAGCCGAGCTCAAGGAGGCGCGGGCGGAGCTGACCGAGGCGAGGAGGGGCGAGCGGAACGCGCGCGTGCCGGCCCGGCGCGCGCGCGAGGCGGCCGAGCGGGACCGCAAGCGGGCCGATGACGCGGCCGACGATGTGGACCGGCTGGAGGCCGAGGAGCCGCGCGGCGGCCGCGGAACGCGCCGCTGACGAACCGCCGGCAGAACGCGGAATGCCGCATCGGCCCACGGGCCGGGGGTGCACGGAACGGGCCGCTGGGCCGCGCGGTACGGGCCGCGGGACGGGACTGCGCGGTACAGGCCGCTGGATCTGGCGCCCGTCAACTGCCGGCGGCCCGGCGCACGGGCCCATGTGCACGAGGGGAATCACCGACCGTCCGCGCCGGCCCGGCGCGGACGGGGCGCCGGAGCCGCCCGCTTCTTGCGGACCCTCATTGCACGGTGCGCGGTACACGCCTCCGCTTCTCCGTGCCGGTTCATTTGCTCTCGGCGCCCACGCCACTTTCCATGACAACACCGCGGCCCCCTGCCGTCCAGAGCTCGCCCCGCCGACCTTCCCGAAGGCTCCGCCGCACCCGCCGTGACCACCGGGCCTGCGCGTTCGGACGACCCCGGTGACACGCTGCGTACCCGGGCGCCCCGGCCTAGGCTTCCGTGCATGAGCGCACACTTTGACGTCGTGGTCCTGGGCGCGGGCCCGGGAGGATATGTCGCCGCGATCCGGGCCGCCCAGCTCGGCCTCAGCACGGCGATCGTCGAGGCGCGGTACTGGGGCGGGGTCTGCCTCAACGTCGGCTGCATTCCCTCCAAGGCACTGCTGCGCAATGCCGAATTGGCGCACATCTTCACCCAGGAGGCGAAGACGTTCGGTATCCGGGTCGACGGGCAGGTGAGCTTCGACTACCGCGAGGCGTTCAACCGCAGCCGCAAAGTGGCGGACGGGCGCGTCAAGGGCGTGCACTACCTGATGAAGAAGAACGGCATCACCAAGTACGAGGGCATCGGCAGCTTCATCGACGACCACACCCTGCAGGTCACGGTCGCCGACGGCAGTACGGACACCGTCTCCTTCGATCACTGCATCATCGCCACGGGCGCGACGACCAAGCTCCTGCCCGGTACGTCGCTGAGCAGCCGGGTGGTGACGTACGAGGAGCAGATCCTCAGCGAGGAACTGCCGCAGTCGATCGTGATCGCCGGGGCCGGGGCCATCGGCGTCGAATTCGCGTACGTCCTGCACAACTACGGCGTGCAGGTCACACTCGTGGAATTCCTCGACCGCATCGTGCCCCTGGAGGACGAGGAGGTCTCGGCCGAGCTGGCCCGCCGCTACCGCAAGCTCGGCATCAACGTGCTGCCCTCCACCCGCGTCGAGGCGATCGACGACTCGGGCGACAAGGTCCACGTCATCGTGACCACGGGCGGGCAGCGACAGACGCTCGAGACCGACAAGGTGCTGCAGGCCATCGGCTTCCAGCCACGGGTCACCGGCTACGGCCTGGAGAACACGGGCGTACGCCTGACCGATGGCGGCGCCATCGACGTCGACGCCCGGTGCCGCACGAATGTGCCCCACATCCTCGCCATCGGCGATGTGACGGCCAAGCTCATGCTCGCGCACGCGGCGGAGGCGATGGGGATCGTCGCGGCCGAGACCATCGGCGATGCCGAGACGATGGAGCTGGAGTACGTGATGATCCCGCGGGCCACGTACTGCCAGCCGCAGATCGCGAGCTTCGGCTGGACGGAGGCGCAGGCGCGCGAGCAGGGCTTCGACGTGAAGACGGCGAAGTTCCCGTTCAGCGCCAATGGCAAGGCCCATGGTCTCGGCGACACCGCGGGATTCGTCAAGATCATCAGCGATGCCCGCTACGGTGAACTGCTGGGTGCCCACCTCATCGGTCCCGAGGTCACCGAGCTGCTGCCGGAGCTCACGCTGGCCCAGCAGTGGGACCTGACGGTCCACGAGGTCGCAAGGAACGTCCATGGCCACCCGACGCTGGGCGAGGCGGTCAAGGAGGCCGTCCACGGCTTGGCGGGCCACATGATCAATATGTGACGGAGGCGGGGGCGGGCCGGGGTGCCGCCCCTCGTACCGGGGTATGCCTGCCCCCTCCCGTACCGGCCGGGCGACGGCTCAGGCGGCCCACTCCAGGAGCGGCTCGTGCCGCTCCGGCGCCCTCAGCTGGGCCAGCGCCTGCTTCTCGAGCTGACGCACCCGCTCGCGGGTCAGCCCGACGCGCTCGGCGACCTGGCCGAGCGTGTGCGGACGCCCGTCGTGCAGCCCGTAGCGGAGGGTGAGGATCATCGCCTCGCGCGGCTGCAGGGTGCCGATGGTGGCGCGGAGCTGCTCGGCGAGGGCGCGGTACTCCACGACCTCGGGCGCCTGCAGCACCTCGCTGTCCTCGATCAGATCGCCGACGACGGTCTCCCCCTTCTCGCCCACCGGTGTGTCCAGGCTGATCACATCCCGGCCGACGCGGCGCAGCCGGGTGACCTTGTCGACCTCGAAGCCGGTCTCGTCGGCTGCCTCCTGCGCGGTGGGCTCGCGGCCGAGCCGGAGCTGCAGGGCCCTCTCGGTCCGCCCGAGTTTGGAGAGGTCCTCGACGACGTGGACGGGTAGCCGCACGGTCCTGCCGTACTGGGCGAGGCCGCGCTCGATGGCCTGCCGGATCCACCAGGTGCCGTACGTGGAGAACTTGTAGCCCTTCGTGTAGTCGAACTTCTCCACCGCCCTCATCAGCCCCAGATTGCCTTCCTGCACGACGTCCAGGAAGGACAGACCTCGGCGGCTGTGCCGCTTCGCCACTGAGACGACGAGACGGAGGTTGGCCCGGATCATGTGGTCCTTGGCGCGCTGACCGTCGCGGGCGATGACCTCCAGCTCCTGCCGGTTCGCCCCCGCGGGCCCACACCCGTCGGCCTCGGCCTCGCGCAGGAGCCCGTCGGCGTACACCCCGGCCTCGATGCGCTTGGCCAGCTCGACCTCCTGCTCGGCGGTGAGGAGCGGGGTGGCGGCGATCTGGGCGAGGTACTGGCGCAGCAGATCGGGTTCCTCGTCCTGCCCGGCCGGGTCGCGGCGGCGGTTTTCGGTGGCGCTCGACTCCGTGGGCATGATGGCACCTCCTCTGCGAACCATGGCCCACACGGGTCCACCGGCGCCCGTCGGAACCATGGGCCACGAGCTGCACGTACCCTCACGGCCGCCCTTCACGCGCTCCGGGTCGCCCCCTTCACGCGCTCCCCGCCTCCCTTCGCGCTGCTCCGCCGAGGGCCTCCGGTCCCCAAGGCCGTTCGGCAGACCCGCGGCCGTGGAGCGCCACCGCCACCGAGGGGGACTGGGTGGCGGGGGCGGGCCTTCGGGGGCGGGATCAGCGCCGGGAGATGGGATCAGCGCTGGACGCGGTCAGCCCTGGGCGGGGCGGAACCGGCGGTGAAGCACGACGCCGCCCAGCAGCAGCCCGGCTGCGGCCGACAGGGCGGGGCCCGTCACGTCCGCTCCGGTGTGGGCCAGTGCGGCCTCGGTGTTCGTCTCGCCGGAGTGCGCGACGCTCCGCGGCGGCGCCGGGGTGTCCGCCTTCGGCGGCACGGAAGTACGGGGTGCCTCGGGGCGCTCCTCCGCCGGGACGTTCGAGGAGGAGTTGCCCACGGCGCTGTTGCCGACGCCGACGACATTGGCCGAGTTGCCGGTGACGTTCACCGGCACGTCCACCGGAATGCGCACCGCGTTGTCCGAGGCGGTGCCCGGGGGCCCTTGCCCCTGCGCCTGGGTGGCGCCGGGGGCGGGCCCGGCGCGGTGCGAGTCCTTCCCGTAGCTGCGGCCGGAGCCGTCCTGGCCGCCGGAGTCATGCGTGCATTCGTTGCCCGAGGCACGGTCGAGCAGACCCACGACGTCGACCGTATTCCCACAGACGTTGGCCGGGGACGTCGACCGGAAGCTTTGAGCCATCGGCAAGTTGACGATGCGACACGGATGAAGTCCGTTCACCGGTTGATCGCTTCTGGCGAACCGCCGGAGCCAACTCCCCCATGGCCGCCTCCCATTCATGCCCCCGTGTCGTCGAGTCGCGCCATCTCGTCCCCGGTGAGCATCAGTTCGGAAGCCGCCAGGGAGTCCCGTACGGTCTCGGGGCGGCTCGCACCCGGAATCGGGATCAACTGCGGCGACTTGGCCAGCATCCAGGCCAGGCAGACGCGCTGCGGGCTCACCCCATGCGCCCCGGCCACCTCCGCGAACGGCGCGAAGGGCGAACCGGGCGCGGACGCCTGCGCCACGCCGCCCAGGGGGCGCCAGGGCAGAAAGGCGATGCCGAGCTGATCGCAGAGGTCGATTTCCGGCTCACTGGAGCGGAAGTCGGGCGCGAACCGGTTCTGCACGGACGCCAGTCGGCCGCCGAGGATGTCGTTCGCGAGTCCGATCTGCGCGGGGTCGGCGTTGGAGATGCCCGCCATGAGGATCTTGCCCTCATCGAGGAGGTCACGGAGCGCGCCGATGGACTCCTCGTACGGCACTTCGGGGTCCGGCCGGTGGAACTGGTAGAGGCCGATGGCCTCGACACCGAGCCGCCGGAGCGAGAGTTCGCATGCCCGCTTGAGGTGTTCGGGCCGTCCGTCCAGGGCCCAGGCGCTGCCCCCCGGGCGCACGTGGCCGCCCTTGGTGGCGACCAGCACCTCGGAGCCACGCTCGTGGTTCGCCAGGGCTTTCGCGACCAGGCTCTCGTTGTGACCCACGTCCTCGGAACCGAGGCTGTACGCGTCGGCGGTGTCGATCAGTGTCGCGCCCGCGTCGAGCGCGGCGTGGACGGTGGCGATCGAGCGCTCCTCGCCGGGCCTCCCCCGGACCGACATGGGCATCGCCCCGATACCGATCGCGCTGACCTCGACGGTGCCGATACGGCGAGTCTGCATACGGCTGCCTTCCTCGTGCCCGATGTGACGTCCCGCGCCCGGGGACCGCGTCCGTGCCGTCCAGCCTCGCGCCGGACTCGTCCATCTGTCCAATAGGAGAATGTGAAAGCATTCAGCGACTAGGCTGCTGAATCGTGGAACTACGGCATCTCGAGCACTTCGTCGCCGTCGCCGAAGAGCGTCACTTCACGCGTGCGGCGCAGCGGCTCGTGGTCTCCCAGTCCGGGCTCTCGGCCTCGGTGCGCGCGCTCGAACGGGAGCTGGGCACCCAGCTCTTCGTGCGCACCACCCGCAGTGTCGAGCTGACCGGTCCCGGCCGCGCGCTGCTGGTGGAGGCATCCCGCGCGCTGGCGAGCGTGCGGGCGGCCAAGGAGGCGGTGGCGGCCGTTCAGGGTCTGCTGCGCGGCACGCTGTCCGTGGGCACCGAGCAGTGCATCGCGGGCGTGGACGTGGCCGCCCTCCTCGCGCGCTTCCGGTCGGAGCGTCCCGGGGTGGAGGTCCGACTCCGTCAGGCGGGGTCGGCAGGCCTGGTCGCCGAGGTGGCCGCGGGTCGGCTCGATCTGGCCTTCGTGGCGCTGTGCGGCCCGCCTCCCGTGGACGTACGCCTGCTGCCGCTCACCCATGAGCCGATGGTCCTGCTCTGTCACCCCGGGCACCGGCTGGCCGGGTCGGAGGAGGTGCACTGGGGCGAACTGGGCGGCGAGTCGTTCGTGGATTTCCATCCCGACTGGGGGGCACGGGGGTTGACCGACCGGGGGTTCGCGGAAGCCCGTACGGAGCGGCAGGTGGCGCTCGAGGTCGGGGACGTCCACAGCCTCATCGAACTCGTCGGCCATGGGCTCGGGGTCGCCGTGGTCCCGAGGCCGCTGGCCCGCAAGCCGCAGGCGGCCGGGTTGTCGGAGGTACGGCTGGCGGGTGGACCGGAGCCGATGTGGGAGGTCTCCGTCGCCGTCCCCGGCGGGGACCGGGTCGGCCCCGCCGCGCACGAACTGCTCTCCTACCTCGGCGCCGAACTCCCCTGACGGCGCGGCAGCATCCGTCTGCGGGGGACGGACGGAGCGGCGCCGACGGGTCGGCGGCGGGCCGGCACGCCGCCACCCGCCGCCGATGAGTTCGCCGATTGTCCGGGCCCGCCGGCCCTCACATCGTCTCCAACTTGATGTACCGCCGGATCCCTGGCGCCTCCGCCACGAGGGCCGTGATCACGGCGGCGGCCAGGAGGCCGACGGCGGCACGCACCATGACCGCCGGAATGAAGATGCCGTTCTTCATCGGGGATTCACCTCCTCTCCCCTGAGCAACTCCCCCACCAGGGATTCGACCAGGCGGACGGCCTCGTCGACGGCCGCCTTGACGGGCGGGCTCAGTCCGACGACCACATCCGGCTCGTCGCCGTTCATCCGCACCATCGGCTCGCAGCCGACGACGAGGATCCGGGGAAGCGGTCCCTCGCCCAGGTGGCGGGCGAGCGCGAGGACCTTCACGGGGTCCATGGCGTGCGCTTCGGGCGCGACGTCGCCTTCGGTGACGTCCGGCTCGATGACGCTCAGGGTGCCGGGCGCAAGGCCGCGCGGGGCTGCGTCCACGAGAAGGGCCACGTCGTATCCGTCGAGCAGCCGGTAGGCGAGGTCCATGCCACGGATGCCGAAGTCGGCGACATGAACGGTGCCGGGCAGGGAGACCCCGCCGAGCGCAGCG
Organism: Streptomyces sp. NPDC051776; assembly: GCF_040681345.1. Classification (NCBI taxonomy): domain Bacteria; kingdom Bacillati; phylum Actinomycetota; class Actinomycetes; order Kitasatosporales; family Streptomycetaceae; genus Streptomyces; species Streptomyces sp. NPDC051776. The sequence continues at coordinate 68,262 of NZ_JBFAYQ010000029.1, read as the reverse complement.
GCCACCGCGGGCCCGAATCCGTCGTCGGCCATGAAGACGTTGCCGATGCCGGCGACGAGGATCCGCGTACGGGCGGGGCCGCCGTCGGCGGGCGGTTCCGCGGGCTCCAGTTCCTCGGGCGCGAAGAAGAAGCGGTGACCGATCTGGCCGCTCGACCCGAAGTCACGGCCCGGATCGCCCTCCAGCACCACAGCGACATGGGTGTTTCCCTCGAAGTCCTCCTCGACGCCGTCCACTTCGGCGGTACGGCCGGAGAGCGCCAGATCGAAGATGTCCGCGCTGCGCGTGGGCCGCAGCCGCACCCGGCTCCCCTTGCTCAGCGTCACCCCGTCCACCGTGACGGTCCGGGTCCGGGACAGCCTGACGTCGTCCCGCGTCTGCTCGCTCACACGTCCTCCAGGGGCCGGAACTCACGGATGGTCCCGTGCAGGGCGATCAGTTCGTCGGGGGTGAGCCCGGCGCAGCGGTCCAGGATCTCCCGCGCCCTCGGGTCGCAGGCCCTGGCCTCCTGCTGCTCCTCCTCGGTCAGGCTGAGCACGCTGAGGACGAGCAGTTGATCGATCTCGGTCCCGTCGAACAGGTCGCCCGGACTCTCGGGCGCGACGGCCGGGAAGTCGTAGAGCGTGACCGGGGAGGAGAGCACCGTGTGCGCGCCGTCCTCGGTGTCGCCCTCACCGACGAGTACGGGCCAAGTCCCCTGGTTCTCACAGGACTTGGCCGCGGTGTGCAACCGCTCGGGCGGGTCGATGAGCGAGACGAAACGGCCCGGGGCGGTGTCCAGGACGGTGTGCGTCGAGACGAAGGCGTACGCGGCGGCCGCCTCGCGGGCGTGCCGGGCGCCGGGACCGGGCACGGAGCAGGGCGTGGTGTTCTCCACGCGTACGGTCAGCCGGTGCACCTCCTCGGCAACGCGCTCGGCGGAGACCTCCACGGCGCCGGTCAGCGCGTTCCAGCCGCGGACGAGCGCGCCCACGCGCCGGCCCGACACGTCGGTCAGGTCCTCCTCGTCGGTACCCGCCGGGATGTCGACGGCAGTCGTGACGGGCCCGCCGAGGGCGGCGCTCAGCCTCACGGGCACGGACACCTCACGCTCGGTCGCCTCCTGCCAGGCCACATGGCGCTCGCCGTCCACCGTCAGTTCGTCCACCGGCTCAGCTCCGTCCGGCCCGTCCCGGAGCACACCGCGGTCGACCACGTGCAGGAAGCGCACGCGGACCGACACCTCGGAGTCCGCCGGCCCCTCGATGAGGACCTGGGTCTGCATGCGGCTCGGTTCGCCGAGTCCGACAGCGCAGGACTGCGGGAAGACCCCGCCGAACGTCCAGCGCTTGGTGTTCTTCAGCGCGGACCTGCGGTACGGCCACAGCAGATAGCCCTCGTAGAGGCAGGTGCGCACGATCTTTTCCACGGCTCGGTCCGCGGTCTGCGGTACGGCTGCCTGCTTCACTGCGTCCATGGCGCTCCGGCGGTTGCGGGTGGTGCGGGGATGTCGGAAACTGCGGGGCCCTCCGGGGCGCGTGCCGCCGCGTCGAGCAGGCTGCGGACGGTGTCGTCCCAGCCCATGCGGACCTCGCGGGTCCGGTACGCGTCGAGCCGGTCGTAGGTCTCCCGGGAGAGCCGCAGCCAGGGGCTGCCGTCGAAGTAGCGGTCGGTCAGTTCGTGCCACAGCCCCCCGGGCATGCGGTAGCGGGCGTCGCTGTTCCAGGAGATCTGCGCCGTGCGCAACCCTCCGCCGGGCGCCTCGTAGAAAATCGTCCCGTTGAAGAGGAAGTCCAGCGGCACGTCTCCGTCGCGGACGGCGCGCAGGTACTTGGTGACGGCGAGCTCGGTGTCGTAGGTGCAGGGCACGCTCAGGGCCACCGTGGTGCTCTCGTCGAAGGGTGGCACGACGACCGTGACCTGCGTCCACGACAGCGGCCGCACGGTGCTGCCCCAGCGTTGCGGCTCGCCGAACAGCTCGGCCAGCGCCCGCTGTTCGGCGGCGTCGTAGCGGCGGCGTGCGACGTCGATGCGGATCGCGGTGGTGAGGGTGACCGAGCGGACGGGGCCGCCGCCCGCTCGGCCGATCTCCAGCCCGAACGTCAACGTGGGAACGGCCGCGAAACGCTCGGGTTCCACCCCCGTGACCGTGAAGACCAGGTCCGGGATGGCGTGCTGCGCGGTCACGCCGGGGAGAGGTTGGGCATGTCGGGGTCCACCGGGTCGCGGTGCTTGGCGTTGATCCCCGTGGACCTGCGAGCCGTGGAGCGGTCGTCCTTGCGGTGTCCCGGCTCGCGCTTGCGGTCTGTGTCGTTGCCTGCGCGGACGCCCTTGACGTGCGCCGCCTTGTCGGGCTTGACATCGGCCTTGCCTACGTTGATGTCGGCCATGACGCCTCCTTGGCTCCTGGGTGGGAGTCGGTGGACAGTTCGCGGAAGAAGCCTTCGATCCGCTGCCAAACGTCGGGACCGCCGCCCAGTCCCTTCCAGTGTGCGCGCACCAGGGCGACCAGGCGATAGCAGTCGTCCAGCGGCACCAGCCAGTGCTCGCGGGCGCCCCGGGCCCGGTGGACCAGCAGGGCCTCGACGTCGTCCGCGAGACCGTCCAGCGCGGGGTGGATCGCCCGCACTTCGGCCCAACTCTGCGGGTCGACGGCGGACCACAGCACGCCCAGCGGACTCGGGTAGCCCACGGAGACCTCGCCCGACGCCTCACCGCGGGTGAAGAACGCCAGGTCGACGGGCACCCCGAGCCCCGCCCAGAGCATGTCGTCGATCTCGCAGCCGTCCAGTCGCAGCCGTCGCTGCGGCAGCAGCCGGTAGTGGGCGCCCCCGGACTCCTTGCGGTCGAACAGCAGGGAGCAGGCGCGGCAGGCGCAGGAGACCCGGCCTTCCTGGATGTCCAGCAGATGGCGGTGGTCCGGGGCGAGCGCCTCGGCACACAGGTCGCACCGTTCCGGTGCCGCGGATCCCGCCGTCCCACCCGGCTCCGCGGAGCGGGAGGGACGGCGGGCGAGATTCCGCAGCCGGGGCGCGGCGAAGGAGGAGGCGGTCACCCGGCACCGCGTCCGCTGAGCGTGCGGTCCCGGAAGAGCGCGTCCACGGGGATGAGCGTCTCGGGCTCGGGGGCCTGCACGGTCTCGATGTCGATGCGTTCGGCCTCGGGGACCGCTCCGCCCACCGCGTCCCGTACGGCCTGCTCCAGGGCGTCCGGCGAGGACGAGCAGCCGCGGCCGCCGCCCTGCACCCGGATCCGTACCGTCCCGTCCTCCAGATCCAGCAACTCGGCGTCGCCGCCCAGCGATTGGAGTTGCGGCCGGACCTGCTCGACGGCCCGGCGGACGCGGACGTCCGCCGGGTCGGGATGCAGATCGTGCACCAGCAGCAGATGGCCGACGAGTTCGTCGTCCGCGAGCCGCCGGGCCAGGGCGTCGCCGCCCTCAGCGGACGCGGCGTGCTCCATCACCCGGCCGAGGCACTCGCCGTAGAGGTCGACCAGCGCCTCGACGCACTCCAGGGCGCGTGCGGCCGCGACGCCGTCCGGCAGGGTGTCCAGACCGGACAGCAGTTCCTCGGTGCGCGCGACGTGCCGACGCGCGTTCTCCTCGTCCCACGGCATGCGGCCCGCCTAGTTGAGTGCGCCGAAGGTGGGCGAGTGCGACTGGCGCAGGGTGCGCCCGCCGCCGAGGTACATGTGCACGCCGCAGGGAAGACACGGGTCGAAGCTGCGGACGGTGCGCATGATGTCGATGCCCTTGAAGTTGTCCGGGCCGTTCTCCTCGAAGATGGGTGTGCCCTGGACGGCGTCCTCGTACGGACCGGGGGTGCCGAACGAGTCGCGGGGCGAGGCGTTCCACGGCGTCGGCGGGTACGGGTGGTAGTTCGCGATCTTCCCGTCCTCGATGACCAGGTGGTGCGAGAGCACACCGCGGACCGCCTCGTGGAAGCCCACGCCGATCGCTTCCTTGGGCACCTTGAAGTCCTCGAAGACCTTGGTGCGTCCGGCCCGGACCTCGCCCAGCGCCTTGTCGACGAAGTGCAGGGCCATGCCCGCGGCGTAGGCCACGAAGTACATCCGGGCCCGGTTGCGCTCGATGGTGTTCGGGAACGGCGGCGGTGTCCACTCGAGACGGGTCTCGGGCATCCCAGGAGTCTTGGGAAGGTCGATCTGGACGCTGTGCCCGGTGGAGCGGACGTACGGAGTGTTGACCAGGCCACCGAGCGCGGTGGCCCACAGACGGGCGATGGGGCCACCACCGGTGTCCAGCGCCAAGTGGTCGCCGGTGCGCTTGTCGAACCATCGCGGGCTCATGACCCAGCTGTACTTGCCGCCCTCCAGGTCGCGCTTCTGCGGCGCGGGGAGGGTGGTCTGGTTCCAGGGGTGGCGGCGGTCCACGGGGTTGCCCAGCGGGTCCTTGTCGACGAACGTCTTCTCGTTCGTCCAGTCCTCGTAGTAGGAGCTGCCGAGCATGATGCGCATGCCGAGGTTGATGTCGACCAGGTCGGTCGTGATCAGCTCGTTGTCGACCACGATGCCGGGGGTGACGTACATCGCCCGGCCCCAGTCCGTCATCGTCCGGTAGTTGTAGTCGACCACGTCGGGGTTCTGGAACGCGCCCCAGCAGCCGAGCAGGGTGCGCCTCCGGCCGACCTCCTCGTAGCCGGGCATGGCCTCGTAGAAGAAGTCGAAGACGTCGTCGTTCATGGCGACGGCCTTCTTGATGAAGTCCATGCAGCGCATCAGACGCACGAGATAGTCGGTGAAGACCTGCGGCGTCGCGACGGTGCCCACTCCGCCCGGGTAGAGCGTGGACGGGTGGACGTGCCGGCCCTCCATCAGGCAGATCATCTCGCGTGTGACCCGGCTGATCACGAGGGCCTCGCGGTACACCTCGCCCTCGAACGGGTTGTAGGCGCGCATGATGTCGCCCACCGTCTTGTAGCCGTGCAGATCGCCGCGGGGCGCGGGCGTACGGTCGGCCTGCTCCATGACGCCCGGGTTGGTCTCCTTGACCATGCGCTCGCAGAAGTCCACGAAGACCAGGTTGTCCTGGAAGATCGTGTGGTCGAACATGTACTCGGCTGCTTCGCCGAGGTTGACGATCCATTCGGCGAGCGGCGGGGGCTTCACCCCGTACGCCATGTTCTGGGCGTACACCGAGCACGTGGCGTGGTTGTCCCCGCAGATGCCGCAGATGCGGCTGGTGATGAAGTGGGCGTCGCGCGGGTCCTTGCCCTTCATGAAGACGCTGTAGCCGCGGAAGATGGACGAGGTGCTGCGGCACTCGGCCACCTGGCGGTTGTTGAAGTCGATCTTCGTGTAGATGCCCAGGTTGCCGACGATCCTGGTGATGGGGTCGAACGCGACCTCGGTGAGGGTGCGTTGCTCGGGCGGGATGGTCTCACTCGTCGTCACAGAATTGGTCCTTGTCTCGCAACGTCAGCGGCCCGACCAGCGCGGCGCGAAGCCGGAGGTCAGCTCGGCACGGTTGTGGCGCCACTTGGGTTCGCGGTTCACCGTTCGGTTGGTGATGCCGCGCAGCGACCTGATGAGGGGCCCGTAGGTGGAGCCCAGTACGGCGGAGGAGAAGGAGCCGCCGGGGGGCTCGTCCATGAAGGGCATGAACATGTCGGGGAAGCCGGGCATGGTGCAGCCGATGCAGATGCCGCCGACGTTGGGGCAGCCGCCGAGGCCGTCCATCCAGCCGCGCTTGGGGACGTTGCAGTTCACGACGGGGCCCCAGCAGCCCGCCTTCACCAGGCACTTGGGCGAGTTGTAGTCCTTGGCGAAGTCGCCCTGCTCGTAGTACGCGGCGCGGTCGCAGCCCTCGTGCACCGTTTTCCCGAACAGCCAGGTGGGACGGCCCTGTTCGTCCAGCGGGATCGGCGGCGCCATGCCCGCGGCCTGGTAGAGCATCCAGGTCAGGGTCTCCATGAAGTTGTCGGGCTGGACTGGGCAGCCGGGGACGTTGACGATGGGCAGCCCGCTCGCGGACCGGAAGTCCTTGCCCAGGTAGTCGACGAGCCCCATGCAGCCGGTCGGGTTGCCCGCCATGGCGTGGATGCCGCCGTACGTGGCACAGGTGCCGACGGCGACGACGGCGAAAGCCTTGGGCGCGAGACGGTCGATCCAGGTGTTCAGGGTAATCGGCTCACCGGTGTCAGGATCGTTGCCCATCGAGGTCCAGTAGCCGTCCCCGTTGATCCGCTCGTTGGGGATGGACCCCTCCACGACGAAGACGAAGGGCCCCAGTTCGCCGCGGGCGGCCTGATGATAGGGCTGCATGAAGTCGTCGCCGGTCTCGTACGCCAGCACCTTGTTGTGGAGGTGGACCTTGGGCAGGCCTGGGATGGCCCCCATCACGACGTCTTCGATGCTCGGCAGCGACGCGGCCGTGACCGAAACCGTGTCGCCGTCACAGCTCATGCCTTCCGACGTCCAGAGGATGTGAACCTCATCGACGCCGCTGGGGGTCGAGGTGACGGTGCTCATGGGGCCTTCTTTCGTGGGACCGGGTTCTACGGAAGGCTGACATGACGTACATATACCTACAACTTGAACACGCTACGGGGGTCCTTCCGGACGAAGGCCCCGCGGAGGGCGTGGTACGGCGCCTCCGGATCGAAGAAAACCTTCCGCATCTGGGCCAGCTCCTCCACCCGGTACTCGCCCAGCGGCTTGCGTGCCTCGTCCCGTTCCCGCGCGCCCTTCTTCGCCGCGATGCGATCGCGCAGCACCGTCGAGGAGGCGAGCCTGAGCGCCATTCGGGTGGTCTCCGCCCCGAACTCCCCGGGCCCCGAGTCCACGACGCGGTCGACGAGTCCGGCGCGCAGCGCTCCGGCGGCGCTGACCGGCAGCGCCTCCCGGGTCAGCCGCTGCGCCTCGGCGTCCCCCACACGGCGCGGCAGGGAGTACGTCCAGTACTCCGAACCGTGGAGCCCCATGCGGCGGTAGTGCGGATTGAGCACGCTGCCGGTCCTGCACCACACCTCGTCCGCCGCCAGGGCCAGCATCACTCCCCCCGCGGCGGCGTTGCCGGCCAGCGCGGCGACGACAAGCCGGTCGGTCGTGGTCAGGATCTCCTCGACGAGGTCGTCCATGGCCTGGATGTTCGCCCAGGACTCGGCCGCCGGGTCGTCGGCGGCCTCGATGACGCCGAGGTGGATCCCGTTGGAGAAGAAGTCCCGCGCGCCGCCGAGCACGACGACGTCCGTGGGGCGGGAGCAGGCGAAGCGGTACGCCGTCAGGAGCCGCCGGCAGTGGTCCGTGCTCATCGCGCCGCCCGGGAAGGAGAACCGAAGGAAGCCGACCGGGCCGCTCTCGTCGTAGCGGATGTCGGACCAGGTGCCGTGACCGTCCTCCGGCCACAGGGGGGCGGGGATCTCGGGCACGTCGGGCAGCCGGGATCCGAGCGCCCGGGCGGCGGGCAGCTTGAACCTCCGGGGACCGCCCGGCCGACGCCGGGGGCGCAGCTCCGGGATCCACACCGCGCCGTCGGCCGTCGCCCGGCAGATCGCCCCTCCGCGCGTGGCCAGGACGCGGCCGGGCTCCCCCCGCAGCGCGTCCTCCGGATGGCCGCCGTGCAGGAACCACTCGCCGTCCAGGAACGTGTCCAGAATGCCCGGGCGTGAGTCGGCGGTGCGCAGCTTCCGCACCACGGTGTCGGTGGAGTCGGTGTCCCAGTCGACCCTGCGCAGGTCCTGGGCGAAGTACGGGCGCCAGCCGTCCCCGGTCGACGGCGCGTGCGTCCGCGGCACGTAGGTCCCCGAGGCCAAGCGCTCCACGGCGAGCAGGACGGCTCGCAGCGCGGCGTCGGCGGCCTCGCCTCGGTACAGGTCGCTCTTGGCCACACGCGCAGGAACCGGGAAGGACGCCGAGGCCCACACCGGGCCCGCGTCCAGCTCCGCGGCCGCCTGCAGCACCGTCACCCCCCAGTGGGAGGCGCCCTCGTGGACGGCCCAGTCGAGGGACGACGGGCCGCGGTCGCCGGGCGGCCCGGGATGCACGATCAGGCAGGTGTGCTCCGACCAGACGTCCTCGGGGATGGCGATCGTCAGCATCGGCGCGAGGACGAGGTCCGGGGCGTGCCGCCGTACGGCCTCCCGTACTGCCTCGTCGGAGGCCGCGAGCTCCACCTCGACCGAGTGGCGGCGGTCGCGGAGTTCTGCGAAGACCCGCTGCGTCAGGCTGTTGAACGCGCTCGGGACGAGCAGGATGTGCATCACGCCTCCTGGGCATGGCCGTTGCTCTCGGGGTCTTGGGACGGCGGGGGCCCGGGACGATGAGGTCCCAGGAGGGCGGGGCCTCTGCGGAGGGCGGGGTCCGGGGCTCCCGGGAGGCGATGGTGGCCAAGGAAGCGGGCGGCCGGGCGCTGGACGCGCCCGTGTTGGGCCGCCCGGGCGAATTCAGCAGCCCCCGTAGGCTCGCCGGAGTCCGGCGTGCCTCCGGCCGTGCCTACCGTGACGCTCCATGCATGAGCTCTCGATCGCCCTGTCCGTCGTCGAAAGAGCCGAGGAGGCCGCCCGCGAACACGGGGCCGCCTCGGTCGAGTCGGTGCGGCTGCGCATCGGTGAGCTGGCGGGGGTCGTGGCGGACGCCCTGCGGTTCTCCTTCGAACTGGTCGCGGAGGGCACGCTGCTGGCCGGGGCCGGACTCGTCATCGACGAGGTGCCGGCGCGCGCCCGCTGCACCGCCTGCGACGCGGAGTTCCCGGTGGGATCGCCACCACGGCTGTCGTGCCCCCGCTGCGAGGGGTGGGCGACCGAGCTGCTGACCGGACGCGAGCTGGAGCTGATGGACGTGACGCTGCCCGAGGGCGGCTCGTGCCCAGGGCCCGGGACCGCGCGGCACGCCGCGCGAGAGGGAGAGTGCTGCGCATGATGTGCCGTGTCGTCGACCTGCAACAGGCGGTGCTGGCGAAGAACGACGGGCTGGCGGCCGCGCTGCGCGAGGACCTCGCACAGCGCGGGGTCACGGTGGTCAACCTGCTGTCGAGCCCCGGCAGCGGCAAGACGGCGCTGCTGGAGTGCGTACTGCGCCGGGCGACCCAACGCGCTGTCCCGGTTGCGGCGCTCACGGCCGATCTCGCCACGGAGAACGACGCCCGCAGGCTGGCGCGTTCGGGTGCGCCGGTGAAGCAGGTGCTGACCGGCGGGCTGTGCCATCTGGAGGCCGACCAGGTGCGCGGGCATCTGGAGGGCTGGCTGCCGGAGGGGACGCGGGTGCTGTTCGTGGAGAACGTGGGCAACCTGGTGTGCCCAGCCTCGTACGACCTGGGCGAGCGGCTCCGGGTGGCGATGATGTCGGTGACCGAGGGCGAGGACAAGCCGGTCAAGTACCCGACCGCTTTCGGGCTCGCGAATCTGGTCGTCCTCGGCAAGACCGATATCGCGGAGGCCGTCGGGTTCGGCGAGAAAGAGTTCGCGGCAAGCGTCGAGCGCGTCAACCCGGGTGTGGAGGTGCTCCGTACGTCCTCCCGCACGGGCGAGGGCGTGGACCTGCTCCTGGACCGGGTCCTGGCCGTGTGCCACGGCGACCTGCCGCACCAGCCCCTCCTGGCCGCACAGCACCGGAGCGCGCATCGCCACGACCACGGTCCCGACGGCGGTCATGTGCACGACCACGCCGACGGCCTCACGCACCGTCACGGCCACGACCCTGCGCACGACCACAGCCATGGCCCCGTGGACGAGGACCCCGGTCCCGGTGCGGAGACCGCCCGCACCACCGGCGTCCCGGTCCGCTAGAGCCCGGGGGGCGAGGAGCGCGCCATGACGACGCTCGCTGACGACCGCCGGGCGCAGGGCTCCCCCTGCACGGCCGTCCGGAGACGTGTCACCGTACGAGGTGTGGTCCAGGGAGTCGGTTTCCGTCCCTTCGTCCACACGCTGGCCACCGGTCTGGGCCTGTCCGGCCATGTGGTCAACAGCGCCGCAGGCGTCGTCGCCGAGGTCGAGGGAGACCCGGCGTCGGTGGAGGCGTTCTGTCTCCGCGTCGGCACCGAGGCGCCGCCGCTGGCCGTCGTCTCGTCCGTCACGCACGAGGCGATGCGGCCCGAGGGCCCGTACGCGCCGGGTGGAGGGCACGCTCCCGGAGGCGGGGGGCGGAGCTTCACCATCCGGCCCTCCGAACACGGAGAGGGCCGGACCCTGTTGCCACCCGACACCGCGACGTGCGAGGACTGCCTGCGGGAGCTGGCCGACCCGGGCGACCGCAGGTACCGGCACCCCTTCATCACGTGCACCCACTGCGGCCCGCGACTGACCATCGCGACCGCGCTGCCGTACGACCGGGTGACCACGACCATGGCGGCCTTTCCCATGTGCCCGGACTGCGCGCGGGAGTACGGCGATCCGGCCGACCGCCGCTTCCACGCCCAGCCCGTCGCCTGCCTCTCCTGCGGCCCACGGCTCCGCCTCACCGGGGCCCCCGGCACCGAACTGCCTCTCCGCGAAGGCGAGTCGGCGCTCACCGAGGCGCGGATGATGCTGTCCCAGGGAGCGATCCTGGCCGTCAAGGGCATCGGTGGCTATCACCTCGCCTGCGACGCCACCGACTCCCGCGCCGTCGCCACCCTGCGCGAGCGAAAAGCGCGGGGTGCCAAGCCGTTCGCGGTGATGGCCGCCGACGCCGGGACCGCGGCGCGCCTGGCGTGCGTCGGCCCTGCCGAGCACGCGATCCTCACCGGGCGGCGGCGCCCGATCGTCCTCCTGCGCCGTCACGCCGACGAGAGCGGGGTTCCGCTGGCCCCCGAGGTGTGCCCCGGCAGCCCCGACGTCGGTGTGATGCTGCCGTACACCCCGCTCCACCACCTGCTGTTCGGGCTGTCCGGTGACGCACCGGGCCCCCGCGCCCTGGTGATGACCAGTGGCAACCGATCGGGCGAGCCCATCGTCACCGGTGACGAGGAGGCCCTCGACCGGCTCGAAGGGCTGGCCGACGCCTGGCTCTGGCACGACCGGGCGATCGAGGTGCCCTGCGACGACTCCGTGGTGCGCGTGCGCCCGGACGGCAGCGAGGTCGTGCTTCGCCGTTCCCGCGGATACGCCCCGGCGCCACTCCCCCTTCCCTTCCCGGTCCCTCCGGTGATGGCCGTCGGCGGAGACCTGAAGAACACACTCTGCCTCGCCGAGGACGACCGGGCCTGGTTCTCCGCCCACATCGGGGACATGGGCGACCTGGCCGGGCTTCGGGCGTTCGAGGGCGCGGCACACCGGTTGCAGACCCTGACCGGGGTCATCCCGGCGCTCCTCGCCTCCGACCGGCACCCCGGCTACCACTCCGTACGCTGGGCCCGCCGCCACCGGGACGGACGGCCGCTGCATCTGGTGCAGCATCACCACGCCCATGTCGCCTCGGCGATGGCGGAGCACGGTCTGGACGGCACCAGCCCGGTCCTCGGCTTCGCCTTCGACGGCACCGGCTACGGCGACGACACCGCCATCTGGGGCGGCGAGGTTCTGCTGGCCGACTATGCGGGCTTCCGGAGGTTCGCGCACCTGGCCTACGTCCCGCTGCCGGGCGGCGACGCCGGGGTGGGCAACCCGTGCCGGATGGCGCTCTCCCGCCTGCGCGCCGCGAGGATCCCGTGGGACGACAACCTGCCGTGCGTGGCGGCGTGCACCCCCGAGGAACGGCATCTGCTGGCTCGTCAGCTCGTACGCGGTACGGCGTGTGTGCCCACCTCCAGCATGGGACGGCTCTTCGACGCCGTCTCGTCGCTCGCCGGCGTGTGCCACCGGGCGGTCTATGAGGCGCAGGCCGCCATCGAGCTGGAAGCGGCGGCGGCCCGCGCGTGGCACGACTGCCGCGACGCGTACGCCTTCGGCCTGCGCCGCGGGGAGAACGCGGCACTGCTGGACGCGGAGCCGGTGCTGCGGTCGGTCGTCCACGACCTGCGCGCCGGCACCGGACCCGAGGTGATCGCCGCACGCTTCCACCGGGCGGTGGCGGACGCGGTGGCGTCCCTGGCCCGCCTTGCGCGCCGGGAGACGGGGGCGAGCACGGTGGCGCTGACCGGCGGTGTGTTCGCGAACGCACTGCTGGACGAGGCCTGTTCGGAACGGCTGGAAGCAGCCGGCTTCACCGTCCTGCGTCACCTGGAAGTCCCGTGCGGCGACGGCGGGCTGGCGCTCGGTCAGCTCATGGTGGCGGCCCGGCTCGGCAGCCCGTAGTCCCACCCGTCCCGTGCCTGCGGCATCGTACCGACGCGCCGCGCTTGTCCCTCTATGCCCTGACAACGACGAAGGGAGAACACCATGTGCCTGGCAGTGCCCGGCAAGGTGGTCGCCACCGAGGATCGTGACGGCACGCGCATGGCGCAGGTCGACTTCGGCGGCGTGGTGAAGGAGGTGTGCCTCGCCTACGTGCCGGAGGCCGAGGTGGGCGAGTACGTGATCGTCCACGTGGGCTTCGCGCTCCAGCGGCTCGACGAGGAGTCGGCCCGGCAGTCGCTGGAGCTGTTCGAGCAACTCGGCCTTCTGGAGGAGGAGTTCGGCGACGCATGGGGACGCGCGGCGGAGGAGGCCGGGGCGGAGCGCCCGGACACCCCCGGTCAGGGCTCTGCGGATCCGACGACGGCGGCGGCCGCACCGGCCGCCGCGACTGCGGCGACGGCAGCGACTGCGGCGGCACAGGAGGGCACCCGATGAAGTACATCGACGAGTTCAACGAACCGGCTCTGGCACGGCGGTTGCTGGACGACATCCACGCCACGGTCACCCAGCCCTGGGCGCTCATGGAAGTCTGCGGCGGCCAGACCCACTCCATCATCCGTCACGGCATCGACCAACTGCTGCCCGAGAAGGTCGAGTTGATCCACGGCCCGGGCTGCCCGGTGTGCGTGACCCCCCTGGACATGATCGACAAGGCGCTTGAGATCGCCTCGCGCCCGAACGTCATCTTCTGTTCCTTCGGCGACATGCTGCGGGTGCCGGGCACCGACCGGGATCTGTTCCGTGTCAAGGGCGCGGGCGGGGACGTACGGGTGGTGTACTCACCGCTGGACGCTCTCACCATCGCGCAGCGCAACCCGGACCGCGAGGTGGTCTTCTTCGGCATCGGCTTCGAGACCACCGCGCCCGCCAACGCCATGACGGTGCATCAGGCGCGACGTCTCGGCATCCGCAACTTCAGCCTCCTCGTCTCGCACGTGCGCGTGCCCCCCGCCATCGAGGCGATCATGCGGTCCCCGTCCTGCCGTGTACAGGCGTTCCTAGCCGCGGGCCATGTGTGCAGCGTGATGGGCACGGCCGAGTACCCGGAGCTGGCCGAACGGCACCAGGTGCCCATCGTCGTCACCGGATTCGAGCCGCTGGACATCCTGGAAGGCGTGCGCCGTACGGTCCACCAACTCGAGCGCGGCGAGCACCGGGTGGACAACGCCTACGGGCGCGCCGTCCGCGATGACGGCAACCCGGCGGCCCTGCGCATGCTCGAGGAGGTCTTCGAGGTCACGGACCGGTCCTGGCGCGGCATCGGCACCATCCCGGACAGCGGCTGGCGGCTGTCCGCGGCGTTCCGCGAGTACGACGCCGAACACCGCTTCCAGGTCGACGGCGTACGCACCTGCGAGTCCGCTGCGTGCCGCAGCGGTGAGGTGCTCCAGGGCCTGCTCAAGCCGAACCAGTGCGAGGCGTTCGGCACGGTCTGCACCCCCCGGAATCCGCTGGGCGCCACCATGGTCTCCAGCGAAGGGGCGTGCGCCGCCTACTACTTGTACCGGCGCCTGGAGCACGGGCCCGCGTCGCCGAAGGAGGCGAGCCCCGTTGGGTGAGACGGCTGCGACGACGGGCCGGGCGACCGATGTGCCCGCCCAGGTCAACCCCGCCGAGTGGTCGTGCCCGCTCCCCCTGCGCGACCACCCGGTGGTTGTCATGGGCCACGGCGGCGGGGGTGCGCTCTCCGCCGAGCTGGTGGAGCACCTGTTCACGCCCGCGTACGGCAATGCCACCCTTGCGGGTCTCTCCGACTCGGCGGCTCTGTCCCTCGGCGGGGCGCGGCTGGCGTTCTCCACCGACTCCTACGTGGTGCGGCCGCTGTTCTTCCCCGGCGGCAGCATCGGCGACCTGGCCGTCAACGGCACGGTGAACGATCTGGCGATGAGCGGCGCCCGGCCCGCGTACCTCTCCTGCGCCTTCATCCTGGAGGAGGGCATCGAGCTGTCCACCGTGGGCAGGGTGGCCGAGGCGGTGGGGGCCGCCGCGCTGGCCGCCGGGGTCACCGTCGCCACGGGCGACACCAAGGTCGTCGACGCCGGGCACGGCGACGGCATCTTCCTCAACACCTCCGGCATCGGGCTGATCCCGGAGGGCGTCGACATCCGGCCGCAGCGCGCCGTACCGGGCGACGTGATCATCGTCAGCGGGCCCATCGGGCTGCACGGCGTGGCCATCATGAGCGTCCGGGAGGGGCTGGAGTTCGGGGTGGAGGTCACCAGCGACACGGCACCGCTTGCAGGACTCGTCGAGGCGATGCTCGCGGTCACGCCTGACCTGCACGTGCTGCGCGACCCCACGCGCGGGGGCCTGGCCACCTCGCTCAACGAGATCGCCGCGGCCTCCGGCACCGGCGTCGTACTCACCGAGCGCACCCTGCCCGTACCGGACGCCGTCACCAACGCCTGCGGCTTCCTCGGTCTCGATCCGCTGTACGTGGCCAACGAGGGGAGGCTCGTGGCCTTCGTGCCCCGCGACCGGGCGGACGCGGTCGTCGAAGCGATGCGAGCCCACCCCCAGGGCACGGGCGCGGCGGTGATCGGCGAGTGCGTGGAGGAGCATCCGGGGATGGTGGTGGCCCGTACGGGGCTGGGCGGTACGCGGGTGGTGGACCTGCCGCTGGGCGAGCAACTGCCGCGTATCTGCTGACACATCACGGCAGGACGCATGTCGTCCTGTCACGGAGATGAGCCTGCGCCGCAGGAGGGTGCGCCTTCACGGCGGGGTCCGCGTTCAGGGCGCGCCTTCACGGCGGGGGCGTGCGCCCATACGGCGGGGTGACCGCGCGGCCGGTCCCGCGGCGAACGCGCCGCGGGACCGGCCACTGCCGTCTCAGGAAGGGACGGCTACCCGGCCCGTCAGCCGCAGCCGGACCTGGACCTCCTGATCCCCGGGTACGACGTGCCCCTCCTCTTCGGTGCGGAAGGAACGGGCGAGGGCTTCTTCGAGCCGGCGTACGGGACGGTGGCAGCCGAAGAGGTCGGCGGTCACCTCGCCGGCGAGGGCCTCGGGCTCCGCCGCACCCGATGTCCGTACGTCGAAAGTCTTGATCCACACCATCGGGTTGTCGAGCCGCGGATGCCGCTCGCAGTGCGCTCCGGTCTCCAGGTCGACGGCTGCGGGGAAGGCGGCGAGCAGGGCGTCGAAGACGGAGTCCGCGTCCCGCGGTGAGCAGTCGGTGAGGTGGACGCTGACGTGGTCCGAATGCTGCAGGGTGGTCATCGCGGGTCCTCCAGGTGCGCGTGCGGGTTCATGGGGCCGACGCGAGGGGACAGAAGACCGGCGGGCCCGGGCGGCCGGGCGGGGGCATCGAGGGGAACGATCCGGTACTCGGTCATGAGTCCCGCCTCCGATCGGATTCTCCTTCTCGATCGTCCGCCCGCCCCGGGAGGGCTGTCAACGCGTCCTCGTACCGCAAGATCGTCGCCGGGACCGCACGCGAACGGCAAGGAACCGGGTACGCGGGCTCTCCCCCGCGCACATCAGCGCACGCCCGCGGTGATCTCCCGGTACACGGAGGCGGCTCGGCCTCCGAACGCTGCATCTCTTCCGCACCGAGCTGACCGAGGCGGGTCCGCACCTCAAGTCGAAGGCGACGCCCCGGTCCTTTGGACCCGGCGGCCGGGCGGGTGTGTACGAACGATCCAGCGGGGCACCGATGACAGCCCGCCCCCGCGAGAACAGCTGAAATCCGTATCCCTATGCGGATTTGGGGCCGTCGGGTGGGCCGTCCCGCCGGTGTCGACTGACAGTCCACCTCGAATTCGCTCCTGGGCCGCCTCATTTCGGCCCAACTCCTCTACTCTGCTGCCACTTTCACCACCCCCCATGTCGAAGGTGGCATCGCATGAGCAGGATTCGCTCTGCAGGTTCGGCCGCGGCTCTGCTGTCCGCCGGGGCACTTCTCGCCGGAGCCGCGACGGCCGGAGCAGCGCCGGCCGGGGCCGGGGACTCCGGGAGCCTTTCGTACTCCGGCTCGACATCGGTCGGCGTCCACAACGCCTACGAGAAGGACACGTTCCGGTACTTCGCCGACGCCCTGGATTCCGGGGCGGGGCTGCTCGAAATCGACGTCTGGACGAACGCCCTGAGCAAGAAGTGGCGGGTCTCGCACAGCAACCCGGTGGGCAACGACAACAATTGCGAGAACGCCGGTTCCGCGGCCGAACTGCGCACCAAGGCACGCAATCAGAGCCTGGGCGGCTGTCTTTCCGATATGCGGGCCTGGCACGATGCCAACCCCGGCCACCGCCCCATCCTGGTCAAGGTCGAGATGAAGGACGGCTTCAACAACAAGGGCGGCCTCGGTCCCGATGAATTCGACGCCCTCGTCCGATCCGAGCTGGGCGACGCGGTGTTCGGCCCGGCCGACCTCATGGGCGGTCACTCCAGCCTCGATACGGCGGTGCAGGTGGGCGGCTGGCCCGAGCGGTCCGCGCTGGCGGGCAAGTTCCTCTTCGAACTCATCCCGGGCACGGTCGAGCAGAGCAATCCCTTCGACTCGTACTGGACCGACCGCGAGTACGCGGAGCATCTGCGCTCTCTGTCCGCCTCCGGAGGCCTCGGCTCCGCGACCGCCTTCCCCGCCGTGACCGGCGCCGCACCCGGTGACCCGCGGACCCGCTACGCGGACGCCTCGATCCGGCCCTGGTTCGTGGTCTTCGACGGCGACGCATCGACGTACGTCACGGATGCGGGCATCGACACCGCCTGGTACGACCGGCGCCACTACCTGGTCATCATGACCTCGGCCCATGCGGTGGCCCCGGAGATCGACTCGGTGAACCCCCCGGAGGCGGACGCCCGCGCCCGTGTCGCGGCCCTCGCCGCCGAGCACGGCTCCATCGTCACCAGCGACTGGTCCCCGCTGCCCGGCGTGCTGTCGACCGTCCTGCCGCGCGGCTAGGCCGTGCGTCACCGGTCGGGCGATGCCGTCTGTCGCTGATCGTCGCACTCCCGGACACTGGTCGAACACCCCTCCAACTACCGTTGGAAGGGCCCAGGCCCCAGGGGGCGGCGAGAGGGAGGCACGGCATGCGGGTGTCGGTCGACCGGTGGCACGGCGTTCTCACCTCACCGTGGCAGCGAGGTGCGGTGGCGGTGGCCGCGGGCGCGTTGCCCGCACTGGCCTTCCCCGAACCCTCCCTGTGGTGGTTGGCGTACGCATCCCTGGTGCCGTGGCTGCTGCTCGTCCGCACCGCGAAGACCTGGCGCCGCGCGGCGTACGACGGATGGCTGGGCGGCACCGGTTTCATGATCGCGGTGCATCACTGGCTGATGCCCAATCTGCACGTCTTCACCCTGGTGATCGGTCTGCTGCTGGGCCTGCTCTGGGCGCCGTGGGGCGTGCTGGTCGGACGGCTGCTGGGCGGCGCTCCGAGCCCGCGGCGTACGGCTTCCGCTCTGGTGCTGGTGCCCGCGGGCTGGGTCGCGGTGGAGATGATCAGGTCCTGGGAGGCCCTGGGCGGTCCGTGGGGCCTGCTCGGCGCCAGCCAGTGGCAGGTCACGCCCGCCCTGCGGCTGGCCTCGCTCGGCGGCGTCTGGCTGGTGACCTTCCTGATCGTGCTGCTCAACACGGCGATCGCGGTACTCCTTGCGCTGCCCGCCGCCCGTACGGCCGCGGTGGCCGGGGGGCTGACGGTGGCGGTGGCGGGAAGCGCGGCATGGGCGTGGGCGCCGGAGCCGGACCGTACGGGCAGCGTGCGCATAGCCGTGGTCCAGCCCGGTGTCATCCAGGGCGGGCCGGACGGCAGGGAGCGGCGGTTCGACCGCGAGGAGGAGCTGACCCGGCAACTGGCCGGGAAGGACGTGGACCTGGTCGTCTGGGGCGAGAGCAGCGTGAGTGCGGATCTGGGCAGCCGACCCGACCTACGGGACCGGCTCGCCGCCCTCTCGCGCGAGGTGAACGCGGAACTGCTGGTGAATGTCGATGCGCGGCGCTCGAACCGGCCCGGCATTTTCAAGAGCTCGGTGCTCGTGGGCCCGGATGGGCCGACGGGGGCGCGCTACGACAAGATGCGCCTGGTGCCGTTCGGCGAGTACATCCCGTTCCGTTCGGTACTGGGCTGGGCGACCTCGGTCGGCGACGCGGCTGCCGAGGACCGCAGACGAGGCACGGCACCGGTGGTGATGCGGATCCCGGGCGCGGGCGGACTGCGTGTCGGCCCGCTCGTCTGCTTCGAGACGGCCTTTCCCGACATGAGCCGCCGCCTCGTACAGGACGGCGCCGACGTGCTCGTCGCCCAGTCGGCCACCAGCACCTTCCAGCAGAGCTGGGCCCCCGAACAGCACGCGTCTCTCGGGGCACTGCGGGCGGCGGAGAGCTGGCGGCCGGTGGTGCACGCGACCCTGACCGGCGTCAGCGCGGTGTACGGCCCGCACGGCGAGGCCGTCGGGGAACGTCTCGGCACGGACAGCAGCGCAACCATGGTCTACGAGGTGCCGCTGGCCACGGGCACCAGCCCGTATGTGACGGCCGGCGACTGGGTCCTCTACGCGTCACTGGTGGCGCTGGCGGCCTACGGCGTCGTGGAAGGAGCCCGCGCGGTCAGGCGCCGGCCTGTTCAAGGACCTCCCGAACCACCCGTTCGCACAGTTCATGGGTCCGCAGGGCGTCCTCGGCACTGAGCAGCCTCCCGGTCCGTACGGCGTCCAGGAAGGCGTGCACGACCTGCTCGATCCCGCGCTGCCGGGCGACGGGCACCCAGTCGCCCCGGCGGCGGACGGTCGGCTGGCCCTTGTGGTCGATCACTTCGGCGAGATTGACCACCTGGCGCTTGGTGTCCTGTCCCGAGACCTCGAGGATCTCCTCGGTGGAGCCGCTCATCCGGTTCATGGTGCCGATGGCCGTGAACCCGTGACCCGAGAGCTGGAGCACCACGTGGTGCAGGAGCCCGTCCCGTACCCGGGCTCGGACGTCGACATGCTCGACGGTGCCAGGCGCCAGGAAGCGGAGCGTGTCGACGACGTGGATGAAGTCGTCGAGCACGAGCGTGCGCGGGGCCTCGGCCAGTCCGACGCGATTCTTCTGCATGAGGATCAGGTCGCGCGGGTGCTCCAGGCACTGGGCGTAGCCGGGCGCGTAGCGGCGGTTGAAGCCCACGGCGAGGCTGACGCCGCGCTGTCCGGCGAGCCGCACCAGCCGCTCGGACTCGGCGTACTCGTAGGCGAGCGGCTTGTCGACGTACGTCGGGACGCCCGCCTCCAGGAGCCGGGAGACGATCTCGGCGTGCGCCTCGGTGGCCGCGTGCACGAAAGCGGCGTCCGGCCCGGCGTCGATGAACGAGTCAAGCTCCGCGTGGCGCCGCTCCTCGGGGATGCGGTGGGCGGCGCCGAGGCGTTCGAGGGTCGCCCGGCTACGGGTCTGGAGGTGCAGGTCCAGCCCGGGCCGGGTGCTGAGGACCGGTAGATAGGCCTTCTCGGCGATGTCCCCGAGCCCGATGCAGCCGACCTTCACGGTTCGTCTCCTCACTGCCGGGTGATGCGCGGGTGCTCCGCCTCCCCTGTTCCGGCAGCATACGTGTGCGACGGCGGCCGCCAGTCGGCGATTCCCTCGAAGCTGCGCAGCGCGAAGTGGGGCCCGAACCGGCTGAGGGCACCGATGAGGGCGGAGCGCAGGGCGACGGCGGGACGGGAGGAGAGAGCCACGGCACGGCGGATCCGCGCGGAGCGGTGAACGACGTCCATGGTGCGGGGCAGCCGCTCAGCGGAGTAGGCGGCGAGGGCGGGACCGGGGTCGGGGGCGAGGGACGGTGCGGGGTGGGGTTCGGCTGTGTGTGCTGGGCGGTCGGCGGATCCCGTGGGCTCGGGACCGCCGACGTGTGCGGCGAGGACAACCGCGTCCTCGATGGCCTGGCAGCCGCCCTGGCCCAGCATGGGCGCCATCGCATGCGCGGCGTCACCCAGCAGGGCGACCCGTCCGCGGTGGAAGGCCGGCAACGGCACGGAGGACTCGTACAGGTCGTGGCGTAGGAAGGGGCCGCTGCCGGCCGCTCCGGCGGTGGCGAGCACGGCCGGGACGGGCTGGTGCCACGATCCGAACCGGCGCAGCAGCTCCGCCCGTTCGCCGTCCGGTGCCTTCCCGCCCTCCGGGACGACCGCGGCCGCGTAGGCGTAGATCCTGCCGTCGTGGAGGGGCTGGGTGCCCCAGAGTGCACCGCGCCCCCACGTCTCGTGCGGGGCGAACGGCTCGTCGAGCGCGGGGACGACGATGCGCCAGGCGGTGAGTCCGCTGTAGCGGGGGCCGGGGTGGGTGGGGAAGAGCGTGCGCCGTACGGTCGAGTGGATGCCGTCCGCGCCGACGACGAGGTCGGCCTCGATCTCCTCCCCGTCGCCTGCCGTGACGCGGGCGGGGCGGCGGGGGCCGCCGGCGTCGGCGAGTGCGGCCGGGGCCGCTGTGCGCACGGCTCCGGCGTTCAGCCGGGAAGCGAGCAGATCGATGAGGGTCGGGCGGTGCACCAGGACCATGGGGCCGCCGAAACGCCGCGCGAAGGCATCGCTGGTGGTGCGCGAGAGCCAGCGCCCGTCGGGGTGGCGCATCCCGCCCTCGTGCTGCCACATCGAAAGGGCGCGGACGTCGTCGCCGACGCCGAGCGTGTCGAGGGCCCGAAGTGCGTTGGGGGCGAGGCCGATTCCCGCTCCGACCTCCCCCAGCACAGGGGAACGCTCCAGGACGGTGACGGACCACCCGTGACGGTGTAGGGCCGCCGCGGCGGCGAGCCCGCCGATCCCGGCTCCTACGACGACGGCGCGGGGCGCGTTCATGGTTCCTCCGGAGGTCGCAGCTCACTACACCTGTAGTTGAACGCTACTACATGTGTAGTAGAGCGCGATAGGTTGGCCCCATGACCTCCGGCGCCATCCGCTTCCCCGACCGCCTCGCCCTCATCGCGGACACCGCGATCGACCTCCTCGCGGAGCGCGGCCTGCGGGGCCTCACCCACCGGGCCGTCGACGAGGCCGCGAGGCTGCCCCCGGGGTCCACGTCGAACCACGCCAGAACGCGCGCCGCCCTGCTGGAGGCGACGGTCAGGCGGCTGGCCGTACGGGACGTGCAGACGTTCCGGCTCGAGGCCGTACAGGTGACCTCCGGCGGTCCCGACGTGATGCCGGAAGCGCTCGCGCTGATCATTCACCGATACCTGACGGACTCCCGGCATCTGCTGATCGCGCGGTACGAGCTGGCTCTCGAGGCAACCCGGCGCAGGGAGTTGAGGGAGATCTACGACGCGGCTGGACAGGAGTTCCGGGAGATCCTGGTGGCCCTGACAGCACGGATGGGGTCCCGGGAGCCGGAGCGCCACGCCCTGTCCTTGTTCGCCTGGGCGGAGGGTGTGATGTTCTCGTGCGCCGCGGGCGCCCATCACGCGCGGACGCCGACGCGGGAAGAGTTGCGGAAGAGCGTCGGAGAGCTGCTGCGCGGCATGCTGCCGGCGGGCGGCGCCTAACACCACCGCCGGCGAACGCGCCATGCTGGAGGGCTGGCTGGAGTCCCACCGCGCCACGATGGCCGCCAAATGCACGGGCCTCGACGACACTCGGCTCCGCGAGGCGACCGTACCGCCGTCCTCGCTGTCCCTGATGGGACTCGTACGGCACATGGCGGAGGTCGAGCGGCACTGGTTCCGCCGCTGTCTCGCCGGGGAGGACGCGCCGCCCCTCTACTACACGGACGAGGACCCCGACGGGGAGTTCCGTCTCTCCGAGGAGGACACCTGGAAGGACGCCTGCGCCGCGTGGCAGGGCGAGATCGAGCGCGCCCGGGTGACCGCCGCCGGCCGTTCCCTGGAGGACTTCGCCGCCTCCAAACACCGCGACGGCTCCAGCATCAACCTCCGCTGGATCTACACGCACATGATCGAGGAGTACGCACGCCACAACGGGCACGCCGATCTCGTCAGGGAACGCGTCGACGGCTCCACGGGCGTGTGAGCGGGCCCCCACGGTCACCCGTGCGGGGTGCCTTTCCGTCGAACGGACGCCCCGCCGTCCACCGCACCAGCAGAGTTGCGCGGGTGCACCGACTCGTCTCAGCAGCGCTGCTTCTCGCAAGCCCGGCCTTCGCGGGCTGCGTCAGCGTCTCCGCCCCGCCGCCCGCGTCGGAGCCGTCGTCGACGCCACGTCCGGCGCCCGGAACGGCCCGGTCGCAGATCGCGGAACCGTCCGCGCACGAAGGGCCGGAGACCACGCCCTCCGGCCGGGCCCGCTCCTCGCCCGCGTCCCATCCGCGGGCCGCGGCCGCCCGCACCTCTGCCCACCCCGCCGCCCCGTCGGCACGCGCGCCGCGCGGACGGACGGTGTCGCGGTCGGGCACGTCCGTATGGCCCACGCCGCAGCCGTCCCGGGTAACGGTGCCCGGCCCGAGGCCGGTGGTGACCCCCGGCGTATGCGACCTCGGCGAGACCTACGGGGAGTGGGCTCCGGGCAGCACGCAGTCCCGCATCTGCCGCGATGTCTACGGCCCCTGATGGCCCCCCCGAGCGGGGCACGGACCGGGTGGCAGGGGCCTGGAGGCGCCCGGCCCCCCTGACGGCCGGCCGGGGCACGGGGTGAGCAGGGGCACGGGGTGAGCAGGGGCACGGGGTGGACGGTGCATTGGGTGTCGGGGGCACGGGATGGACGGGGGCCTGCTCGGCAGCGCGCACCGACGGACGCGACGGCAGCTCCCCCGTCGGACGCGGTGTCAGATGTGACGTCAGTCAGGCCGCCGGGCCCTCCAGCCGCAGCTCGAGGCGGGCAATGGCGGCACGGACGCCATCGCCGTACTCGTCGTCACCGAGCACCCCGGCTCGCTCCCGCGCCCGGTCCAGCTCACGCCGCGCCGCCGCGTGACGGCCCAGCTTCACATAGTCCGCGGCCAGGTTGAGGTGGAGCGAGGGGTAGAGGGCACGCAGCGCGAGGGTCCGGCGCTGCCCCGCGGCGCCGTGCCCCGTGGGGCGGTTGTCGGTCAGCGCTTCGGTGAGGCTGTCGGCCGCGCGCAGGGCCAGGACGTCCCAGGCCAGCTCGTCGGCCGGGTCGTCCTGGGTGTCGGCCATGTAGTGCGCGAGCGTGCAGCGGTGGAGCGGGTCTCCGTCCTCGCCGATCTCCTCCCAGAGTGCGGCGAATCGGTTGCGGGCCTCGTCCCGGTCGCCGCCCGTGTGGAGCATGACGACCTGCCCGATTCTCGTCATCAAGGCGTCCGGCGACGCCTCTCCCCGCTGCTCCTCCGCCACGTGACCTCCCGCGCTCGTCGCTGCGAGGTGACCCTTCCCTGCCGGAGGCGGACGCTAGCCCAGGTCGGGAATCCGCCAGTCGACCGGCGCATGACCCTGTGCCGCGATGGCCGCGTCGATCCGGCTGAACGGGCGGCTGCCGAGGAACTTCCTGGCGGAGAGCGGCGACGGGTGGGCGCCCTCGACCACCGCATGGCGTGCGGTGTCGATGAGCGGGAGCTTCTTCTTCGCGTAGTTTCCCCAGAGGACGAAGACGGCGGGGTCGGGCCGGGAGTCCACCGCCCGGATGACCGCGTCCGTGAACGTCTCCCAGCCCTTGCCCTTGTGCGAGTTGGCCTCTCCCCCGCGGACGGTGAGCACGGCGTTGAGCAGCAGCACCCCCTGCTCCGCCCACGGCATCAGACAGCCGTTGTCGGGCACGGGGTGCCCCAGGTCGCCGAGCAGTTCCTTGTAGATGTTCCGGAGGGAGGGCGGGGTCCGCACGCCCGGCCGGACGGAGAAGCAGAGGCCGTGGCCCTGGCCCTCCCCGTGGTACGGGTCCTGTCCGAGGATCAGCACCTTCACGCGATCGAACGGGGTCGCCTCCAGCGCCGCGAACACCTCGGCCCGCGGTGGGTACACCGGACCATTGGCCCGCTCCTTCTCGACGAACTCGATGAGCTCCCTGAAATAGGGCTTCTCCAGCTCCTCGCCGAGGACGCCGCGCCAGGACTCGGGCAGCATGTCGGTCACGTCAACAACCTCCGGTGTGCGGTGTGTTCTGCACGGCAGAACCTACCGGCGTCCACTGACAGTCCACTCGCACGGACGCGGTGGACGGCCACACCGGCCGTCCACCGCCGAACGGGTTCCACCCGCACCGGAATTCCGGCGCCGTCGACCCCGTTCCCGGTGCGCCGGTCCGCCCCCGTCACGGACCGGCTCTCCCTCAGCCGACGCCGGCGTTGAGGAAGATCCCACCGTCGACCTGGAGGGTCTGGCCGGTGATCCAGGCCGCGCGGTCCGAGAGGAGGAACTCGGCCGCTCCTCCCACGTCCTTGGGCGCGCCGAGCCGCTGCAGCGGGTAGGAGGCTGCCGCCTCCGCCTCGCGCCCCTCGTACAGCGCCTGTGCGAACTTGGTCTTCACCACCGCCGGGGCGATGGCGTTGACCCGTACGGACGGAGCCAGCTCCTGGGCGAGCTGGAGGGTGAGGTTGATCATCGCGGCCTTGCTCATGCCGTAGGCGCCGACGAACGGCGATGCGGAAAGCCCGGCGATGGACGCGATGTTGACGATCGCGCCGCCGTTGTCCCTCTGCCACGCCTTCCACGTCTGCTGGGCGAAGCCGAGGGCCGAGATGACGTTGGTCTCGAAGACCTTGCGGACCACCGCGAGGTCAAGGTCGGCGATCGGTCCGAAGACCGGGTTGGTTCCGGCGTTGTTGACGAGGTAGTCGACGCGTCCGAATGCGTCCATCGTCTGCTCGACGGCCGCGGCCTGGTGGGTCTCGTCGTGGGCCCTTCCGGCGATCCCGATCACCCGGTCGGCGCCGAGCTGCTCCACCGCCTCCTTGAGCGTGTCCTCGTTGCGGCCGGTGATGGCCACGCGGTCGCCGCGGCCGACCAGCGCCTCGGCGATGCCGTATCCGATGCCGCGGCTGGCGCCCGTGACGAGCGCGACCTTGCCGCTGGCCGGGACTTTCTCCGTCATGTCCGTGTCCGTTCCGTTCAGTTGAGCGGGCCGCCGGCCACGTACATGACCTGGCCGGAGACAAAGCCCGCCGCGTCGCCCGCGAAGAACGCGATGGCGTTGGCGACGTCCTCGGGGCGCCCGACGCGCTGGACCGGGATCTGTGTGGCGGCCGCGGCCTGGAAGTCCTCGAAGCCCATGCCGACGCGCTCCGCCGTGGCAGCGGTCATGTCGGTGGCGATGAAGCCGGGGGCGACGGCGTTGGCGGTGATCCCGAACTTGCCCAGCTCCTTGGCGAGCGTCTTGGTGAAGCCCTGCAGACCGGCCTTCGCGGCCGAGTAGTTGACCTGGCCGCGGTTGCCCAGCGCCGAGCTGCTGGAGAGGTTGACGACCCGGCCGAACCCGGCGTCCACCATGTGCTTCTGACAGGCGCGCGTCATCAGGAACGCGCCCTTGAGATGCACTCCCATGACCGTGTCCCAGTCCGCCTCGCTCATCTTGAACAGGAGGTTGTCGCGCAGCACGCCCGCGTTGTTGACCAGGACCGTGGGCGCGCCGAGCTCGGAGGCCACGCGCGCGACCGCGGCCTCGACCTGTTCGGCGTCGGAGACGTCGCAACCGACGGCGATGGCCCTGCCACCGGCCGCCGTGATCTTCTCCACGGTGTCCTTGCAGGCCGCCTCGTCGAGATCGAGTACGGCGACGGCGCGGCCTTCCTCGGCCAGGCGCACGGCGGTCGCCGCGCCGATGCCTCGGGCTGCGCCCGTCACAATCGCAACGCGCTGCTCGGTGGTGGACATGCGGGAATCTCCTCGACTCGAATGAAGTGAGCAACCGCTTAGTAGGTCGGTGGACGAAACGCTAGAAGCCGCGGCACCCTGTGTCAACGGGCCCTGCCCACACCGATGCCCCATGTCAGTCGCATGTCACATGCGGCCGGTGACATACGGCCCGTCCCGCACAGCGCTGAGCGGAGGCCGCAGCTGAGCGGACGGTCGCAGCTGAGCGGACGGCCGTACTCAAACGGCGGGTACGGCCTTCCGCTCAGCGCACCAGCAGGTCCAGCAGCCGCTCGACCTCCGCCTCCGGATCCGTCGTCAGCCCAGAGTGCACCGGGCCTGGCTGGACGACCGTACTGCGCGGCGCGATCAGCCAGCGGAACCGCCTCCCCGCGTCGTCCGCGCCCGCCGCGCCCGCCTCGTCCCCGCCGTGGCACACGCCCTCCACGGCGCGCAGCGCGGCGCGTACGCCGGCCACGTCCGCCGTCGGGTCCAGCGCCCGCAGCCGCTCCTCGTCGAGGTGCGTACGAGCGGTCACGAACGACCGCGCGCGACAGTAGACGACCACGCCCGCATTGATCAGCTCCCCGCGCTCGACGCGCGGCACGACGCGCAGCACCGCGTACTCGAAGACATCGCGTCCGCCCTGGGGCCCGGTCACGTCGCGGCCTTTCCGTCGACCCAAACGCGCAGCCACTCCGGCGCCCGCGACCGGTGCTTCTCCCGGGGCGCGCCGAGCGTGATCCGGGTGTGCACCGTCGCGGCCCGCGCGGCCAGCGCCTCCGCGTACGCACTGCGCACCGCGTCGGGGTCGGCGAACCCGGGCTCGTCGGTGAGCCACTCGTCGGGGACGTCGGCCACGACGGAAGCCAGCAACTCCTCCGTGACCAGCGGCACGAGTGCGGCGGCCGCCCCGGCCACATCGGGCGCGAAAGGGGCCAGGACGTGGTCGGAGGCGTCGTACGGCTTGGCGACCGAGGAGGCCGCGGTGGGCCAGTTGTGGTGCCAGATCATGGTGGCCCCATGGTCGATGAGCCAGAGCCCCTCGTGCCAGACGAGCAGGTTGGGGTTGCGCCATGACCGGTCGACGTTGTTGATCAGGGCGTCGAACCACACCACCCGCCCCGCCTCTTCGGGCCCGAGCTCGAAGGCGAGGGGGTCGAAGCCCAGCGAGCCGGGGAGGTAGTCCATGCCCAGGTTGAGGCCCCCGCTGGCCTTGAGCAGGTCCTGCACCTCCTCGTCGGGCTCGGCGAGGCCGATGATCGGGTCGAGCCGGATCCGTACGAGGTCGGGGACCCGCAGGCCCAGCGCGCGGCCGAGCTGTCCGCAGACGACCTCGGCGACCAGCGACTTGCGGCCCTGGCCCGCGCCGGTGAACTTCATGACGTACGTGCCGAGATCGTCGGCCTCGACGATGCCCGGCAGCGAGCCGCCCTCCCGCAGGGGCGTGACGTAGCGGGTGGCGGTGACTTCGGGAAGCATCCCCCCAGGCTAGTGAGTCGTTTCCGCGGGCGGACGCCTCTCACTCGTCCTCGGACGCCCACCGGCTCCCGCGCCCGCTGATGCCCGCCCACGGCACCGCGGACGACGACAAGGGGTGGCGCACAGCCCACGGCACTCGGCGGCGCCGCCTCCCTCTCTCGGCAGCGCCGTCGGCGGCCGCGCGACGCCCTCACGGGGTCCGCCCCGCCCTCCTGGGTCACGCATCTGGCGGCATCGGAGGATGTGGCCGAGAATCTCCTCCTGCTCCAGATCGTTTTCCTCCGTGAGGCGCTCGGTATCGCGGACGATCTGAACGCCTGAGCACCCCGGTCCGTACAGATGGACCGAACCGGCCGCGCGGGCCGGTCAGGGAAGACGCCCAGCCAGCGAAGGGGACGTAAGCACCATGACGGGAACTGAGGGGACCGGGCCGAACGCGAGCCGACGCGCCGTGGTCGCCGCGGCCGGGGCCACCTGTCTGGCCGCGGCGCTCGCCGCATGCGGCGACTCCGGTGACGCATCGCAGCCGAAGGAGGACAGCTCCGCACCGGACTCCGGCGGGGACGGCGCGGGCGCCGCGCTCGCGGCGGCGGCCGACATCCCCGTCGGCGGCGGCAAGGTGTTCCCGGACCAGAAGGTGGTGGTCACCCAGCCGACGGAGGGCGAGTTCAAGGCCTATGCGGCGATCTGCACCCACCAGGGCAGCGCGCTGAACGAGGTGTCCGGCGGCACCATCAACTGCCCGTTGCACGGCAGCAAGTTCGCCATCGCTGACGGCAGCGTGAAGAAGGGCCCGGCCACACAGCCGCTGCCGGGCAAGGAGGTCACCGTGGACGGGGATTCGATCAAGCTCGGGTGACCACCGAGCCCGACCGGATCCCGCCGGTCCGCCTCACGCGGACCGGTCCGGCCTGCTCCAGCGGGCCAGTACCTCGTCCGTCGCTGTGACCATTGCGACCAGGGCGAGGGTGTGCCGCACCATCGCGGGCGTGTACTCGGGGGGTACGCCCGCGATGGCGTCGGCCGGTACGACGGCGGTGTAGCCGAGGTTCACCGCGTCGAAGACCGCCGCCGGGACAGCGACGTTCGCGGAGACCCCGGTGACGACGAGAGTGCGGCATCCGAGGTTGCGCAGCAGGCCGTCCACGCCGGTACCGGCGACCGGGGACAGGCCGTGCAGGCGCCGCACGACGAGATCCTCCTCCGCGACCGTGACGGGTGCGGCGACGCGTACGGCCGCGGAACCGGCGAGCTGCCGCACGGGAAGCCGCTCGGCGGCGCGGAACAGGCGCGCGTTCCGGTTCGCGCCGCGTCCGTCGGGACGGCGCTCGGCCACGGCGTGCATCACCTGGACGCCGGCGTCACGGGCGGCGGTGACCAGCCGGGCGACATTGTCCAGGGCGCCGGACGACCGTGCCTCCGCGGCGAGTTCGGGGAGCGCGCTGACCGGCCCGACGACGCCTTCCTGGCACTCGACGGTGAGCAGCACCGTGGTCGCCGGGTCGAGCACCCCGGCCGGCAGGTCCCGCGAGCCCATGTGTCTCCCCACTCGTTCGGCACCGTCAACGGCGGCGCCTCCTTCATCCGTACGGCAGCCCGATCAGCCGCTGCGCTGCCCGGTCGGCGTGCGGGTGCCGGGGCTCCGGTACGGGTGTCCGTTCGGCGTGCGGGTGCCGGGTCCGCAGTACGGGTGTCCGGTCGGTGTGCCGGCGTACGGTCAGCCGGCCGGAGCCCGGTCAAGGGCGCCGGTTCGGCCATCCGCACACTCGCACGATCCATCGGTCAGGCCCGGACGTTAGCGGGACTTGCGCCGACTCGGAAGAGCGCCCCATGCTATTTCTGACACACCATCAGAACCTGAAAGAGGGACGGCCGATGGAAGCCACCCCGCGGGAAGCCGGTACGCAGCGGCGCGGACGCCGGATCATGATGACCGGCGAAGAGCTGGACGCCTTCCTGACGGAGCAGCGGACCTGCCGGATCGCGACGGTGGCCCCGGACGGGCGCCCGCACGTGAGTCCGCTGTGGTTCGCCTGGGACGGCACGTCGCTGTGGCTGTACTCCCTCACCCGCAGCCGCCGTTGGGCCGATCTGCGCCGCCAACCGCGCGCGGCAGTGGTGGTCGACGACGGACACGACTACGGGAAGCTGCGGGGCGCCGAACTGTCGGGCCCCGCAGTCCTCGTGGGCGAGGCGCCGCGTACCGGCGAGGCATGCCCCGAACTCCGGGACCCGGAGCGGTTGTTCGCGGCGAAGTACTTCGGCCTCGACACGATGCCTCACGACGGCCGCCACGCCTGGCTGCGGCTCACCCCGGACGCCGTGGCCTCCTGGGACTTCCGCAAGATGGCCTCACCGGAGGAACGGAACTCCTGACGGAGACGGCGCCGTGCAGCACCACCGCGGTGCGTCAGGTGCACGGGTCGTCCTCGATGACCGGCGCCGTCTCCCGGCGGCAGCCGCCCCTGACGAACTCGTGCGGCTCGGCGGGGATCGTCGCCGGGGATGTCGCCGGATGTCACCCCTCCCGTCACAACAGCCCGCCCTTTTTGCCCTTGTCTTCGCGTTCAGCTGTCGGGCTTGCCGAACCACCTGGACATCCGGCCGAGCAGTTCCTGCTGGTCGCCGCCGACCCAGGCCACGTAACCATCCGGCCGCAGAAGCGCAGCGGGCACGTCCAGCTCCTCGCTGACGTCGACGACGTGGTCCACCCGATCCGCCCAGCCCGCCACCGAAAGACGGCCGGTCTGGTCGAGGAGTAGCCCGCGGCCGCCGTGCATCAACGCGTAGAGGCGACCGCGCTTCAGCGCCACGTCCCGCAGCCGCCTGCCGAGCAGTTCATGTCCCTCACCGAAGTCGTAGCGGACCCCGATCGCGGTGATCTTCTCGATCAGGTACCGGTTGACCTCCTCGAAGTCCATCAGCTCGGCCATCAGCCGGCGTACGGCCTGGGGCCCCGGCTCGAGGGAGAGCAGTTCGGACTGCGCACGGATGTTGTCCAGCACGCCGGCGGCCACCGGGTGTCGTTCGGTGTGGTAGCTGTCCAGCAGCCCCTCCGGTGCCCAGCCGCAGACCTCGGCGGCCAGTTTCCAGCCCAGGTTGAACGCGTCCTGGACACCAAGGTTGAGTCCCTGCCCGCCCAGCGGCGGGTGGACGTGCGCCGCGTCGCCCGCCAGCAGCACACGACCGGTCCGGTACCTCTCGGCCAGCCGGGTGGCGTCGCCGAACCGGGACAGCCAGCGCGGTGAGTGCACGCCGAAGTCGGTGCCGGCGAAAACCCGCAGGCGCTGTCTGACCTCGTCGAGGGTCGGGGGGACCGTGCGATCCTCGGCCACCCCCGCCGCGGGCACGACCACGCGGTACACCCCGTCTCCGACGGGCCCGGCGCCGAACCTGTGATGGGTCTTGCGGACCTCGGCCACCACGGCGGCCAGCGTCTCCGGCTCCTCGGCCACCTCCATCTCGCCCAGCAGCCACTCGTTCCTGGCGGGTTCGCCGGGGAAGCCGACAGCGAGCAGCTTGCGCACCGTGCTGCGGCCGCCGTCGCAGCCGACGAGATAGCGGGAGCGCAGCCGCGTGCCGTCGGCCAGTTCGGCGGTGACCCCGTCGTCGTCCTGGCTCAGCCCGACCAGTTCGCAGCCGCGCCGGAGCTCCGCGCCGAGCTCGGCGGCACGCTCGGACAGCAGGCGATCGGTGGTGGGCTGCGGGATGCCGAGGATGTACGCGTGTGCGGTGTCCATCCGCTCCGGCCACGGCTTGTCGATGCCGGCGAAGTAGCCGCCGAGCGCGTACTGCTTGCCGTGCGCGAGGAACCGCTCAAGCAGGCCACGCTGGTCCATCACCTCGATGCTGCGCACGTGCAGGCCGAGCGAACGGACCGTTTTGGCCGGCTCCAGCTCCTTCTCCAGCACGAGCACGTGCACGCCGTGCAGTCGCAATTCACTGGCCAGCATCATGCCGGTCGGTCCGCCGCCGGCAACGATCACGTCAATCATGAGCCCCCCATTGGACAATGGTTCATATCGGCCAGCAACTCCGCGCAGCCATTCGACTCCCCGCGCGGCGGCGCGCACTCCCGCGCGTCCACGCCGGGTATCGGCAACCGCACTCAGGGCCACCGGTAGCGCGAATCCACCATTGGCGTCACGTCTCACCCGACATACATCGACAACAGCACACGCACTACACGAAACGCGAATTTGCACAGCTTCTGGCCTCGGCCGACGATTCTGCGGCACGACCCGGGGCTTGCCGCAAGGCCCCCCGTGCGCTATACATTGAGAGTGGCAAGGAGTAGGAACTCCTTGCCTTTTCCTTTTTGTGCGCTCAGGTCTCAACGACTCTTGCGCTCAGGTCTCAACGGCACTTGCGCTCAGGTATCCACGTCCAGCGCCGCCTTGCGCAGTGCGTCCACCGCGGCGCGAATCGAGGGCCGGCGGTCAGCGTCCACCCGCCACACCGCGTAGATGTGCCGCCGCATCGTGGAACGCACGGGCACCACCCGTACGTTGGCGGGAACCGGTCCGCGCCCGAGCCGCGGTGCGACGGCGACGCCGAACCCGGCGCCGACCAGGGTGAGTTGGGTGTGGTGCTCCTCGGCCGTATGCGTGATGCGCGGCTCGACGCCCTTGCTGCGCAGCGTGAACATCAGCCAGTCGTGGCAGAACTCGCCCTTGGGCCAGGAGATCCACTCGTCGTCCGCGAATTCCTCGAGGTCCACCTCTCTCCGGCCCGCGAGCGGATGGTCCGCGGGCATCGCGACATCGGCGGGATCGTCCAGCAGGGGCGCCTTGGCGAGTCCGTCGGGGAGGGAGAGCGGCTTGTTGTACCAGTCCAGGACCACGGCAAGATCGATGTCCCCGCGCACCAGGAGCGGAACCGACACATCGGGTTCGAGCTCCTGCAGCCGGACCTTCAACTGCGGGTGGACGGCGCGCAGTACGGCCATGGTGCCGGGGAAGAGACCGCGTACGGAAGTGGGAAACGCACCCAGGAGCAATTCGCCGACCGCCTGCCCGCGGTGCGCCTCCAGATCCGAGTGCGCCAGCTCGACCTGGGAGAGGATCCGCGCCGCATGCTCCGCGAGCAGCCGGCCGGCGTCGGTGAGCCGGATGCCGCGGCCGTTCTTGGCGAGCAGCTGCTGCCCCGCCTCGCGCTCCAGCTTCGCGAGCTGCTGGGACACTGCCGAGGTGGTGACGTGGAGCCCTTCTGCGGCACCGCTCACGGAACCGTGGCGGGCGACGGCATCCAGGGTCCTGAGGCGGTCGAGGTTCAACATGTAAGCAATACTAAGCGATGCATCTACGAAAACTCGCTTGTCCTACCAAGTCGTCCGCGTGAGTGTGGAGGGCATGAGCTCCGCCGCGACCTCCCGAATCCCCGAATCCACCCCGCAGTCCGCTTCGTCGTCCGCCTCGCACACCGCCTCGTCGGCGCCCGCTTCCGTCGCGGCCGGAACCGCAGCTCCAGGAGCCGGGGGCCTTCCTCCCGCTTCTCCTCCGAAGCCCATGGGCCGGTCCGGACCGGAGACGGGTTCGCCCTCCGTACCGCCCGTGCGACGCCCGGCCGTTGACTGGCGCATCCGGTTCGCCGTGCTCTCCCTGATCTGGGGCTTCAGCTTCCTCTTGATCAAGGTCGGCACCCAGGCGTACGTACCGCTGCAGGTCACGCTCGGGCGGATGGTCTTCGGTACGGCGGTGCTCATCGCCGTCCTTGCCGTCCGGCGGGAGCGCATGCCGCGCGGCGCCCGCACCTGGGGGCACCTGGCCGTGGCGGCGTTCTTCCTCAACGGGCTCCCCTTCAGCCTTTTCGCGTATGCGGAGCTGACCATCCCGTCCACTCTCGCGGGCATCTGCAACGCCACCACACCGCTATGGGGCATGGTGCTGTCGATCGTCGCACTGTCCGAGGACCGGCCGACCCGGCGCCGCGTCGTGGGCCTGGGCATCGGCTTCGCCGGGGTGCTGACCGTCCTGGGTGCCTGGCAGGGCTTCTCGGGGCAGGACCCGGCGGGGACGGTCATGGCACTGGTCGCCTCGCTGAGCTACGCGGTCGGCTGGGTCTACGTCCGGCGCACGCTGGCCGGTACGGGGAATTCCCACCTGGCCATGTCCGGCTCCCAGTTGCTGCTCGGTACCGCTCAACTGGCCCTCGTCACCCCGCTGTTCACCACCTTCCCCAGCGCCTTTCCCGTACTGCCGCTGCTGTCGGTCCTCGCCCTGGGGGCGTTCGGGACGGGCTTCGCCTTCCTCCTGCAGTACGGCCTGGTGGCCGAGGTAGGACCGACGACCGCCAGCATGGTGACGTACTTCATCCCGGTCGTCGCGACCGCCGCGGGTGTGCTGGTGCTGGGAGAAGCGATCACCTGGAACACACCGGTGGGCGCGCTGGTCGTGCTCGTCGGCGCGGCGTTGACGCAGGGCAGACGGCGGTTCGCGGGGCGCGGAGCGATCATGGCGAAGGGCGGTCCGGCTCGCAGTCCTGCCGGTCACCGGACCGGCATGGCGGGCGTCCAGGCGGACCGGTGACCGGCAGGACAGGTGACCAAGCGGACGTGACCGGCAGGACAGGCGACCACGCGGACCGATAACAGGCAGGACGGGTGACCACGCGGACGTGACCGGCAGGACACGCGACCGCGCGGACCGGTGACCGGCAGGACAGGTGACCAGGCGGACGTGACCGGCAGGACAGGCGACCACGCGGACCGGTGACCGGCAGGGCCGCGAGCCGCCCCGCCCCCGACGGGGATTGACTGCCGGTCCTCAGCCGTAGCGCCCCGCGGGCGCAGACGCGTTCGCGCAAGCCAACGCATCCGCGACGGCCTCGATGTCGTCGGCCGGCAAGGGCGAAACGGTCACCCGCACCCCCGGCGGCGAGGACATACGGAAGCGCGCCCCGGGGGCGACGGCCCAGCCCGCCTGCAGCAGCCGGGCGACGGCTCCCGTCTCGTCGGGAACAGGCACCCAGACGTTCATCCCACTGCGCCCGTGCGCGGCGATCCCCCGCTCGCGCAGCGCGCGCACCAGGGCGTCCCGCCGTGACCCGTAGGCGGCTGCAACGGACCGTGGATCGACGGCCCCTGTGCGCCACAGGTGCACGACCGCGTCCTGCAGGAGGTGACTGACCCACCCCGGGCCGAGGCGCTGACGCCCGCGGAGGCGGTCGATGGTGAGGGCGTCCCCGGTGAGCACGGCAAGGCGCAGATCGGGGCCGTAGGCCTTGGCGGTGGAGCGGACGAACACCCAGTGCCGCGTCCGCCCGGCCAGTGGATGGAGAGCGAGATCGACGATGCCGTGGCCGTGGTCGTCCTCGATCAGCAAAGTCTCCGGACGTTCCCGAAGAACGGAACGGAGCTCCGCCGCGCGCCGTTCGGAGACGGCGGCGCCGGTCGGGTTCTGCGCCCGGCAGGTGATCACGAGCGCGCGGGCGCCCTGACGGAGAGCACGCTCGACGTCCTGGGGCATCGGCCCGTCGTCATCCACGGCCACGGGGACCGCGCGCAGCCCCAGTGCCGGAATGAGGTCCAGTGCGCTGCCCCAGCCGGGGTCCTCGACCGCCACCGCGTCGCCGGGCCTGATGTGTGCGACCAGCACGCGTTCAATGGCGTCGAGCGCCCCGGAGGCGACCGCGACCGGGCCGTCCGGCACGCCGTCCGACGCAAAGGCGGCACGGGCCGCCTCCTCCAGCTCCGCGACAACGGGCACATCGCCGTACAGCGTCGGACGGCCGGCGTGACGGGCGGCCGCCGCGGCGAGCGCATCGCCGAGCGGGGGCAGGAGGGCGACGTCGGGGTTGCCCATCGACACATCGACGACGCCGGGCGGGGCTGCGACACCGATCGCCTCCCGCGGCGTGCTGGCGGGGCGCGACCGCACCCGGCTTCCGCGGCGGCCGGCCGTCTCGATCACTCCGCGGTCCCGGAGTGTGCGGTACGCGGCTGCCACCGTATTCGGATTCACCTCGAGCTGCCGGGCCAGCTCCCGCAACGGCGGAAGAAGCTGACTCGGGCTCAACTCCCCTGCGCCGACGGCCTGTTCGACGCTGGCCGCGATGTCTGCTGCACGCCGGCCCGAGATCCGATACTCTCCTAGCACAAACAACAGTATGCATTAGTGCAATGGAGCTTGCAAATGCCGGACACCCCCGCCGCTGCGGAAGCGGCCCCGACGGCGTACGAGTCCACCAGCCGCACCGTCCCGACCCGCGCCCCCCACCGCGCGGCCTACGACCGCGAACGCGTCCACGCGATACTCGACGAGGGCTTCGTCTGCCATCTCGGCTTCGTCCGCGACGGCGCGCCCGTCGTCCTGCCCACGCTCTACGCCCGCATGGGCGAGCGCCTCTACGTGCACGGGTCCACGGGCTCCCGTCCGCTGCGGATGAGCGGCGGGGCCGACCCGGGACTGCCCGTGTGCCTGACCGTGACGCATGTCGACGGCCTGGTGCTCGCACGGTCCGCCTTCCACCACTCCGTCAACTACCGCTCCGTGGTGGTGCACGGGACCGCCCGGACGGTCACCGACGCCGCCGAGCGGTCCGAGGCTCTGGAGGCGATCGTCGACCACGTCGTACCAGGCCGCGCGGCGGACTCCCGCCCGGCGAACGCCAAGGAGCTCGCCGCCACGGCCGTCATCCGGCTGGACCTGGAGGAGGTCTCGGCGAAGGTGCGGACGGGTGGGCCGGGCGACGACCCCGAGGATCTCGCCCTTCCCCACTGGAGCGGGGTCGTACCGCTCACGCGCGGCTACGGGGCACCGGTCCCGGCCGACGACCTCGACCCGGCCGTCGCGCTGCCGGACTACCTGAAGGCGCTCTGACCTCTCCCTTCGAGCCGTGGTCCCCAAACTGCCCTCAGGACAGACAGGTTGAGGCGACGGCGTGGCGGGGGACGGAAAGCCGCCCGCAACCGCCGAGCCCCGTCCGTCCGACACCGCCACCGGAGCGCTGACGGACGGCGCGGGGCACTCGCCGACCCGAGAACGGCATGCGCCCGCTCAAGACCCGGCACACGTCCACTCATGGCCCGCACATCTCCGAGCGGGTTCGGCACTGGTCCTCTCAGGGGCCTGGCACAGTCCGAGCACGCCCGGCACACGTCCGAGCAGATTCGGCGCACGCCCGCTCAGGGGCCGGTACACGACCGAGCACGCCGGCACACGTCCGTGCGGGACCGGTGCCTGTCCGCTCAGGACGTCGCCGGCCTTCGGGCAGCGGCCGCAAGCCGCGCCTCCGCCACCGCGAGCCCGGCCACGGCAACCAGCAGGAGACAGGTGCCGAGGACGGTTGCCGTGGTGAGCCGCTCCCCCAGCAGCGCAACCGCGATCACGGCGGCGCTCACCGGCTCGATGAGCATGATCACGGAAGCGGTCGCGGCGCGGACGACGGCCGCCCCGGCGAAGTACAGCGCATACGCGAGCGCCGTCGGCACCGCTGCCACGTACAGCACCAGCACCAGGACCCGCACCGGGTCAGCCGTGTGCGGCAGCAGTCCCTCCGCCAGGCCGAACGGCAACAGGCACACGGCGCCCACGGCGAACGCCCAGGCCGTGGTCGAGCGCGGGTCGGGGCCCGTACCGGTGCGTCCGAGCCAGCGGGTGAGCAGCGTGATCGCGGCATAGCCCGCCGCCGACACCAGAGCAAGGACGACGCCGAGCGGTTTCACGACACCGCCCCCGCTGCCGAGCACGAGCACGGCGAGCCCGCCGAGCGCTCCCGAGACGGCCAGGACGCCTCCGCCGCCGAGGCGTTCGGCCATGACGAGCCGGGCGCACAGGGCGATCAGGACGGGCCCTGCGCCGAGCGTGACAACGGTGGCCACCGCCAGCCCGGTCGCCTGCACCGCGGCGAAGTAGGCGGTCTGGAAGACCGTCAGGCCGAGGCCCGTACCGACGACGCGCAGGACCCACCGGCGCCGGGACTCAGCGACGACGACAGGCACGACGGGTACGGGGGCGACGGCTGCGCGGCCCCTGAGTACGCCGTCACGCACGGCATGCGCGCGGCCCCTGAGCCGTACGCCGGCACGCACGGCATGCGCGCGGCCCCTGAGCCGTACGCCGGCACGCACGGTATGCGCGGACAGCAGCAGGGCGAGTCCGCCGACATAGCGCCAGAACGACAGAGCGACAGGGCCGAGGTCGCTGAACCGGTAGAGCATGGCCGCCGCCGCGCCCGCAGTCCCCCAGGCGACACCAGCGACGATCAGATAGCACAGGCCGCGCCCGACGGGCAGACCGGCAGCAGAAGAGGACACATTCGACACGTGAGAGTTCTCCGCGGAAGAAGGATGGGTCGCGAACGCTCCGTCTGCGGGCAGCAGCGACAGACCCGGGCAAGGCCCGGGTCGAACAACCTCCGTGGAGTGGCCGCCCGCCTCAGGCGGCGGGGGGCGGAAGAACGAGCGCAGTCGAATGCATGATGCGGACCCTACGTCGCCCTGCTCGTCTCGGGCAACTCGCTTTCGCCCTGCTCAGCGGACGTCCCAGGACCCGGCTCGCCGGACGGCCCAATGCCTCGTTCCACTGCCGCCCCGGGGCCCCGCTCGCCGGACGGGCCGTGGTCCGGCGCGGAACCGGCCACCGGAGCGCCGGAGGCAGCCTTCGGCGTCGAGGTCTGCGCGATGAACGCCCCGGCCAGGACGGCCGCCCCTCCGACGACCTGAGGTGCAGCGAGGTGCTCACCGAGGATCACCCAGGCCAGTACGGTCGCGACGACCGCCTCCAGACAGGCGACGACCCCGGCGACTTGCGGCGACAGGCGCCGGACCGACAACACACCGGAGAAGTAGGCGACGACGGTGGCGACAAGCACGACCCAGGCAAGGAGCAGGCCCGCCGGAACCACCGTGCCGTCCATGTCGGCCTGTCCCGCAAGCAGCGACCATTCCATGGTCCAGGGCCGGGCGAAGACGGTGAGGAAGCCCGTACCGATGAGCAGGCCGTACGCGATGACGCCGATCGGGTCGGCCGGGTTCTCGCCACCGCTGCCGTGGTCGGAGAGGACGAAGTAGGACACCTGGCAGCAGGCCGCACCGAACGCGAGCAACAGGCCCAACGCATCGAACCCGAGACCGGACCACACCTCGACGACACAGGCCAGTCCGCCGACGGCGAGCACGACGCCGACGGCCGCCGCCCGGCTCACCGGCCGCCGTTGGACGAAGCGGACCCATCCCAGCAGCAGGGCGGGGCCCAGGTATTCCACGAGCAGGGCGACCCCGACAGGGATACGGGAGATCGCCGCGAAGTAGCAGGCCTGTACGCCCGCCACGGCGAGCAGTCCGAATCCGGCCAGCAGAGCTGGGCGTTGGCGCACCAGCGCACGGTGGCGCCAAGCAACGGGCAGCATGACGAGGGCCGCCCCTGCGGCGCGCAACCAGACCACGTGCAGCGGGTCCAGCCCCGCCTCGATCAGCGGTTTGGCCGCGACCCCTGATCCACCGAATGCGAACGCCGAGACCAAGGCGAGGCCAAGGCCGACGCTCCTCCCCTGAGACGCGTGCATCCGGCCATGATGACATCGAACGACAGGAGCGTCACCTCCGATACCCCTGACATCCCTTCAGTCCCCCGCGCCCATGGTCGGACTCTCCCGGCCGGAGCGCGGATGCGCGACCCGCGCCCGATCCGCACTCGCGCGCCGGGCCGCCGGTGCCGCACTCGCGCGAATCGACGCCGGTGCCGCACTCGCGCCCGGGAACGCCGATGCCGCACTCGCGCGCCGGGACGGGAGCGCATCCTTCGCCCCGGCCGGGGCCGTGTCGCGGCGGACCGGTCCAGGGTCACCACCGGCTCCGAGCCCACCGGTTGCCGGAACCGTGTCACGAAGCCGCCCCGACAGCCGTTCGCGATCGACACCGGCCCGGCGCAGCACCTCCGCGGCGCGGCTCTCCGGATCTGTGGTCAGCGCCGCCAGCAGATCGACCCCCTCGGCGCCCGGCAGGCCCCGGCCGCGCGCCCGCCGCTCGGCCCAGTCCAACGCTGCAGCTGCTGCCGGTGACCAGCCGGGGATGCCGAAGCCGTCGCGGGCCGGGCGTACGCCCGGGGAGCCCTCGACCGAACCGCGCCACCGGAGGCCGTAGCCGATGCTGCGCTGTACGAGATAGCCGAGGAGCCGGGCGACCACCTGCCCGCCGCCGACGACCGCCCGGACCTCCGGGTCCGCTTCGAGGAGGGTGTGCAGGAGATGGGCCGTGTCGACCTGGCGGTCGGTATCGCGGATCGCCCGCCGACGTGCACCGCTGACCACCGGCGCCAGCACCGCGCCGGCCCCAACGCCGGGTGCGGGGCGGGTCGACAGGTCAGCAGGGGGCGGGAGCGAACGGTCGTACACGCTCCCATCCCATCAGTCCCTGAAGGCCGGTACATCCACGGGAGGGAGCATCCGCCCCTACCACGTGGGGTGGGGACCCTTGGCGGCATCTCCTCCCTGCGGATGAGCGCGCTCTCAAGCCGCCGGATACAATACGCATCTGACGTCACGTCAGTCTTGAATGTTCGAGCCCCCGGGGCTACGGTCCGCGAGCGCCCGACGCAGCGGACGGAGAAGGGGTGGTCGTATGGCCGAGGTCAGCGCCGAGACAAGGATCGAGGCACCGGCGGAGAAGGTCTGGGAACAGCTCACGGACTTCACGTCGTACGGGCAGTGGAACGCGACGCACACCGGCTTCCCCAAGGGCGCCCCCTCGTCCCTGGCACCGGGCTCCACCTTCGAGGAGAACATGCGACTCATGGGCTTCCCCGCCGAAGTCACCTGGACCGTCGCAGCCTGCGAGCCCGCCCGGCTGCTCCACATCAAGGGCCAGGGCCCCATGGGCGTGAACGTCGGTACGCGGTACGCGCTGACGCCGGACGGGGACGGGACGCGGGTACGTATCGACGGCGAGTTCACCGGTGCGGCCGTCTCGCTGATGGCGGGCAAGCTCAAGGACTCGGCGACCGCGGCGCTCAACGAGTCGCTGCGCAAGCTCGGCGGCCTGGTCGCATAACCCTCGCTCGACTTGAGCGCCGTTGGCCGCACCGCACAGGACCGGCGGGGAGGGAGGGGCGGCCCGCGGGCCGCCCCTGGGGCGCATCCCTCTCCGAAGTGGCCAGGAGGGGTCGGGGCGGGCCCGTGGAGATGCCGCCCCTTGAAACCGTCAGCGCACCTTGAAACCGTCAGGGCACCTTGAAACCGTCAGGGCACCGTCACCTTCGTGGTGCGGCCGCCCGCGGTGAACTCGTACTCCCCGCGCTCGACTCGCGGAGTCCCCGCCCCGTCGATGTCGCCGGGCGTGACAGCGAGCATGCGTGCGGGGACCGTCCACACGACCGTTCTCGACCGGCCCGCCTCGAGTGCCGCCTTGGTGAAGGCGGCCAGCTTCCGCGCGGGCGCCACGACGTCGCTCACCGGGCGCGACACGTACACGGGGACCACCAGGTCGCCGTCGCGCATGTTCAGCGCGAGGCCGCCGCCCGGCGGGCGGACGAACCGTCAACTCGGCTTATCGCGGCCGGATTTGGCCATGTGATACCCGGTCAGTCCTCCTCGGCGAGGATCAGATACAGCTCCTTCCGGGCCTTGTTGACGACCGCGAGGGCCTTGTCCCGCTGCTCCGGGGTGCCGGTGGCCCACACCTGACGGAACGCCTCGACGAGCCCTCCGCCCGCCTTCCGGATCTCGTTCATGGCCTCCCAGTCGACACCGCGCCCGGCCTGCTCCCAGGGAGCCTCGGGGCCGGCGTCCGCCTCGGCGCGGCCGGCCTCGGTGAGCTCGAAGAGCTTCTTGCCGCCGTCGCTCGTGCTGCTGATCAGGCCTTCGTCCTCCAGGAGCTGCAGGGTCGGATAGACCGAGCCTGGGCTCGGCTTCCATGCCCCGCCGCTGCGCTCGGCGATCTCCTGGATCATTTCGTACCCGTGCATCGGGCGGTCCTTGAGCAGCGCGAGGATTGACGCACGCACATCGCCGCGCCGCGCCCTTCCGCGCGGTCCGCCGCGCCCGCGACCGCCCCAGGGAGGCGGCCCCCCAAAGGGCGGGCCGAAGGGGCCGAACGCCCCTCGCCGTGCATCGAACTCACCCCGGCCCGCATGACCGGGCCCGCAGTGTTCGTGTGCTCCGTGTCCATGTCCGTGAGAACGCATGATGACGCTCCTTCCATCGTTGATCTGTCGCGATGCCTCAACGATATATCGGGATCGCTCGTACGACAAGCCCCCGACAGAAGCCGGCTTCCTGGCGCGCCGATGCCTCTCCCGCCCTGGCGGACGCCATGCCGGGACGGCGGAGCCTCTGCCCTGGGCCAAGCCGAGCGCCCTGGATCGGGGCGAGCGTTCGCCCGGGACCGGGGCGAGCCTCGCCATCGGTCGGCCCCGCCACGCAGGCAGGTCTGCCCCGCCGCAGGCATCCGTCAGCCCCGCCACGCACGCAGGCCGGCCCCGCCACGGGCACAGGGCCGTGTCACCGCGCCCCGCGGTCCGCCCTGACGCCCGGGAACAGCGCGGCTCCGTAGCGAGGGCGGCAACGCCCCCTGGGCCAGGGCGACTTGACCGCCACCGTGCCATCACCGCTCCCACCGCGGGAGTCACCATCGCGTGAGCGGGACGATGAACCGGACGCGAACGCTTCGCGCCGCCCTCCCGACATGGCGAGGCCTGACCACCCTGCATATGATGGATAAGGAATTTCAGCGCCCGTCGGTCGCTCCTCGAACAGTCGGACCGCGGCGGCGGTCATCGGTATCTCTGCGCTCGAGGTCGTGCCGCTTCCAGCGCGTAGCGTGACACGCCGGTATTCGGCGAGTGCGCCGAGCCGAATGACCGTACAAGAAAAGCGCGTTCGCCGCCCTGGCCGCACAACAACACCTGGGAGACGGGCGTTGCCGGGAAACACCGATAGCGCCACGTGCTGGTTGACCGAGTTCGGTAGGCGGTCCGTCGGACGACTGAATCGTCGTGAGGGAGATCAGTTCCCATGGACCTCAACACCATCACCGAAGTCGTCCGGCGACCGACCGACCGGCCGGGCGTGGACTGGCGGGAAGGCGACGCCTGGCTCGCCGGCGGAACGTGGCTCTTTTCCGTGGAACAGCCGGACCTGCGCCGCCTGATCGATCTGACATCGCTGCGTTGGGATCCCCTCGTCCCGAACGACACGGGTCTCGAAATCGGCGCCACGTGCACCATCCGCGATCTGTATGCCTTTGCCCCGCCGGATGAATGGACCGCGGGCACTTTGATCACGAAAAGTTGCGAGGCGTTCCTGTCCTCGTTCAAGGTGTGGAACTCGGCGACCGTCGGAGGCAATATCTGCATGTCGTTGCCCGCCGGTCCCATGATCACGCTGACGGTGGCGCTCGAGGCGCAGTACGAACTGTGGGCTACGGACGGGTCCGCGCGCACCGTCGACGCCCTCGACTTCGTGACCGGCAACAATCAGAACATTCTTGCTCCCGGGGAAATCCTGCGGCGCGTCCACATCCCCGCGCGCGCCCTGAGGAAACGCACCGCACACCGCCGCTTCGAACTCACCCACATCGGGCGTTCGACGGTATTCCTCATCGGAACTCGGACGCCGGGCACGGGCGATCTGCTGCTCACCATCACAGCCGGGACCACGCGGCCTGTGCGCATTGCTTTCGACGCCCTGCCCGATGCCCGGACTCTACGGCAGAGCATCGACGTCATCCCCGGCGATACCTGGTTCGCGGATCCCAACGGGACCCCCGACCACCGCCGCCATCTGACACACCACTTCGCCGAAGAGATTCGTCGCGAACTCAACACCGGGGGCCAGGCATGACCTACATCGTGAACGGCAGAAGCTTCGACGAGGAACCGGCCCCCGGTCAGTGCCTGCGCACGTTCCTCCGCTCACTCGGCCACCACGGCGTCAAGAAGGGCTGCGACGCGGGTGATTGCGGCGCGTGCACGGTGTGGCTGGACGGCAAACCCGTACACAGCTGCATCACCCCCGCGTTCCGCGCCGACGGTCATGCGGTGACGACGATCGAGGGCATCGGAGCACCCGGAAATCTGCACCCGATGCAGCAGCAGTTCCGCGACGCCCCCGGGTTCCAGTGCGGTTTCTGCACAGCAGGAATGATCATGACGTCGGCGACGTTCACCGAGGCCCAGAAAGCGGATCTGCCACGGGCGTTGAAGGGCAATCTGTGCCGTTGCACCGGCTATCGAGCGATCGAGGATGCCGTGAAAGGCGTCGTCGGTGTGGAGACTGCCCGGCCGGGAAAGGCGGTCGGGACAAGCGTACGTGCACCGGCGGCCAACGACGTGGTGACCGGTCACGCGGAATTCACGATGGACACCCACATCGAAGGAATGCTGCACCTCAAGGTGCTGCACTCACCCCACGCACACGCCCGGATCGTCTCGATCGACAAGAGCGCCGCACTCGCTGTTCCGGGCGTGCATCGCGTCTACACCTGGGAAGATGTGCCGCGCAAGCGGTTCACGACGGCGATCCACACCGACCATCTCGTCGATCCCGACGACACGTTCATGCTCGACAACAGGGTCCGCTTCGCCGGGCAGCGCGTCGCTGCGGTCCTGGCCGACACGCCCGGCGCGGCGGAAGAGGGCTGCCGCAGGGTCGCCGTCGAATACGAGGTACTGCCCTCGGTGTTCGACCCCGAAGAGGCCATGGCCGAGGGGGCACCACAACTGCACGGCACAAACGACCCGTTCGTCCGCGATCCGGTCCGCAACATCCTCCTCGAGCTCCATGGGCACATCGGCGATATCGACGCCGGATTCGCAGAAGCGGATGTGATCCATGAAGGCACGTACGTCTCACCGCGGGTGCAGCACGCGCATCTCGAGACCCACGGCTCGATCGCATGGATGGAGGACGGTCGTCTCAACGTCCGCACCAGTTCGCAATCGCCGTCCATCGCGAAAGGCAAACTGGCCTATCTGTTCGCGTTGCGCCCCGACCAGCTCCGCGTGTTCTGCAAACGCGTCGGGGGCGGCTTCGGCGGCAAACAGGAAGTCATCTCGGAGGACCTGGTCGCCCTCGCCACCTTGGACACCGGACGCCCCGTCTGCCTGGAGTACACCCGCGAGGAGGAGTTCACCACGGCCTCCCCACGGCACCCGATGGCCCTGACGATCCGGCTCGGCGCGAGGGCCGACGGAACGCTCACCGCGTTCCAGGTGCGCAATGTGTCGAACACGGGCGCCTATGGCAACCACGGCGGCGAAACGCTGTACGCAGGCGGTGCCGCCGTCATGATCTATCGCTGCCCCAACAAGAAGTACGACGCCTTCTCCGTCTACACGAACACCGTTCCGAGCGGGGCACTGCGCGGCTACGGGATGACGCAACCGGCCTTCGCCGTGGAGTCGGCGATGGACGAACTGGCACGCGCATTGCACATGGATCCCTGCGAATTGCGGCGCCGCAATGTCGTGCGGCCGGGTGATCCACTCGTCGCCATGGATGACGGCC
Organism: Streptomyces sp. NPDC051776; assembly: GCF_040681345.1. Taxonomy (NCBI): domain Bacteria; kingdom Bacillati; phylum Actinomycetota; class Actinomycetes; order Kitasatosporales; family Streptomycetaceae; genus Streptomyces; species Streptomyces sp. NPDC051776. The sequence continues at coordinate 23,486 of NZ_JBFAYQ010000029.1, read as the reverse complement.
CCGACGACGTGACGTTCACCGAGGACGGCTTGGCGAAGTGCATCGATCTGGTGGATGACGCCCTGGCCCGTACGGCCGATGAGCCGCCCCCCGGCCCCGGGTGGCTCGTAGGGACCGGTGTCGCGAGTTCCGTGCACGAAACCGCGCCGCCGACCGAGCACGTCTCGGAGGCCTGGGTCACGCTCGGCGACGATCTCGTGTACGAACTGGCCGTCGGAACGGTCGAGTTCGGCGAAGGCACCTCGACCGCCCACGTCCAGATCGCGGCCAATCAGCTGGGCACGACGCCGTCGCGGATTCGGCTGGTGCAATCCGACACCGACCGCACCGGATTCGACACCGGCGCCTTTGCGAGTGCGGGTCTCTTCGTATCGGGCAATGCGGTGCTCCGCGCGGCCAACGCCGTGCGCGACCGCATTCTGGAGTTCGCTGCCGCCCACACCGGCGTCCATCTCGTGATGTGCTCGATGGCCGACGAGAGCGTCGTCTGCGGCGACCAGCGCGTGTCGTTGGCCGAGCTCGTCGCCCTGGCCCGGGGGCGGGGAATCCGCTTCACCGCAGCCCGCAAGGCCTACGGCTCGCCTCGGAGCGTCACCTCCAATACGCAGGGGTTCCGCATCGCCGTCCATCAGGTGACGGGTGAGATACGGATCCTCCGCAGCGTCCAGGCGACCGACGCCGCCGTGGTCATCAACCCGGCACAGGTCCGGGGGCAGGTGGAAGGCGGCGTCGCCCAGGGAATCGGGTTCACGCTGACCGAGAACCACCACGTCGACGAGGATGGCGTCATGGTCAACCCGAACCTGCGCAACTACCGCATCCCCACTTACGCCGATGTCCCCCGTACCGACGTCCTCCTGGTGGACTCGGCGGATTCCGTCGGCCCGTTGCGGTCGAAGGGGGTGGCCGAATGCTGCATCAACCCGGTGGCCCCCGCATTGGCGAATGCACTCCACGACGCCACGGACGTCCGCTACCGCACGCTGCCCCTGACTCCGGAACGGATCTACAGCCGCCTCATCGAAAAGCAGTCGGTGCGGACCGGCTGAGGCCCGGTCGGTCCACCGGACACCATCCTCCTGCTCGCCTGTCGGCGGTACTTCGCCACATTCGCCACCGGGCACCGCCCGTACGCGTACGGCCACTTGGCCCCCGGCCCTCGTCACGCCCTGCAGGCGCGGCCGCGGAGTGGCAGCAGCGAACCACCGGAGAGGTCCAGGAGGTCGTGATTGGCCTTGTTCCCGGCTGTCGCCCCCGCCCTACGCTCGCGACCATGCGCATCAGAATCGTTGACGCCTTCACCGACCGTCCCTTCGCGGGGAACCCGGCCGGGGTGCTGCTCCTGGACGCCACCGGCTTCCCCGACGACCGCTGGCTGCAGCGCGTCGCAGCGGAGGTCAACCTGTCCGAGACGGCCTTCGCGCACCCCCTGCCCCCGGGCGGGGAAGCCGATTGGGGCCTGCGCTGGTTCACCCCCGTCACCGAGGTGAACCTGTGCGGGCACGCCACGCTCGCCACCGCCCACGTCCTGCACACCACGGGCACCGCGACCGGCACCCTCCGGTTCGCCACCCGCAGCGGCGTGCTCACCGCGACCGCCCACGACGACGGCTCGATCACCCTGGACTTCCCCACCGCGCCGCTCACGGCCCGCGAGGATCTCCGCGCCGATGCGGCCGCCGCCCTGGGAAGCGAGGTGCTCTCCGCCCACGACACCGGCCCCGACATCGAGGACCTACTCGTGGAACTGCCCGGTGAGAAAGCCGTACGCACTCTCGCGCCCGACCTCGCCGCCGTCGCCGGGCTCGGTCACCGCGGGATCATCGCCACCGCCCCGCCCGAAGACCCGGACGGCGGGTACGACTTCGTCTCCCGGTTCTTCGGACCTGCCGTCGGCATCGAGGAGGACCCGGTGACGGGCAGTGCACACACGGCGCTGGCTCCGTTCTGGTCCGCCCGACTGGGCCGCGACGACCTGACCGGTCTCCAGGCGTCGGCGAGGACCGGGCTCGTGCGCACCTCCCTACGCGGTGACCGCACCCTGCTCTCGGGGTCCGCGGTCACGGTCATCGACGGCGAACTGCTCACCGCCCCCTGACCACCAGGCCCGCGGGCCCTCGCGCGAGGCCGCCGGCACCGGAAGGCCGGGTCGAGGGTCAGGAGCGGCAGGCCCACCATGAGCGCTGCGTACCGGTCGCGCAGGACGCGTACGGGGGGGGCGGCCGGACGGGTCGCGGCCGGACGGGAGCGGACGGACGGGGGGGCGGCGGCCGGACGGGAGCAGGGCCACACGGGGAGCACAGCGGACGGGAACAGGGCCACACGGGGAGCACAGCGGACGGGAACAGGGCCACACGGGGAGCACAGCGGACGGGAACAGGGCCACACGGGGAGCACAGCGGACGGGAA
>NZ_JBFAYQ010000029.1:0-20978 GCF_040681345.1 Streptomyces sp. NPDC051776 | reverse complement strand
ACAGGGCCACACGGGGAGCGCAGCCGGACGGGAACAGGGCCACACGGGGAGCGCAGCCGGACGGGGGCAGGCGACGCCTGGCAACGGGCAGGGGACGGGCGTCACTTCGTGGGCAGCCAGCCCACCCTTCCCGCCAGCACCGCGTAGCCGACGAACGCCACGATGTCGATCAGTGCATGGGCTGCGACCAGCGGCCCGACCCGCCCCCACCGCCGGTAGAGCAGGACGAACACCACGCCCATCACCATGTTCCCGACCAGCCCGCCGATGCCCTGGTAGAGGTGGTACAGCCCGCGCAGGCCGGAACTCGCCGCGAGCGAGGCGGCCGGTGTCCACCCGAGCTGCCCGAGCCTGCGCAGCAGATAGCCGACCACGATCACCTCCTCCACCACGGAGTTCTGGATCGCCGAGGCGATCAGCACCGGGATCTTCCACCACACGTCCGGCAGCGACTCGGGGACGACCGTCAGATTGAAGCCCGCGGCTCGCACGCCAAGGTAGAAAAGGAGACCCGTACCGCCGATCGCCGCCGCGAGCGCCGCTCCGGCCCCGAGGTCGAACCCCGGCCTGCGCCGATCCAGCCCGATCGCCCGCAGCCCCCCGGCGCCCTCTCGCAGCAGCAGGTGCGCCACGAGCGCGACCGGCACCAGAGCGGTGCCGATACCGAAGACCTGCCAGGCGAGATCGAGCCAGGGGCGCCCGGGCTCGACAGAGGCGTTGAGGGTGGCCGCCTGGTCCTTCAGGCCGCCCGGCTTCGTCACCGAGCCCACAAAACTGATCAGCGCGGACACCGCGCTTGCTCCCACCGACAGCGCCAGTACCAGCAAGGTCTCGTTGCGCAGCAATCGCGGCGGCAGCCGCTCGGGGGAGAAGGAATCGGCCACCCGGCCGGACTCTGCCTGCACGCCCGCCTCCAGTTCCACAATCCCGCCTCGCCGCTCTCTCCGCGCCGCTATCGTCTCGAAAGGCAGTACGAAGATCGTCACGACAGGCCGGGGAGACCCATGGGACGTCACAGCTTGCCCCACGCCTCCGCTCCCGACCGTACGGGGGGCCTTTTCGCCGCCCGCCGACGTACCGTAGCGATCTCCGCGGCCCTCGTCCTGGCGCTGGCCGCGGGCACGGCTCTCGCCCTGAGCGGCGGGCTGCGCGCCTTCGGCGGTTCCTGCGACGGCGAGGACATGCCGCTGCGCGTCGCTGCCTCCCCCGACATCGCCCCCGCCCTGCGCACCGTCGCCGAACGCGCCCGGCAGACCGGGGTCCGTACCGACGGCCGCTGCCTGGACGTCCGCGTCACCGCCCGGCCCGCCCACGAGGTCGCCGACGAGCTGACCGGGCCCCGCAGCGCCTTCGCCGCCTACGAGGTCTGGCTGCCCGACTCCGGCCTCTGGGTCGACCAGGTCCGGGCCTCCGGCACCGCTCCCACGCTCGGCGAGGGCGGGAACGTCGCGTCGTCACCACTCACCCTCGCCGCCGTGCCGTCCGCCGCCGAGAAGCTCGGATGGCCCGGCAGGACGTACACCTGGGCCGGGCTGGCCGAGGCGGCGCAGCGGGCGCATCTTCCGCTGGGCGTGGCCGATCCGGACCGCAGCGCCGTCGGGCTGCTCGCCCTGGCCAGGCTCGGCACCTCCGCGGAGGAGGAGAAGCCGGGCGGCGGGACTCTCGCGGCCGCGATGGCCCGACGGCTCGCCGGACGCACCGCGGGCGGTGACGAACAGGTCCTCGCCTCGCTCCCGCGCGCCGAGTTCGGGGCGGACAAGGGGGACCCCAGCGGGAATCCGGCGCTGATCGTGTCCGAGCAGGCGGCGCACCACCACAACACGTCCGGTTTCACGGGCGATCTGCGGCTGTTCTACCCGGAGGACGGCAGCGCCCAGCTCGACTACCCGTACACCCTGGTCGGCGAGAGCACGCTCACCGCGCGCCAGACGCGGGCCGCCACCCGCTTCATGACACTGCTGGGCACGGAGGACAGCCTCGACGTCCTGCGCGAACAGGGCTTCCGCACGGGCGGCATACCCCCGAAGCCCGGGGCCGCGCGGGCCGCGGGAGCCAAGGAGCCCCAGCCGTACGACGCCGCGCCCGCGAAGGTCCCGACCACCGAACAAGTCCAGGAGACGCTCGGCCTGTGGGCGATCACGGTAAAGAGCGCACGGCTGACCACCGTGGTGGACACCTCGGACTCGATGTCCGCGCCGGTTCCCGGCAAGGACGGCCGGTCCAGGATGGACGTCACACGGGCCTCGCTGCTCCAGGCCCTCGCCACCTTCAAGCCGGAGGACGAGATCGGTCTCTATGACTTCGCGCGGCGGCTCGACGGCTCCCGTGACTACCGCCGCCTCGTCCCCACCCAGCGGCTCGACGAGCGTACGGAGGCCGGGAAGACCCAGCGCGACCGGCTCACCGCGGCGGTCGAGGCCCTGGCCCCCGTGACGGACGGGGCCACCGGACTGTACGACACCGTGCTCGCCACCTATCGCGAGGCGGCGGAGAATTACGGGCTGGGCCGCTTCAACGCGGTCGTGCTGCTGACCGACGGCTCCAACCAGGACCCGGGGAGCATCTCCAGGGACGCCCTGGTCAAGGAGTTGAGGAAGCTGGGCGACGCGCAGCGCCCGCTGCCGGTGATCGCCATCGCGGTCGGGCCGGATGCCGACAAGCGGTCGTGCGAGGAGATCGCGGAGGCGACGGGCGGCTCCGCGTACCGCGTCGAGGATCCGGGACAGATCCATCAGGTGATGCTCAGGTCGATCACGGCGGTGGCCCGGCGCTGAGCGGCGGTCTCCATCTCAGCCGACTGCTGCGGACGCGGCGGGGCGGCGCGCACGGCGAGGCGGTGCTGAAGCGTCTCTCCCGGGTCGAGGTCCGGGCCCGGGTTTGTATCCGGGGCGGGGTCCTCTCCGGACCTGAGACTGGGCGCAGAGGCCGGCCCGGGCGCAGGGTGCCGGCCCGGGCCCGGGCGCAGGGCCGGGTCCGGGTTCGCGTCTGGGCCCGGGCGCAGGGCCGGGGCCGGGACGGATCCGGCCCCGGATCTTCAGCCGGGGAAGGACACGGGCCAGGTGTGCACGGGCTCGCCCGCGCGCATCAGCTCGCAGTAGCGGCGCGTGGTCGCGGCGAGCGCGGCCTCCCGGTCGAGACCGCCGTCCAGACCCCGGTGGAAGGTCGCGGCCTGCCAGGCGGCGCCGTTCATCCGGCGCCGGCAGCGCTCCTCGATGACACCGAGATAGCGGTCCCGGTCGGCCGGTTCCACCCCCCACTCGTCCAGCCCGGCGGCGGCCAGCGGCAGCAGCTCGTCCCGCACCAGGCGGACCGCCGGAACCTCGGCCACGGTGCCCGAACGGCCGGGGCGCGGCCAGCGCAGGGTGGCGTCGATTCCGTAACGGCACGCCGCGTCGAAGTTCGCGGCGGCTTCGGCGAACGACAGCTTGGACCACACGGGTCGCGACTCGTCGGCGAGCGTGCGCACCAGCCCGTAGTAGAGCGCCGTGTTGGCGATGACGTCGGTGACGGTGGGGCCGGCGGGCAGGACGCGGTTCTCCACCCGCAGGTGCGGGACGCCCTCGACGACCGCGTACACCGGGCGGTTCCAGCGGTAGACAGTGCCGTTGTGCAGCACCAGCTCCTGAAGGCCGGGGATCTTGTCGTCGTCCAGGACGCTCAGCGGGTCCTCCTCGCCGCAGATGGGCAGCAGGGCAGGAAAGTAGCGGAAGTTCTCCTCGAAGAGGTCGTAGGCGGAGTCGATCCAGCGCTCGCCGAACCACGTCCTCGGCCGTACGCCCTGTTCACGGAGTTCGGGCGGACGCGTGTCGGTGGACTGCTGGAACAGCGGCGGTCTGGACTCGCGCCACAGCTCCCGCCCGAAGAGGAACGGGGAGTTGGCACCCATCGCGATCTGCACGGCCGCTACGGCTTGCGCTGCGTTCCACACGGCCGCGAACCGGCCGGGGGTCACCTGCAGATGGAGCTGTACAGAGGTGCACGCGGCCTCGGGGGCGATCGACCCCGTGCGATACGTCAGCCGCTCCACACCCTCGATGTCGAGGGCGATCTCCTCGCCGCGCGCCGCCAGGATCTGGTCGTTCAGCAGCATGTAGCGATCGACCTCGGAGAGGTTCGAGGACACCAGGTCCTCGGTGCCGAGGGTGGGCAGAATGCCGACCATCACGATCTCCGCCGAGACCTCGCGCGCCTTGCGGTCGGCATAAGCCAGACCGGTGCGGAGTTCCTCCGCGAGCCGGTCGAGGACGCGCCCCGACATACGGTGCGGCACGATGTTCACCTCGAGGTTGAACTGGCCGAGCTCCGTCTGGAAATCGCCGCTCGAGATGCGCTCCAGAACTTCCGCATTCAGCATCCGTGGCATCCCGTCGGCGCCCGCGAGATTGAGCTCGATCTCCAGCCCCATCAGATTCTTGGGACGGTCGAACCGCTTCTCCTCCAGCAGCCGCTCCAGTCCCTCGAGACACCGCCGCAGTTTGCGCCGGTAGAGCTGCCGATCGGACAGGTCGAACCCGCCTGCCACGACCTTCTCCCCCATCGGAGCGTCCCTCCTCGAGTGGGCGGCCCGTGGCGCTGGCCACGGCGTCAGGGTCGATGATGCCCAGGCAATGTGATCGATAACGCCCGGCGGACACCGCATGCCCACTAGGCTCGTCACTACACATGCTCCGGCACATTCCATCGGCATAGCGCCCTGTCCCGGGACCCCCGCATTGCATCCGTGAAAAGCGGGGGCGGGAATCGGCCTACCGCCATCGCGGCAAAACCCGAGGAAGCGAGCCGGAGCAGGCGGACAGAATAGGCGTAACCCTCTCCGAACAAAGACCGAATACGACCTTGTCCGCAATGTCGGCGACCGCTAGCGGAAACATCGAGTGAACGGACGTCAGATAAACTTCGCGAACAAGGGCAGAGAGTGAGCGTCACCGGCATTTCGATCGGCCGGCCCCCTCTGACCCGAACCGCGCTGACAACGTCGTCCGCAAACGCCCCGCACCACGTGTCTCCCCAGTGAGAGGCGACCCACCATGCCGCTGCATGTCCCCCCGGCACCCAAGCCCGCCCTGCGCAGCGCCCTCGCGGCCCTTGGCTCTCCCACCGCCGTGAGCGATCCGCGTACCCCGGCCCTGCGGACCGTGAGCGGTCCGCTGACCCCCGAGCTCCCGCTGCCGGTCCATGTCCTGGACCGCGTCATCGCCCGGCAGGGGCCACCGCGCACACGGCTCGCCGGGTGGCGCTTCCTGGTGCGCGGCGGCGACCGCGCCGTGGCGGCGGCCGAGACGATGCTGACGCCGGACGGCTGGGCCTTCTCGCACTTCTTCGAGGGTCCGTACGTGGCGTCCACGGAGCGGGCACTGCGGCAGGCCGAGGCGCTGCCCGGCACGTACCAGCCCCGGCTGCTGTCCGTACCGGAGCTGTACATGCTCACGCTGTGGCTGCACGCGGACACCGAGGCCGATGCCGCGGGGGGCTCACCCGCGCCGAGCGACGTTCTGGTGCCGCTCACCCCGGCACCTCCCGGCATCGCGGCGCACCGGGCGCACCGCGTCGCGGATCTGCTCCCTCTGCTGACCCTGCGGATGACACCGCCTCCGCTGATGGGCATGGGGACACCTGCCATGGGCTCCCCCGCCTGACCCCCGGAGGGCTTCGGCCCTCACCCTTGGCGCGGCATGAGCTGCCCCGCGGCCCGGTGGCCACGGGGCCGCGCTGTGTACGGGGTCTCCCTCGGCCGGCTCTGGTTGCCCAGTTCCGGTTCGCTCCTTCCGGTGCGCTCCTCCGGTTCGCTTCTTCCGGTGCGCTCCTACCGGTTCGCCGGTTCGCCGGTTCCTGGCTCCGCCCGACCACCCCCCGTACAGGAACCGGGTTCCGCTGTCGCGCCCCCACGCAGAGCCCGGGCAGCGCCCACCCGTAGGGACTAGCCCGGTATGACCAATCACAACCACCCGAAGTGACCGCTGAACCGCGATGAACCGTCCGCCTGGGTGACGCGTCCTGACCCAGTAGGAGCGGCTGCCGCGAAATCCCTGCGGAATCGCGCCCATAGGGCAAGACTGGGGACCGACCGAACAGATACGGGGGGCGGTATGAACACCGCAGCGATCAACCGAACAGTCACCACATCACAGCGAAAGAACCCGCCCATGTGCCAGCACCAGCCACCCTGCCCGTCAGCCGACTCCGCCGACCGGGAGGCCGCCCAGATTCTGGCGCACCACCCGGAGCAGGGCTGGAGTCTGCTGTGCAACGGCGTCCTGCTCTTCGAGGACACCGGCGAGCTGCTGCCGGACGGGCAGATCATCGCCCCGCACCGGCCGCTCGGCTCGGTCAAGGTGATTGCCGCCGCGTAAGGGCGACGGACCTCGAGGAGCAGGGATCCCCGCACCGCCGCGGATCCACCGAGAGCCTCCGGGGACGAAACACAGGGGCCGGCCGGCGACATGCGCCGTACCGGCCCCGATGCGTCTCCCCCGCCGGGCGGCGTCAGGCGTCGTAGTCCTCGAGCGGCGGGCACGAGCAGACCAGATTGCGGTCGCCGTAGGCCCCGTCGATGCGCCGCACCGGCGGCCAGTACTTGTCCGCGGCCGAGACACCGGCAGGGAAGACCGCCGTCTCACGGCTGTAGGGCCGCTCCCACTCGCCGGAGAGCGCGGCCGCCGAGTGCGGCGCTCCACGCAGCGGGTTGTCGTCCGCGGGCCACTCCCCGGAGGCGACCCGCTCGATCTCCCCGCGGATCGCGATCATCGCCTCGCAGAAACGGTCCAGCTCCGCAAGGTCCTCGCTCTCCGTCGGCTCGATCATCAGGGTCCCGGCGACCGGGAACGACATGGTCGGCGCGTGGAAGCCGTAGTCGATGAGCCGCTTGGCCACATCGTCGACGCTCACGCCGGTCGCCTTCGTCAGCGGCCGCAGGTCCACGATGCACTCATGCGCCACCAGACCGTTCGGACCGGTGTAGAGCACCGGGTAGTGCGGTTCGAGGCGCTTGGCGATGTAGTTGGCGCCGAGGACGGCGACCTGGGTGGCCCGGCGCAGGCCTTCCGCCCCCATCAACCGGATGTACGCCCAGGAGATCGGCAGGATGCCCGCCGAGCCCCACGGAGCGGCCGAGATGGGGCCGACACCGGTCTCGGGGCCGGCCTCCGGCTGGAGCGGGTGGTTCGGCAGGTACGGCGCGAGGTGTGCACGTACGCCGACCGGGCCGACGCCCGGACCGCCGCCGCCGTGCGGGATGCAGAAGGTCTTGTGCAGGTTGAGGTGCGAGACGTCGCCACCGAAATGACCCGGCTCGGCCAGTCCCAGAAGGGCGTTCAGGTTCGCGCCATCCACGTACACCTGGCCGCCCGCATCGTGCACGGCACCGCAGATGTCGGTGATGTGTTCCTCGAACACCCCATGCGTGGACGGGTAGGTGACCATGAGCACGGCGAGCTCGTGGCCGTACTGCTCGATCTTGGCGCGCAGGTCCTCGACGTCGACGTCGCCGTCCTCGCCGGTCTTCACCACGACGACCTTCATGCCCGCCATGACGGCGCTGGCCGCGTTCGTGCCGTGCGCGGAGGACGGGATGAGGCAGATGGTGCGCTGGTCGTCGCCGTTGGCGCGGTGGTAGGCCCGTACGGCCAGCAGTCCGGCCAGTTCGCCCTGGGAGCCGGCGTTCGGCTGGATGGACACCTTGTCGTAGCCCGTGACCTCCGCGAGGCGCTCCTCCAGCTCGCGGATCAGGGTCAGATAGCCCTGGGCCTGCTCGGCCGGCGCGAAGGGGTGCAGCTCCCCGAACTGCGGCCAGGTCACCGGCTCCATCTCCGTGGTCGCGTTGAGCTTCATCGTGCAGGAGCCGAGCGGGATCATGCCGCGGTCGAGGGCGTAGTCACGGTCGGCCAGCCGGCGCAGATACCGCAGCATCGCGGTCTCGGAGCGGTACTGGTGGAAGACCGGGTGGGCCAGGTACTCATCGGTCCGCAGCAGCGTGCCGGGCAGCGCCTCCCGCACTGACGCGTCCAGCGCCTCGACGTCGCCCCGGATGCCGAACGCGCCCCAGACGGCGGCGAGTTGCTCACGGCCGGTCGTCTCGTCGCAGGCGATGCCGACCAGGTCTCCGTCGGTCCGGCGCAGGTTGACCCCCGCGTCCCGGGCGGCGGCCACCACCTCGGCGGCGCGCCCCGGGACACGGGCGGTCACGGTGTCGAAGTACGTGTCGTGGACGACCTCTACACCGCCCGCGCGCAGACCCTCGGCGAGGATCGCGGCATAGCGGTGGGTGCGGCGGGCGATGGCCGCCAGCCCGTCCGGGCCGTGGTAGACCGCGTACATCCCCGCCATCACGGCGAGCAGCACCTGTGCGGTGCAGATGTTGCTGGTGGCCTTCTCGCGGCGGATGTGCTGCTCGCGGGTCTGCAACGCCAGGCGGTACGCCTTGTTGCCGTCCGCGTCCACGGAGACGCCGACCAGCCGACCGGGCAGATTGCGGGCGAACTTCTCGCGCACCGCCATGTAGCCGGCGTGCGGGCCGCCGAAGCCCATCGGCACTCCGAACCGCTGGCTGGTGCCCACCGCGATGTCCGCGCCCAGATCGCCGGGCGAGGTCAGCAGGGTCAGGGCCAGCAGGTCGGCGGCGACTGTGACGATCGCGCCCAGCTCGTGCGCCCGCTCGATCACGGGACGCAGGTCCCGCACCTGGCCGGAGGCGCCCGGGTACTGGAGCAGGACACCGAAGACGCCGCGTTCGGCGGGCTCCGCCGGAATCCCGGCGGACAGATCGGCGACGACGACCTCGACCCCGGTCGGTTCCGCACGCGCCTGGATCACAGCGATCGTCTGCGGCAGGCAGTCGGCGTCGATGAGGAAGACACCGTCCTTGACCTTGCCGACGCGCCGCGAGAGCGCCATGGCCTCGGCTGCCGCGGTGCCCTCGTCGAGCAGCGAAGCGCCCGAGGTGGGCAGGCCGGTCAGATCGGCCACGACGGTCTGGAAGTTCAGCAGGGCCTCCAGGCGGCCCTGTGAGATCTCCGGCTGGTATGGGGTGTAGGCGGTGTACCAGGCAGGGTTCTCCAGGACGTTCCGCAGGATCACCGGCGGGGTGAAGGTGCCGTGGTACCCGAGCCCGATCATGGGCGCCAGCACTTCGTTGCGGTCGGCCAGCGCCCGCAGCTCGGCGAGGACGTCGCCCTCGCTGCGCGCCTCCGGCAGGTCCAGCGTGCCTGCGCTCTTGATCACGTCCGGCACGGCCGCGGTGGTCAGCTCGTCCAGCGAGCCGTAGCCGACCTGGGCGAGCATCTTCGCCTGGGCCTCACCATCGGGGCCGATGTGGCGCTGTGCGAATGGAATGCCACGCTCCAGATCGGAGAGTGGGGTGCGGTTGGGGGTCATCTGCGGAGGCCTCCTGGTCGACGCGACCTGTGAGGGATACCCGTACAGGTACCCCGAGGGCCTCCCCCTCTGTCATCTCGACCTGAGAGCTTCACCGGCACGCCTGCGCGGCCCGGCTTGCACCGTCGGTGAGGAGGGGTTCCGGCACGTCCGTCCCGATGCCCGCCCTGCTTTCCAGAGTGACCTCGTCCGTGCGGTACGTGTGCCTGAGAGATTCCGGGGAGGGGTTGCTCCTTCGGCGCCTCCGGCCTTGCGGCGGAGGACTCTCCCGCACGGGGTCTGCAGCCGTTTGCCAGCGTACCAGCGCACCTCGGGCCAAGGATTCGCGCGTATCCCGAGTGGCCGACGTACACGAAGTGGACTTTCGTTGTTCCATAGAGGACTACGACGAGTTGGAGGGCACCGTGCAGTCCGACATCGATCCGCGGAGCCTGATCGGACGCAAGGCGTTCGATCTCGACGGGGCGAAGATCGGCACCGTGGATGAGGTGTATCTGGACGACGCCACCGGGCGCCCGGAGTGGGCCGCGGTGCGCACCGGCATGTTCGGACGAGATGCATTCGTCCCCCTGGAGCCGAGCGAAGTGGTCGAGGAGACCCTTCGCGTCCCGTACCGCAGGTCTCTGATCAAGGACGCACCCGACTTCGGCGTGGGCCGGCATCTCTCGCCCGAGCAGGAGCTGCAGCTCTACCACCACTACGGGCTCGACGCGTCCGCCCCGGGCATTGACACAGGCGGCGAGGAGGACGGCGACCAGGATTTCGGCCGTATCGCGGGCGAGGACGACTGATCGTCTCGCGTCTCCGCGGCACCGGCGACCGGCTCCGCCCCGCCCTCCGGGTCACCTCCGCCCGCATGGCGCGTACCTCCCGCACGGCCCGCTCGTGCCGTCCCCGATGACGGGTCCGCGCCCGGGCGCTCCTGGGGGACGAGGGGCGGTGGTTCGGCCGATTCGAGGTCCGGGTCGTCCACGGGAAAGGTCCGCACCCGCCCGGGAGCCGACCAGGGCTGCTCGAAGCGCACCGTGACCCGGCCGACGCCGCTGCCCTGGACCCACCCCGTACCGAACTCGGCGTGCCGCACGTCGTGCCCCGGCACCCAGCGGCGCGGCCCGGCCTCTGCCGCCTCCGCCGCCTCCGGGGCTCCCGGGGGCTGCTCCGGGTCCGGGGCGTGCGCCGCTGCCGCTCCCTCGGCCTCGCAGGCCTCAGCGGCGCCGGCTGCCTCGGCCGTCGCCGCCTGGGCCGTCGCCTCCTCGGCCGGCGCGGCCTGGGCGGTCGCGGCCTGGGCGAACAGGTCCTCCTGCGTGAAGTCTGCGAGCCCGGTGACACCGACGCCGAGCAGCCGCACGCCGCCCGTGGTGTCCACGCCCTCGATCAGCCGGGCCGCGGCCTCCTGGATCACCGCCGGGTCGTCGGTCGGCCCGCGCAGCGTCTCGGAGCGGGTCAGCGTCGAGAAGTCGTAGCGCCGGACCTTGAGCACGACCGTACGGCCCGAGCGCCCGGCCGAGCGCAGCCGCTGGACACACCGCTCGGCCAGCCGCCGGACCTCGCTCTGCACCCGCGCCCGGTCGTGCAGATCGACGTCGAAGGTGTCCTCGACGGAAACGGACTTGGCGTCCCGCTCGGCGACCACCGACCTGTCGTCGAGCCCCTGCGCCATGGCGTGCAGCGAGCTGCCGTGCGCCTTCCCCAGCAGACGAACCAGCTCGTCCTCCCCGGCCTCGGCCATCTCGCCGACCGTATGGATGCCCGCCCGACGCAGATGCTCGGCGGTCGCGGGCCCGACGCCGGGAAGCGTACGGACCGTCATCGGCTCCAGCAGCTCGCGCTCGGTGCCCGGGTCGATGAGGACGAGGCCGTCCGGCTTGGCCTGTTCGGAGCCGATCTTGGCGAGCATCTTCGATCCGGCGAGCCCGACGGAGCCGGTCAGCCCGGTGACCGACCGGATGTCCCGGCGCAGCTGCTCCCCCACCGCGCGGGCCGCCTCCGCGGAGGCGGCCGCTCCGCCCGCCTCGAGGTCGACGAACGCCTCGTCCAGGCTCAGGGGCTCGACGAGCGGGGAGAGCTGGTGCAGCAGCTCCATCACCGTCTCGCTGATCCGCCGGTACAGCGCGAAGCGCGGGGCGAGGTAGGCCGCATTCGGGCACAGACGCCGCGCCTGGGCCGTCGCCATCGCGGAGTGGACCCCGAAGACCCGGGCCTCGTACGACGCGGTGGCCACCACTCCGCGAGGCCCGATGCCGCCCACCACCACCGGCTTGCCGCGCAGACTCGGCTTGGACGCCTGCTCCACCGATGCGTAGAACGCGTCCATGTCCAAATGCAGGATCGTCGGCGCGGCTCTCACACCACCGATGCTCCCCTACGGCACTGACAACGGCCCGCGCAGCTGCGCACAGCCGCCGCGGGAGCTCAGACCGCTCGGTTGCGGCGCCGGGCGAGCTCGTCGGCCGGGTTGTGCCCGATGAGCGTCTCACCGGTGTCCACGCGCTCGCCGTGCAGCTGGGCCAGGGCGTCCTCCACGTCCCGCCAGACGACCCCGACCGCGATCCCGAAGATGCCCTGGCCGCCCTGGAGCAGGCTCACGACGTCGTCGGGGGAGGAGCACTCGTAGACGGTCGCGCCGTCGCACATGAGCGTCATCTGGGCGAGATCGGAGCGCTGGCGGGTGCGAAGGTGCTGGACCGCCGCACGGATGTTCTGCAGCGAGACACCGGTGTCCAGGAAGCGCTTCACGATCTTGAGTACGACGACGTCCCGGAAGCTGTACAGCCGTTGGGTACCGGAGCCGTACGCCGGCCGCACGCTCGGTTCGACGAGTCCGGTACGAGCCCAGTAGTCCAACTGGCGGTACGTGATGCCGGCGGCCGCGCATGCCGTGGGGCCGCGGTATCCGACCAGTTCGGATGGGTCCTCGACCGCATCGTCCGGCCCCGTCGCGGCGTGCCGGAATGGGGTGTCGGCCGTGCGTCCATGGAGCGGAATCGGACCGCCCACCGCTGTACCGTCGCCGGTGCTGCTCACGCCGACCTCCGTCCTCGACCTGCCTTCTCGAAGGTAGGCAGTCACCCCGGGTGCGTCAACGATCGCCACACTCGCCACGCCGCGTGATAATCACCCTAAGGGTGGTTTCTCGTGACCCGTTCCGGGGAAGCCCGATCGGCCCATCCTCCCGGGCGGCCCGGCGGCCGGCTCGCGGTCTACTCGCGGTTGGTGCCGAAGTCCTCGGGCGAGATCTGGTCGAGGAACTCGCGGAACTTCTCGACCTCGTCCTCCTGCTCGTCCGGGATGGCGATTCCCGCATCGTCCAGCACGCCGTCGCTGCCGTAGATGGGCGTACCGGTCCGCAGAGCGAGCGCTATGGCGTCAGAGGGCCGGGCGCTGACCTCGACCCCGCTGGCGAAGACCAGCTCCGCGTAGAACACGCCCTCGCGCAGGTCCGTGATGCGGACCTCGGTGAGAGTCTGGCCGACCGCCTCCAGCACGTCCTTGAAAAGGTCGTGGGTCAGCGGCCTGGCTGGTGCCATGCCCTGCTGGGCGAAGGCGATCGCGGTCGCCTCCCCGGGCCCGATCCAGATGGGGAGGTAACGGTCGCCTCCCACTTCGCGCAGGAGCACGATCGGTTGGTTGGAGGGCATTTCCACCCGGACACCGACGACGTCGAGCTCGTTCACACAGTAACCCTAGGACGTGCCCGGCCGGTTTGGGTAGTCGGGCCCGTCCTTCAGTGCAGCCGGGCCCGCAGGGCGGACTGTACGAGTGCGGCGTGCAGGCGGACGGACAGCGTCGCCAGCTCGCGGGCCGTGGACTCCGCGTGATGCCTGGTCCGAGGGTTGCGATGGCGCCTGAGCGGGGCCACGACCTGTTCGACCAGATCGGCCTCGCGGTCCGCCGCGGCCTTCATGACCCGCAGATGGCGCGGTTCGAGGCCGAACCGTCCCAGATCTGCGACCAGGCGGGCTACGGAGACCGCCTCGAGGTCGTAGTCACCGTCCTCGTCAGGGGCGATCAGGCCGTACGACTCCCATTCCGCGAGCTCGGCCTCGCCGACCTCTGCGGCGGCGAGCAGCTCGGTCCGGCCGACGCGGGCCGTGGCCGGGGCTCCGCCGTCTCCGTCGAGTGCCCCGTCCAGCAGTTCACGCGAGCGCCCCGGTACGGGCAGGCGGACCTGCTCACCGCGCTCCAGGGCCTCGAGATGCTCCCGGATGACCTTCAGCGGGAGATAGTGGTCGCGCTGCATACGGAGGACGTAGGCGAGCCGCTGGACGTCCTCGGGGCCGAACTTGCGGTATCCCGATGGCGTACGCCGTGGCTCGATAAGGCCCTCCGCCTCCAGGAAGCGAATCTTGGAGATGGTGACCTCAGGAAACTCCTCGCGCAGCTGCTGGAGCACCGTGCCGATGCTCATCAGCCCGCCTGCCCTGGTGGCGGTGCCGCTCCCGGCACCGCCCGACGGTGTCCGCCGCATGGCCCTTCCCTGGTCGGGTGCCCGGATGGGTCAGATACCCCGCTGGCTGGCGTAGAAGACCAGCCGGTACTTGCCGATCTGCACCTCGTCGCCGTTCGCCAGAGCCACCGAGTCGATCCGCTCCCGGTTGACGTACGTGCCGTTCAGACTGCCGACGTCGAAGACCGTGAAGCCGCCGTCGGTACCACGGCGGAACTCCACATGCCGCCGGGAGACGGTCACGTCGTCCAGGAAGATGTCGCTCTGCGGATGACGCCCGGCCGTGGTCAGGTCCCCGTCCAGAAGGAAGCGGCTGCCGGAATTCGGACCGCGGCGGACCACCAGCAGCGCCGAGCCGAGCGGCAGGGCATCAACAGCGGACTGGGCCTCGGGGGCCAGCGGAGGCGCGCTCTGCCCCGTGGTCTCGGTCTCGTAGGACTCGATGCCCGAGATCGAGATCGTCGAGGTCGTCTCCGAGGCGCGCTCGGAACCGCCGGCGCGCAGCGGCGCCCCGCAATTGGAGCAGAACCGGCTGGCCTCGGCATTCCGGTGTCCGCACCTCGTACAAACCGGCAAGGCGGTGAACCCTCCACCCGTACTTGAGGTTGATGGTTCCTCGAAACCTATGCGCCCCGACGCCGCAGGGTCAACAGAAGACGCGCCGTGACCACCCGGAATGTCGCCCTCGCCTCCCGCAACCTGGTCGCGGAACAGCGGGCGCCCCTCCGGCGCCGCGCTCTCCTCGGCGGAGTGGCCCGCGCGGTGGCGGGCCGTGCCACTCTCATCGCCGCCTCGGGCACTCTTGCCGAACAACTTCGCAAACAACTTCACGGGCGATTCCCCTTGACCGAAACAGACCCGCCCGTGGGGCAGGACGACACCTCGCTGCACACACCGGCCGGCCCGGACATCCTCACAACGTCCGTGACCGCCTGACAGTTTCCACCACACATCACCTCTGTGGTGCCTCGACCCCCCGCACCATCACGCACCTGCCGCGCGGCCCCCGTGCGCGCACCGTTCACTGCGATGACGACCGAGCGTAGTCAGGCCGCTCCGCCGATCGCAAGGCATCCACGACGATCCTCTCAGAGCGGTCAACTGCGACAGTTGCCTGCTCCTTCTCCAAGGTCTGCACCACGCCTCCGGGGATGTTCAGTGCCGGTTCGAGGTCCTGCGGCTTGCCGATGACCTTGAAACGGAAGGGCGGTGAGACTTTCTTCCCGTCGACTCGCACTCCGCCGCCGGAGTCGGTCACGTACGAACCGGCAACGATCCGTACGTCGTTGAGCTGGATGGCCTCCGCACCAGCCGCCCGCAGCTCCTGGATCGCATCGAGAAGCATGTCCGCCTTGACCGCCTCGGCGTCGCTCACCGTGATGGTGATGCCGGGACCCTCCGCCGCGACCGTGCCCGCGAGGACGCCCAACTGCTGCTCCTTCTGGACCGTCTGCTTGCGCGCCTCCTCCGCCTGGTCGGAGGAGTTGTCCAGCTCGGTGCGCTGACGCTCCAACGCCGTCTTCTCGTCCTCGAGGCGCTGCGTGCGGTTGTCGAGCTCGTCCAGGATGCGTACGAGGTCCTCCTGGCGCGCGCCGCGCAGCGCGCTGTTCTCCGTGGTCGAGCGCACCTGAATGGCCAGACCGAGGCCCAGTACGAACAGCAGGAGCGCGACGATGAGTTGGGCGCGCGTCATACGCGGCGGCCAGACGCCCGCGGCCAGGCGCTGACGACCGGTGAGCCGGCTCTCGGCCCCCTCGCCGGACTCGTCCTGCTCCGGCGGGCCGCCGGGAACCGCCGTGTCCGCGGAGGGCTTTGGCGTCCCCGGGGCAGCCGCTGCCGGCGGTTCGGGAACGGCTGGCGCGGCCGCGGGGCGCTCCTGCGGCCCCTGCGGCCGCAGGGGCTGCTGGGCCCGTTGGGGCCATTGGGGCTGTTGGGGTCGCTGTGGTCGCTGTGGCCGCGGAGGTTGTGGCTGGGACTGCGGCGGCTGAGGCAGGGGCGGCTGCGGCGGCTGCGGATGCCGTTCGGGACGTCGCTCCTCCGGCCGCGGCTCCGGCTGCTTGCCCGGTTCCCGCGCCGGCCCGGGCTTCGGCGTCTGCTCGGGCTTCGGCGCCGGCCCGGGCTCCGGCGTCTGCCCCGGCTTCGGCGTCTGCTCGGGCTTCGGCGCCGGCCCGGGCTCCGGCGTCTGCCCCGGCTTCGGCGTCTGCTCGGGCTTCGGCGTCTCCTTCGGGCCGTTGCCCTCCGGTTCTCCCGGGGTCCTGGGTGTCTCGTCGTTGCTCATCGGCCTCACGCCCGGAAGACGTGCCGGCGGATCGCCGCGGCGTTGGAGAAGATGCGGATACCGAGGACGACGACCACGCCGGTCGAGAGCTGCGCGCCGACTCCGAGCTTGTCGCCGAGGAAAACGATCAGCGCGGCCACCACCACGTTCGACAGGAACGACACCACGAAGACCTTGTCGTCGAAGATCCCGTCCAGCATCGCCCGAAGGCCTCCGAAGACCGCGTCCAGGGCCGCGACCACGGCGATCGGCAGATAGGGCTCGACCACCGCAGGCACCTCGGGCCTGACCAGCAGTCCCACCACGACTCCCACGACGAGGCCCAGTACGGCGATCACGATGTGCCCTTCCCTGTGTCGGCGGCGTTCTTGTCCGCGCCTCCGGATACCGGCTTTGCGTTGCGTACGGTCAGGCTCGGTGCCGCGGGCAACCGGACGTCGTTCTGCGCCGTGATGCTCGCGCGGACGCCGTAGCTCTCCTTCAGCACCTGCAGATACTGCCCGTCGGCGCTGTTCTGGAAGTCGGTCGCCAAGCGCTGCCCGTCCCCCACCGCAAGCACCGTGTACGGCGGCACCAGCGGTCTGTTGTCGACCAGTATGGCGTCACCGGCGGCCCGGATCGCCGACAGGGCCGTCAGCCTCTGGTCGTTGATCGCGATGGCCTCCGCGCCCGACTCCCACAGACCGTTGACGATGCGCTGCATGTCCCGGTCGCGGACCCGGCCGGTGTCGGAGAACCCACTGCTGTCGCGAGGACCGTCGCCGCCCTGCTCTGCTTCCCTGGCGTCGTTGACGACCAGCTTCACGCCAGGCCCGTGCACCGGCGTCGCACCCGCGAGCAGGGCGACGGTCCTGCCCTGCTGCCCGCCGTGCCGCTCCAGTGCCTCACGCTGCCGTGTCTCGACCTGGTCGCGCAACGTGTCCACGCTCTTCTGGAGACGGTCCGCTTCCGAGGTGGCCGCGTCGATCCGGTCGATCAGCTCCTGCCGCTCCTTCGCGATGGCAGGTGCCGATATCCGCGTCTCGGCGGCACCGACGGTCACCACGGCCGCGGCCAGTACGAGGCCCACTGCGAACCCGAGTTTGGCCCGCAGAGGCTTCGGCCGTCCCTGTGCTCCTTCGGCGGAACGCCGGGCTGCCGCCTCGGCGTAGCCGTCGTCGAGACTGTGCTCCGTCACATTGGTCAGCAGCGACATCGAAGCGTCGGGGCGGGAGGGCGGCGAAGCGGTGCTCCGATCGGGGGACTGCTGCGACATGCCGCACATCGTCGCACGTCGCGCCCGCTACCGCCGAATGGGGCCACCGACGCGCCGGTGCGGGACACCGCGACTCGCGGCGCTCCGCACCGACTGCTCAGGAGGAACCGGGACAAGCCTGGACGGCCCTCGCCGGGACCCGCCGGCCACCAGCGTCCGGCGCGCTCAACTCAACGTCCGGCGCTCTCCACCACCCCGGACCACTCGTCCAGGAGCGCCTGCGCCGACGCCTCGTCCGGTCCTTCGGCCCACAGATGGGTGACCGCCTCGGACGGGTCGGGCAGCACCATCACCCAGCGCCCGTCGGTCTCCACGACCCGTACACCGTCGGTGGTGTCCACGAAACGGTCCCCTGCCGCCTCCACCACGGTCCGCATGACCAGTCCCTTCACGGCCCAGGGCGTGGCGAGATCGCGGCGCAGGACGTGGGCGCGCGGGATACGGGCATCGATCTGGCTCAGGGTCAGCTGTGTACGGGCCACGAGCCCGACGAGTCGTACGAACGCGGCCGAGCCGTCGAAGACACTGCTGAACTCCGGGGCGATGTAGCCGCCACGGCCGTCGCCGCCGAAGATCGTCGACTCCTCGCGGCAGACCCGGGTCAGGTCGTCGGGCGACGTCGTCGTCCACTCAACCTGCGTGCCGTGGTAGGCCGCGACCTGTTCGGCGATACGCGTGGTGGTGACCGGCAGGGCGACCCGTCCGCTGCGGCGCTCCGCTGCGACCAGGTCGAGCATCACCAGCAGCGAGCGGTCGTCCTCGACGATCTTGCCCCGTTCGTCGACGAGCGAGATCCGCTCACCCACGGGGTCGAACCGGACGCCGAAGTCCGCGCGGGCCGACGAGACAATCTCCCCCAGGCGTACGAGCCCGGCGCGGCGGGCGTCTGCCGTCTCCGTCGGCCGCGACTCGTCGAGACCGGGGTTGATGGTGAGCGCCTCGATCCCGAGCTTGCCGAGCAGGCTGGGCAGTACGAGACCCGCGCTGCCGTTGGAGGCATCGACGACCACCTTGAGCCCGGCCTCGGCGACACCCGTGGTGTCCACGGCCCGCAGCACCGATCCGGTGTACGAGTCGAAGACACTGGCCGGGAAGCGCAGATCGCCGATCTCGCCGGGGAACGCCCTCCGGTACTCCTGGCGGGCGAAGACCCGGTCCAGCTTGCGCTGGCCGCCCTGCGAGAGATCCGCGCCCCGTTCGTCGAAGAACATGATGTCGACCGAGTCGGGGACACCGGGCGACGTACGGATCATGATGCCGCCCGCACCACCGCGTGCCGTCAACTGGCGGGCAACGGGCAGGGGGACGTTCTCCAGGTCCCGTACGTCGATCGCACTCGCCTGCAGAGCGGAGATCATGGCTCGCTTCAGCGCCCGGGCACCACGGGAGTGGTCGCGGGCGGTGGTGACGGTCGAGCCCTTCTTGAGCGTGGTCGCGTAGGCACCGGCGAGACGCACCGCGAGTTCGGGGGTGATCTCCACGTTGAGGATGCCGGACACGCCACGCTCACCGAAGAGCTGCGCCTGGCCGCGGGACTCCCAGATGACCGACGTGTTGACGAACGCGCCGGCCTCGACGGTCTTGAAGGGGTACACGCGGACGTTGCCCTGGACGATCGACTCCTCGCCGATCAGGCACTCGTCCCCGATGACGGCACCGTCCTCAATACGGGCGGCCCGCATGATGTCGGTGTTCTTCCCGATGACGCATCCGCGCAGATTGCACTGCTGGCCGATGTAGACGTTGTCGTGGACAACGGCCCTGTGCAAAAAGGCGCCGCTCTTCACGACCACGTTCGACCCGACGACGGTGTGCTCGCGGATCTCGACGTCCGCCTCCACCTTCGCGTAGTCGCCGATGTAGAGGGGCCCTCGCAGCACGGCGTCGGAGTGCACCTCGGCGCCTTCTGCGACCCAGACCCCCGGCGAGATCTCGAAGCCCTCGATCTCGACGTCGACCTTGCCCTCGAGGACGTCGGCCTGCGCCTTGACGTAGCTCTCGTGGGTGCCGACGTCCTCCCAGTAACCCTCGGCCACATAGCCGTAGATGGGCTTGCCGTCCTTCATGAGCTGAGGGAAGACATCACCGGACCAGTCGACGGAGGCATCGGCCTCGACGTAGTCGAAGACCTCCGGCTCCATGACGTAGATGCCGGTGTTGACGGTGTCGGAAAACACCTGACCCCAGGTGGGTTTTTCCAGAAAACGCTCGACCTTGCCGTCGTCGTCGACAATGGTGATGCCGAATTCCAACGGATTCGGCACACGCGTCAGGCATACGGTGACGAGCGCACCCTTCTCCTTGTGGAAATTGACGAGATCGGTGAGATCGAAATCGGTGAGGGCATCGCCGGAGATGACGAGGAACGCATCGTCCTTGAGCGCGTCTTCCGCATTCTTGACACTACCGGCGGTGCCGAGCGGCTTTTCCTCATGCGCATACGTGAGTTCCATGCCGAGTTCCTCGCCGTCACCGAAATAGTTCTTGACGAGAGAGGCGAGAAACTGCACGGTCACCACGGTTTCGGTGAGACCATGGCGCTTCAGCAACCTCAGCACGTGCTCCATGATCGGCCTGTTGACCACAGGCAGAAGCGGCTTGGGCATGCTGGAGGTCATCGGGCGAAGACGAGTACCTTCGCCACCGGCCATGACGACGGCCTTCATGTCGGAAGCGTCCTCCTTGAAGAGACGACGGTCAAGCCGACTGTGCCCGTTCAGATGGCCCAGGGGAGTCGCACGAGCGCACCCAGCACCGACCGGCGGTCAAATGGCAGAGACGCCGTGTCGCCGGGCTCAGTCAGCCGCGGCGTCCGCCCTGACAAGTCGGCGGACCTGAACCACGTAGAGGATTCCTGCCCACCAGTAGAGCGTTGTACCCCATCCTGCGAACGCCCATCCGAAAATAGCAGCGAGTGAGGGAACCCAGCCACTTCCGTCACTCAGCAGCAGCAACGGGAAGGCGTACATGAGGTTGAAGGTCGCGGCCTTCCCGATGAAGTTCACCTGCGGCGGCGGGTAGCCGTGACGACGGAGGATCAACACCATCACGGCCAGCACGAGCTCACGGGTGAGCAGAACAATGGGCACCCACAGCGGGAGGATTTCCCGCCATGTGAGACCGATGAGCGTGGTGAGGATGTAGAGCCGGTCCGCGGCCGGGTCGAGGAGCCGGCCCAGGTTGCTGACCTGGTTCCACCGGCGAGCCAGCTCGCCGTCCAGGTAGTCGGTGACACCGCTGAGGGCCAGCACGAGCAGGGCCCAGCCATCGGCCTTGGGGCCGCCGAACTCGGGCCACAGAATCAGCCACAGGAACAGCGGTACGCCGAGGAGGCGAGCCATGCTGAGCATGTTCGGGATGGTGAGGACGCGGTCCGTCCGGACGCGCGTCTCCTGGGCCTCCACCCGCGTGCCTCCTGCAAGAACGTGCCGACAATGCCCCCTGACCCTACCGGCACCGATTGGCGCAGTGCACCGAGGGTCCGGGCAGGGCCCAGGACGGGGCGGGCTGCACTCTCTCCGCAGGGCGCTTTCCACAGGGCGGGGCGGTGCTCTTCGGATTTTCGCGAGAGGAGCGTCGCAACAACGCAGAAAAGCCGTGGTGTCCGGACCGAGAAATACGGTCCGGAC
>NZ_JBFAYQ010000028.1:0-94626 GCF_040681345.1 Streptomyces sp. NPDC051776 | reverse complement strand
TGTCGTCGGCGGTCGCCGGGGAGGCGGGCCGAGGCGCGGCGGTGTTGCCGGTCCAGGCGCCGAGGGTGTCCCCGAGGACGGACGTGAGGTCGATCCCGGTCAGGTCGCCGACGACGACGGCGGTGGCGGTGGCGGGGCGGACATGGCCCTCGTAGAAGGCGCGAACGGCCGCGGCGTCGATGCGCTCGACCGTCTCCTCGGTGCCCTGCCGCGGCCGGGACATCCGGGAGTTGGCCGGGAACAGCTCCTTGGAGAGCTCCTTGGCCGCGCGGCGGGCAGGGTTGGCCTGCTCGTGCGGGATCTCGTCGAGCCGGTTGCGGACCAGCCGCTCGATCTCGCCGTCGGGGAACGCAGGGGCGCGCAGGGCGTCGGCCAGCAGTCCGAGGGCCTTGGCCAGCCGGGAGGCGGGGACCTCCAGGGAGACGCGGACGCCCGGGTGGTCGGCGTGCGCGTCGAGGGTGGCGCCGCAGCGCTCGAGCTCCGCGGCGAAGTCCTCCGCGGTGTGCTTGTCGGTGCCCTCGGACAGCGCCCGCGCCATGATCGTGGCGACGCCGTCCAGTCCGGTGGGCTCGGCGTCCAGCGGTGCGTCGAGGTTCACGTCGACCGCGACGACCTGCTGGCCGGGGCGGTGACAGTGCAGCACGGTCAGGCCGTTGGGGAGCGTGGCGCGCTCGGGGGCCGGAAAGGCCCACGGCCTGGCGGCACCGCCCTGCGGCTGCGGGTGGAAGTCCATCTGTCCTGTGGGGATGGCGTCGCTCACTGAGCCGCCTCCTGTCCTGCGTTGTCGTCGGCGGCATGGCTGTCGGCGGATGCGTCGGCGGCGGTGTCCCCGCTCGCGGCGGGTCCGGTCGGCTCGTAGACCAGGACCGCACGGTTGTCGGGGCGCAGCCGGGCGGCGGCAATGGCCTTGACCTCCTCGGCGGTGATCTCCAGCAGGCGGTCGACGGCGGTCAGCGCCAGCTTCGGGTCGCCGAACAGGACCGCGTAGCGGCAGAGCTGGTCGGCGCGGCCGCCCACGGTGGCGAGCTGGTCCAGCCACTCGCGCTCCAGCTGCGCCTGGGCCCGCTCCATCTCCTCCGGCGTCGGCCCCTCCTCGGCGAAGCGCGCCAGCTCCTGGTCGACCGCGGCCTCGATGTCCGGGACCTCGACGCCGCCGGAGGTCTTCACGTCCAGCCAGCCGAGCGAGGGCGCGCCGGCCAGCCGCAGCAGGCCGAAGCCCGCGGCGACGGCCGTACGGTCGCGGCGCACCAGGCGGTTGTGGAGGCGGGAGGACTCCCCGCCGCCGAGCACGGTGAGAGCGAGGTCTGCGGCGTCCGCCTCGCGGGTGCCGTCGTGCGGCAGGCGGTACGCCGACATCAGGGCGCGGGCCGGGACCTCTTCCTCGACGACCTCGCGGAGCTGCTCTCCGATGGTCTCCGGAAGGGTGCCGTCACGCGGTTCGGGCTTGCCGTCGTGGGCGGGGATGGTGCCGAAGTACTTCTCGATCCAGGCCAGGGTCCGGTCGGGGTCGATGTCGCCGACGACCGAGAGCACCGCGTTGTTGGGTGCGTAGTAGGTGCGGAAGAAGGCGCGCGCGTCCTCCAGGGAGGCGGCGTCCAGGTCGGCCATGGAGCCGATCGGGGTGTGGTGGTAGGGGTGGCCCTCGGGGTAGACCATCGCCGTGAGCTTCTCGAAGGCGGTGCCGTAGGGGACGTTGTCGTAGCGCTGGCGGCGCTCGTTCTTCACG
This sequence comes from Streptomyces sp. NPDC051776, assembly GCF_040681345.1. NCBI lineage: Bacteria > Bacillati > Actinomycetota > Actinomycetes > Kitasatosporales > Streptomycetaceae > Streptomyces > Streptomyces sp. NPDC051776. Next base: position 92,900 of record NZ_JBFAYQ010000028.1, on the reverse strand, counting down.
ACGTCCCGCTGGTTCTCCAGCCCGTCCTCGTCGAGCGCTGCGAGCAGGCTGCCCATGCGGTCGGCCTCCAGCCAGAGGGCGAGCTCGAGCTGGTGCGCGGGCATGGTCTCGAAGTAGTTGGTGCGCTCGAAGCTGGTGGTGCCGTTCAGGGAGCCGCCCGCGCCCTGCACGAGCTCGAAGTGGCCGTTGCCCTTGACCTGGGCGGAGCCCTGGAACATGAGGTGCTCGAAGAGGTGGGCCAGGCCGGTACGGCCCTTGACCTCGTGGCGGGAGCCGACGTCGTACCAGAGGCAGACCGCGGCGACCGGGGTCAGGTGGTCCTCGGAGAGCACCACGCGCAGGCCGTTCGCCAGGCGGTGCTCTGTCGCTGTCAGGCCGCCGGAGCCGGCCTGTTGCGTGGCCGTGTGACCCATGGGCATGTACGTCCCTTCGATCGCTGTGAGTCGAGGTGGGTGGGGCAGTCCTGCCACTGTATGCAAGCGCGCTGCCACCTGGCGAAGTTCCGGAACGGCGGGCCGAAGCCCGGCGATCCCGCACCCCGTGCCCGGGAAGGATGCCACCATTGGTCCGGTCATGCCTGCCGGCCGGTCCGCGGTGCGGCGGCTGCGGCGTGATCGGGCGCTTCCCGGCGGTACCGGCCGTCGGTGACTCCTCGCCGAAACCGATCGCGGGCCCTGGGGGCAGGCCCCGACCGGGTCGTGGGCGGCGTTGTCGGCGGGTGGGTCCACAATGGTCGGCGTCAGGAACGTCGGAACACCCCGCTCAGGCAGTTCTAAGGAGCAGCAGCCGCGATGGCCCGCCGCAGTACGAAGACCCCGCCGCCGGACGACTTCGAGGAGCGCATCCTCGACATCGACGTCGTCGACGAGATGCAGGGCTCCTTCCTCGAGTACGCCTACTCGGTCATCTACTCGCGCGCGCTTCCCGACGCCCGCGACGGCATGAAGCCGGTGCACCGCCGCATCGTCTACCAGATGAACGAGATGGGCCTGCGCCCCGACCGCGGTTACGTGAAGTGCGCGCGCGTCGTCGGTGAGGTGATGGGAAAGCTGCACCCGCACGGTGACGCGTCCATCTACGACGCCCTGGTCCGCATGGCGCAGTCGTTCTCGATGCGGCTGCCGCTGGTCGACGGCCACGGAAACTTCGGCTCGCTGGGCAACGACGACCCGCCCGCCGCGATGCGGTACACCGAGTGCCGGATGGCCTCGGCGACCTCCCTGATGACGGAGTCCATCGACGAGAACACCGTCGACTTCACGCCCAACTACGACGGGCAGGAGCGCGAGCCGGTCGCGCTCCCGGCCGCGTACCCCAACCTCCTGGTCAACGGCGCGTCCGGGATCGCCGTGGGCATGGCCACCAATATGGCGCCGCACAACCTCGGCGAGGTCATCGCCGCCGCCCGCCATCTGATCCGGCATCCCAATGCCGACCTCGAGACCCTGATGAAGCACGTCCCCGGACCGGACCTGCCGACCGGCGGGCTCATCACGGGGCTGAGCGGGATCCGCGACGCCTACGAGACGGGGCGCGGCAGCTTCAAGATCCGCGCCACGGTGGCGGTGGAGAGCGTGACCGCCCGCCGCAAGGGCCTGGTGGTGACCGAGCTGCCCTTCACGGTCGGGCCCGAGAAGGTCATCTCCAAGATCAAGGACTTGGTCAACGCGAAGAAGCTGCAGGGCATCGCGGACGTCAAGGACCTCACCGACCGTGCGCACGGACTGCGCCTGGTCATCGAGATCAAGAACGGCTTCGTACCCGAGGCCGTGCTGGAGCAGCTCTACAAGCTGACGCCGATGGAGGAGTCCTTCGGCATCAACAACGTGGCGCTGGTGGACGGTCAGCCGCTCACCCTGGGCCTGAAGGAGCTGCTCGAGGTCTATCTGGACCACCGGTTCGACGTGGTCCGCCGGCGCAGCGAGTTCCGCCGCGGCAAGCGGCGTGACCGGCTGCATCTGGTCGAGGGCCTGCTGATCGCCCTGATCGACATCGACGAGGTCATCAGGATCATCCGGTCGAGTGAGAACTCCGCAGAGGCGAAGGAGAGCCTGATGGCGCGCTTCTCGCTGAGCGAGGTCCAGACGCAGTACATCCTCGACACCCCGCTGCGCCGCCTGACGAAGTTCGACCGGCTCGAGCTGGAGGCCGAGCGGGACCGGCTGGGCGTGGAGATCGAGGAGCTGACCCGGATCCTGGAATCCGACCAGGAGCTGCGCAAGCTGGTGTCCGGTGAACTGGCGCAGGTGGCCAAGAAGTTCGGGACGCCGCGCCGCACGGTCCTGCTGGAGTCCTCGAACGCCCCGGTCACCGCCGTACCGCTGCAGGTCGCGGACGACCCGTGCCGCGTGCTGCTGTCCTCGACGGGTCTCCTGGCCCGTACGGCCAACGGCGAGCCGTTCGGCCCGCAGGAGACCAAGCGCGCCAAGCACGATGTGATCGTCTCGGCGGTCCCGGCGACGGCGCGCGGTGAGGTCGGCGCGGTGACCTCGCAAGGCCGTCTGCTCCGGCTGTCGGTGATCGACCTTCCGATGCTGCCCGAGTCGGCCAGCACGCCGAATCTCGCGGGCGGCGCTCCGCTCGCCGAGTTCGTGAGCCTGGAGCCGGACGAGACGGTGGTCTGCCTGACCACGCTGGACGAGTCCTCGCCGGGCCTGGCGATCGGCACCGAGCAGGGTGTGGTCAAGCGCGTGGTGCCCGACTACCCGTCCCACAAGGACGAGTTGGAGGTCATCTCCCTCAGGGAGGGCGACCGGATCGTCGGCGCGGTCGAGCTGCGCACGGGCGAGGAGGACCTGGTCTTCATCACCGACGACGCCCAGATGCTGCGCTACCAGGCCTCGCAGGTACGGCCGCAGGGCCGCCCGGCGGGCGGCATGGCGGGCATCAAGTTGGGTGCGGGCGCGAAGGTGATCTCGTTCACCGCGGTCGATCCGGCGTCCGACGCCGCGGTGTTCACGGTCGCGGGCGCGCAGGGCACTCTGGACGGCACCGCGCAGGGCACCGCGAAGCTGACGGTGTTCGACCAGTACCCGCGCAAGGGCCGGGCGACCGGGGGCGTACGCTGCCACCGGTTCCTCAAGGGCGAGGACGCCTTGGTCCTCGCATGGGCCGGCGCGGTTCCGGCTCGCGCCGCGACGGCTGCGGGCGCTCCGGCGGTCCTGCCGGAGCCCGACCCGCGCCGCGACGGTTCGGGCGTGCCGCTTGCGAAGGCGGTCGCGGTGGTGGCGGGGCCGGTGTGACATAGGCCCGGGGCCTGTCCGGCCAGGCGTGCCGGACAGGCCCGCGGCGCCCGGTGCTCGGGCTCCCGCGCGAGTGGACCGCGTGCCCGCACAGCGACCGTCGGCACTGCCGACCGAACGTCGGTGAAGAACCGCTCCAGCACGAGATCCGTTCCCGTCGTCCCCGTACCGGGCTCCTCGCACAGGGCCGCGCCCCGCCCCGGAGGTTCCGCATGAGCACGACCTGCGTCAGGAGGTCGGACGTTGGGGTGCGGTCTGGTCCTGTGTGTAGCGCAGGACGCCCCACATGCTCTCGGGACCGGCCTGTTCCTGGCCGGTCCCGACGCATGTGGTCAGCCGATCCTGGAGGGCGGCGGCGTCGATGCCGGTGCCGATCATCACGAGCTGGTTGGTGCGTTCCTCGCCCCGCTCCCACGGCGAGGGGTAGAAGCGGAGGAAGTCGCCCACGGTGTGCACGGCGAACTTCTGCCGGTGGCCGTCGACGCCGAAGTGGACGAACCCCTTGATGCGGTACAGCCCTTCGGGCCGCCTATCGAGGAACTCCATGAAGCGGCGCGGGTCCAGGGGGTCGCCGCACGTGAAGGACACGCTCTCGTAGGCGGCGTGGAGATGTCGACCGGGGCCCCCGCAACCGTCGTCCTCTCCGTGACCGCCAGCGCACCCGGAGCCGTGGGCGGCGCAGTCGTGGCCGCCGTCCTCGGCGGCCAGGATCTCCGCGTAAAGGTCCTCGAACGAGAGCTGCCGCGCCCCCGCCCCGTCGTCGCCCCTTTCCCGCCGGTCGAAGAACAGCTCCGGGTCGACCCGGCCGTACGAGGCGTGGACGACGGGCCGCCCGGGACTGAGCGTCCGCAGCAGTTCCAGGATCGCGGACCGTCCGTCCTCCCCCACCCGGTCGGCCTTGTTGAGGACGACGAGGTCGGCGACGCGGAGGTGGCGGTCGACTTCCGGATGCCGCTCCCGGGTCGCCGTGAACTCCGCGGCGTCGACGACCTCGACCAGTCCGCCGTAGACGATGCGCCGGTTCTCGCTGGAGAGGATCAGCCGGATCATCTCCTCCGGCTCGGCCAGGCCGCTCGCCTCGATGACGATGACGTCGATCCGTGCCGAGGGACGGGTGAGACGCTCCAGCATCTCGTCCATGTCGGTGGTGTCGACGGCACAGCACAGGCAGCCGTTGCCCAGCGACAGCATCGAGTCGACCTGTCCCGCCACCGTCATGGCATCGATCTCGATGCTGCCGAAGTCGTTGACGATCGCCCCGATACGGCTGCCCCCGCTGTGCCGCAACAGATGATTGAGCAGGGTGGTCTTCCCCGATCCCAGAAAGCCTGCGAGGACGATGACGGGGATCTGCTGCGTGACCACGTCCCGATCGTAGCCGGGCCGTGGGGAGGGTCAGGCCGCCGGGACCGGCTGGGCGGGGGGCGGGCCGACGTAACGCGCCGCGGGACGGATGATCTTGCTGTCCTGGGCCTGCTCCAGGATGTTGGCGCTCCAGCCGACGGCGCGTGCCGCGGCGAACGTCGGGGTGAACATCTCCCGCGGAATGCCGCAGAGTTCCATCACCACGCCCGCGTGGAACTCCACATTGGTGTGCAGTTCACGGCCCGGCTTGAGCTCGGCGAGGACCGCCTCGACCCGCTCCTCGACCTGGACCGCGAACTCCACCAGCGGGCCGCCGAATTCCTCCGCGATGGAGCGCAACATACGCGAACGGGGGTCCTCGGTGCGGTACACGGGGTGCCCGAATCCCATGATCCGCTCCCCCGCCAGCACCCGTTCCCGGATCCATGGGTCGATGCGTTCGGGCGTCCCGATGGCGTCGAGTGTGTCGAGGGCGCGGCTCGGCGCACCGCCGTGCAGCGGGCCCGACAGGGCACCGACGGCGCCCACGAGACAGGCGGCCAGGTCGGCTCCGGTCGAGGCGATGACGCGGGCGGTGAAGGTGGAAGCGTTGAAGCCGTGGTCGACGGTGGAGACGAGGTAGTGCTCGACGGCACGGACGCGGATCGGGTCGGGGTCCGAACCGTCCAGCATCCAGAGGTAGTTGGCGGCGTACGGCAGGTCGTCCCGTGGGGCGATGGGCTCCTCGCCCCGGCCGAGCCGGTGCAGCGCGGTGAGCAGCGTGGGTACGGCGGCGCAGGCGGCGAGCGCGTCGTCGCGCCGCCCGTCGGGCCCGGTGTCGTACAGCGGACGGAAGCCGGACGAGGCACCGAGCAGGGACAGCGCGGTGCGCAGGCCGGCCAGGGGTCCCGAGGCGGCGCCGGCGCGGGCGATCGCGGGAAGGGCGGCGGCGACGTCCGGGGGCAGATGGCGCAGTGCCGCGGTCCGTTCACGGAAGGCGGCGCGAGCGGCGGGGCCAGGGAGCGTGCCGTGGAACATCAGGTGCCACACGTCCTCGAACGTGCGTGTGCGGGCGAGTTCGACGGCCGAATACTGGCGGTAGTGGTAGAAGCCCTCGCTTCCCCGGACGTCCCCGAGCGCAGTGTCGGTGACGACGACTCCCTTGAGTCCGCGTGGCACGCCGACGGCGGCCTCGGGCGGGATGGTCTCCATCGTGTTCCTCCCAGAAGTATTGATTCGACTGTCCATCCTTGATGGAATTGATGTCAATATTGATTCGATCAACATGGGAGTGCGACGAGCCATGGCGGAAGATCCGGGATCCGCGGCGACAGAGCGGCGGCTGAGCACGCGGGAGGCCGCGGAGCGGCTCGGCGTGAAGCCCGAGACCGTCTACGCGTACGTCAGCCGGGGCCTGCTGACCAGCCACCGTACGACCGGCGGCCGGGGCAGCACCTTCGACCCGGGCGAGGTGGACGCGCTTGCGCGGCGCGGCCGACGCGACCAGACGGCCTTCGGCGGTGACTCCGGCGAGGCGGGCGCCGTGCCTGCCATCGGCACGGGCATCACCCTGATCGGAGAGGACCGTTACTACTTCCGCGGCGTCGACGCGGTGGAGCTCGCCGGGCGGTACGGCTGCGAAGAGGTCGCCGAGTGGCTGTGGACCGGCACCATGACGCCCGGCATCCGGTTCACCGCACCCGAGGAGACCCTGGCCGCCGCCCGCCGGGCGGCCGACGCGCTGCCCCGGCACAGCGGCCCGCTGGACCGGCTGCGCGTGGCCGCCGTCGCAGCGGGCGCCGCCGACCCGCTGCGCTTCGATCTGTCCCGGCCCACGGTCCTGGCCACCGCGCGCAGCCTGATCCCGACTCTGGTCGATGCCCTGGCGCCCGCCGGAGGCGACCCGGGGCCACGCGCCACGCTTGCCCGACGCCTGTGGTCGCGGCTCACCCCCACCGCGCCCGACGAGGCGTCGCTGCGCGCCCTGGAGACCGGGCTCGTCCTGCTGATCGACCACGATCTGGCCGCCTCCACGTACGCCGCCCGGGTCGCCGCCTCCGCCCGCGCCCACCCGTACGCCGTGGTGTCCGCGGGGCTCGGCGCTCTGGAGGGGCCCCTGCACGGCGCCGCGAGCGCACTGGCGCATCGGATGCTGGCCGAGGTCCTGGAACGGGGCAGCGCGGCCGCCGTCGTCGCCGACCATCTGCGTACTGGACGGCGCGTACCGGGGCTCGGGCACCGGCTGTATCCGGGCGAGGACCCGCGCGCCCGGGCACTGTTCGCCCGCCTGGAGGAGATGAAGCCGGCGGAACCGGCGTTTGCGGCAGCCCGTGAGGTGGAGGCGACGGCGGCCCGGCACGCAAGCCTGCACGCCAATGTCGATCTGGCGCTGGCCGTGCTGTCAGTGGCGGCGGGGATGGGGCCCGAGGCGGGCGAGACGGTCTTCGCGGTGGCGCGTACTGCGGGCTGGATCGCCCACGCGCTGGAGGAGTATGCGGAGCAGCCGCTGAGGATGCGCCCCACCGGTCGCTACCGCGGGCCCCGCCCGCCCCAGCCGCTTCCGTAGCAACGACCCCGCTTCCGTAGCAACGACCCCGCTTCCGCAGCAACGACCCCAGCCGCTTCCACAGCAACGAAAGGAACTCCCCCGCGTCGGCGATGAAAGAGACTCCGCAAGAGGGAGCGCACAGAGCGCAAGGAACGGACGAAATGGGCGGCCCGCTACGGCGCAGGGTCGCGCGGTGCCTGGGCGGTGGACCCCCTCACCACGAGCTCCGGTTCGAAGAGCAGCTCGTCCCGTGTCACGAAGTGACCTCCGATCTGCGCGGACAGCAGCTCGACGGCGGCCCGGCCCATGGCGTCGATGGGCTGGCGGACCGTGGTCAGCGGCGGCTCGGTGCAGTTCATGAAGGCGGAGTCGTCGTACCCCACGACGGAGACGTCGCCCGGCACCGACAGGCCCCGGCGGCGTACGGCACGGACCACGCCCAGCGCCATCGGATCGCTGGCGCAGACGAATCCCGTCACCCCGGCGTCGAGAAGTCGACCGGCGGCGGCCTGGCCGCCCTCCAGGGAGAACATCGTCCGCGCCACACGGTCGTCCGGCAGCCCGCCCGCGTGGCAGGCGGCCAGGGAGCGGGCGGCAGCGAGCTTGCGCTCGGAGGGCACATGGCCGGACGAGCCCAGCACCAGCCCGATGCGTTCGTGACCGAGCGAGGTGAGATGGCGCCAGGCCTGCTCGACGGCGACCGCGTCGTCGCACGAGACACCGGGGAAGCCGAGGCCCCCGACGGTGCCGTTGATCAGCACGACGGGAATCCTGCGGTCGGCGAGGTGCCGGTAGTGCTCGTGCGGGCCGTCGGCCAGCGCGTAGTGCCCGCCGGCGAAGACCACGCCCGACACGTGCTGCTGGAGCAGCAGGTCCACGTAATCGGCCTCGGAGACCCCGCCCTTGGTCTGGGTGCAGAGCACGGGAGTCAGTCCGAGCCGGCCGAGCGCCCCTCCGACGACCTCCGCGAAGGCCGGGAAGATGGGGTTCTGCAGCTCCGGCAGGACCAGGCCGACGAGGCGGGCGCGCTCGCCGCGCAGCTGCGTGGGGCGCTCGTAGCCGAGGACGTCCAGCGCGCTGAGCACGGCCTGCCGGGTCCCCTCGGAGACCCCGGGCTTGCCGTTGAGAACCCGGCTGACGGTGGCCTCGCTGACCCCGACCTTCTGCGCCACCTCGGCAAGTCGTCGCGTCACATGCGCAAGATTAGCGCAGGGCTGCGCAAGCGGATTGCGAGAGGGTGGTCCGCAGCCCGTAGTACGGCACCGGGCTCCACCGCCGATACCGCCTTGCAACAACGGGACACTCTGGTTACTTTCTCCCCTCAAGTAAGTACGCCCCGGGGTTGTCTCCCGCGCCGGCCGCGGCAGGGAGGCGACCACGTCAGTTGGAGGTTCTCGCGGTGACCGCGATCCCGCCGCCGTGGACGCGGCTCACCGGCACCGCCCACGCCATCGCGCTGGAGGTCCTGCTGCGCGGCCCGCTCCCGCGCAGCGAACTCGCCCGGCGGCTGGGCCTGTCGGCGGCCAGCGTCACACGGCTGGCCAAACCCCTCCTGGACAGCGGGCTGCTGATCGAGGAGGGGCCGAGCCAGCAGTCCCGTACCGGCCGGCCGACCAGGCCCCTGGACATCGCACCCTCCTCGCACCACTTCATCGGCGTGAAGGTGACCGGTGAGGACGCGCACGCCGTCCTGACCACGTTGCGCGCCGAGGTCATCGCCTCCTGCCGGTCCGATCTCCGGGGCAAGGACCCGGAGGCGGTCGTCGCCACCGTCGCCGGGCTCGTGGCCGAACTGGCCTCGGGTGCCCCGCACGTGACGGCGCTGGGCCTGAGCCTGGGCGGCCAGGTGCCCGACCACCGTACGGTCGTGGCCGCCCCCTTCCTGGAGTGGACCGAGGACATCGCCCTGGGCGCGCTGCTGGAGGAAGCCACCGGGCTGCCCACCGTCGTGGAGAACGACCTGCTGGCCCTGACGCGCGCCGAGCACTGGTTCGGCGCGGCCCGGGACCACGACCGTTTCGCGGTCCTGACCACCGGGGTGAGCGTGGGCTACGGGCTGGTGGTGCACGGCGCGGTCGTCGACAGCCCGGACGCCGGCGTGGGCCTGGTCGGGCACTTCCCGCTCGATCCGCTCGGTCCCATGTGCCCCGAGGGGCACCGGGGTTGCGCGAGCGCGATGCTGTCGATGCCGAGCGTCTGCGCGTCCGTGTCCGTGGGGCTGCAGCGCCCGGTGACCTACGAGGAGTGCCTGGACCTGGCCGCCGAAGGACACCCGGTCGCGGAGCCGGTGATCACGGCATCCGCACGGGCCCTGGGCCGGCTCGTCGCCGCCGTCGCCAATCTCACGATGACGCCCCTGGTGATCCTCACCGGCGAGGGCATCCGCCTGGCCGAGGTCGCCCGGCCCGCCCTCGATGAGGCGCTGCGCCGGGACCGCAATCCACGGGCGGCGCCTCTCTCCCTCGAAGTGCAGGCAGTCGACTTTGCGCAGTGGGCGCGGGGAGCCGCGGCCACCGCGGTCCAGGACTACGTGCTCAGCGGTGCCGCCGAGGAGGGCACCGCAGCGGATTGAGCCTGCTCCGCGGCGGACGCGATCAGCCGACGGTGCGGCGCAGCACGTACGCCTCCCAGGGGCGCACCAGCAGCGGCGCGTCCGGAATGGCCGCGACACCGGGCGGCGGACCGGGATAGTTGGCGACGAGGACGTCCGCCCGCGCCCAGTCGCCCGCGTCGGGCACCGGCACGGGCAGGGTCTCGGTGGCGAAGTTGCCGATGACGAGCAGTTCGGTGGACCGGTGGCGGCGCGTGAAGGCGTAGATCTGCTCGTGGTCGTCGAGCAGCATGGTGAAGTCGCCCTGGGAAACGGCGGGTTCGGTGTGCCGGAGGGCGATCAGACGCCGGTAGTGGTGGTAGACCGAACACGGGTCGAGCACCGCGTCCGCGGCGTTGATGTCCCGGTGGTTGGGGTTCACCGGGATCCAGGGGGTGCCAGTGGTGAAGCCCGCGTGCTCACCCGCGTCCCACTGCATGGGCGTACGGGCGTTGTCCCGGCTCATTGCGCGCAGGGCGTCGAGCACGGCCTCCGGGTCGCCGCCCGCGGCGACTGCCTGGGCGTGGTGGTTGAGGGACTCGATGTCGCGGAAGTCCTCGATCGAGGCGAACGGCGCGTTGGTCATGCCGAGTTCCTCGCCCTGGTAGATGTACGGCGTGCCGCGGTGCAGGTGGAGAACGGTGGCGAGCATGGTCGCCGAGCGGACCCGGTACTCCTCGCTGTCGTCGCCGAACCGGGAGACGATGCGCGGCTGGTCGTGGTTGTTCCAATAGAGGCTGTTCCAGCCGGTGGAGTTGAGCCCCGTCTGCCAGCGTCCCAGCGTCGCCTTGAGGTCGGTCAGCCGCAGCGGCCGCACGTCGAACTTGCCGTCGCCGTGGTCGAGTCCGACGTGCTCGAACTGGAAGACCATGTCGAGTTCGGCGCGTGCGGGGTCGGTGAAGAGCCTGGCGTCCTCGACGGTGACGCCGGGCATCTCACCGACAGTGAGCAGCCGGTCCGAGCGTCCGGCGAAGACCTCACGGTGCATCTCCTGCAGGAACTCGTGGATCCGCGGGCCGCATACGTAGGCCGCCGACCCGTCCCCGTACGGACTGCCGACGCTCACGGGACCGTCGGGCAGTGCCGGGTCCTTGGAGACCAGGTTGATGACATCCATCCGGAAGCCGTCCACGCCGCGGTCGAGCCACCACCGCATCATCGCGTGGACCGCCTGCCTGACCTCCGGGTTCTCCCAGTTGAGGTCGGGCTGCTTCGGCGAGAAGAGATGCAGGTAGTACGCGTCGCTCGCCGGTTCGTGCGTCCAGGCCGGACCGCTGAAGAACGAGCCCCAGTTGGTGGGCTCGGCGCCGGGCTCACCAGGGTTTGTGCCGGGGCGGGCGGGGCGCCACCAGTACCAGTCGCGCTTGGGGCTGTCCGGTGAGCTGCGCGACTCGGTGAACCAGGGGTGTTCGTCGGAGGTGTGATTGACCACCAGGTCCATGACGAGCTTCATGCCGCGCGCGTGGACGGCGGCGAGCAGGTCGTCGAAGTCCGCGAGGGTGCCGAAGACGGGGTCGATGTCCTGGTAGTCGCTGATGTCGTAGCCGTTGTCGTCCTGCGGCGACGGGTAGACCGGGGAGAGCCACAGCACGTCGACGCCCAAGCCGGCGAGGTGGTCCAGCCGGCCGATGATGCCGCGCAGATCCCCGATGCCGTCGCCGTCGGAGTCGGCGAAGCTGCGCGGATAGATCTGGTAGACGACCGCGTCCTCCCACCACGTCGCCCGGTGCGCCCGAGGGTGCGGCAGCACGTACGGATGCGGGTCGGCGTCGCCGGTGCGGACGTGGGCGCTGCTCTTCACCTGTGGAACCTCTCCTGGGAAGCCGGAGCGCCTGTCTGCGGGGCTGGCGGAGCAGACAGGCGCCGCTTAGTTGTACGACGAAAGCCTCCATCCGTCAAATGCCTCCAAGATCGGCGCTCAAGCGCCAGCTATGGGCACTCATGCGCCAAATTTAAGCTGGCAAAGTTTCTTGACGAAGAAAAGTCGGCGTGCCACGATCCCGTCCACGGCTCGCCCCTGGCGCGGATGCCGCTCTCCGCAGCACACGTACCTCCCTCCCCCACGAGGGCCCTCCGGCATCTGCCGGCGGCCGAGGCCGGCCGGGCGCGACGGCGGTGCGCGACGGCGCGTGCCGCCCATCCAGAGAAGGGAACTCCGATGCGCAGAGCGCTCCCGCTCGCCCTGGTGGCCACGTGCGCCGTGCTCGCGGCCGGCTGCGTCACCAGCAACCCCGACAGCTCGACCAAGGCCGGAAAGGCCGAGGGCACGATCACGTTCTGGCACTCGTACAGCGCCGACTCCCCCGAGGTGAAGACGCTCCGCGAGAAGGTCATCCCGGGCTTCGAGGCACAGCACCCGCGCGCCGAGGTCAAGGACGTCTCGATCCCCTACGAGAAGCTCCACCAGAAGGTGGTCACCTCCGCGGCCGGCGGCACGCTGCCGGACGTGCTGCGCTCGGACATCGTGTGGGTGCCCGAGTTCGCCAAGCTGGGCCTGCTCGAGGACATGAAGGCGCTGCTCCCCGACTTCGACAAGCTCGTGGCCAAGACCTACCCGGGCCCCCTGGAGACCAACAAGTACCAGGACAGGTACTGGGGTGTGCCGCTGGACACCAACACGCGGGTGCTGCTCTACAACAGCGACGCGCTGGCGAAGGCGGGCATGAAGAAGCCGCCCAGGACCTTCAAGGACATGCGCTCGTACGCGGACAAGCTCTCCGCGAAGGGCGTGAAGCTCTTCGCCGACAACGACCTGACCGGCTGGAACGTCGCGCCGTGGATCTGGTCGGCCGGCGGCGAGATCACCGATGAGGACCACAAGAAGGCCACCGGATACCTCAACAGCCCCGCCTCCGTCCGGGGCGTGAAGCTGCTGCAGGACCTCTACGACAAGAAGCAGATACCCCGACTCATCGTCGGCAGCCAGGGCAGCAAGGCCCTCCCCCAGGGCCTTGCCAAAGGGGACTACGCCAGCCTGCTGGACGGCCCCTGGCTGTACCCGGTGATGAAGAAGCAGTACCCCGACTTCGCGATGAAGGCCGCACCGGTGCCCGCAGGCCCCGGCGGCAGCATCAGCGTCGTCGGCGGCGAGAACGTCGTCGTGACCAAGTCGTCCAGGAACAAGCAGCTCGCCGCCGAGTTCACCCGCTATCTGCTCAGCCCCAAGGCCCAGAGGGCGATGGCCGAGGTCGGCCAGATGTCCGTGCTCAAGGACGTCGACATGGCCGCGATCGACCCCGTCTACAAGAGTTACGCCACCCAGCTCAAGACCGCACGTCCCCGCACGCCCGTGCCCAACTGGCCCAAGATCGATGATCTGTTGAAGAAGAAGCTGCAGACCACCTTCACCGATCACGGGGACGTCAAGAAGGCCCTCGACGAGGCGGCGGCGGAGATCGACACGCTGCTGGCAGAGGGCTGAGGCGGCCCGCACCGTGAAGACCCGCACCCCCACCCCGGTCGCCACCGCCCCCGCCTCCGCGGGGGCCTCCCCCACCCCGGCCGCCTCGCGCTCCGTGAGGCGGACCGGGGGCGCCGGCCGTCTGGCCCCGTACGGCTTCCTGCTCCCGGCGTACGCCCTGTTCGTCCTGGCGGTGCTCTACCCCATCCTCATCACCGCCCAGATCAGCCTCTACCGGTGGAGTCCGCTGCCGGGCGCCGTGCAGACGTTCGTCGGGCTCGACAACTACACCCGGGCCCTGCAGGACAGCCATTTCTGGCTGAGCATGGTGAACGTCGCCGTCTACCTGCTGGTCACCGTGCCCGGTCAGGTCGTCATCGGCCTGTTCGTCGCGCTCCTGCTGAACCGCAAGCTCCCCGGGCGCACCGTCTTCCGCGTGCTGTTCTATCTGCCCGTGGTGACGAGCTGGGTCGTGGTGTCCCTGCTGTTCCGGTATCTGTTCACCACCGAGGGCGGACTGGTCAACTGGGCGCTCGGCACCGACATCGCCTGGCTGGACAACCGCTGGACCGCCCTGGCGGCCCTGTGCGCGCTCGGCATCTGGAAGGGCATCGGGTGGACCGCCGTCATCCTGCTCGCCGGTCTCCAGGGCATCAGCGAGGACCTGCACGAGGCGGCTTCCCTCGACGGCGCGGGCCGGCTGCGCCGCCTGTGGCACATCACCCTGCCGGGGCTGCGGCGCAATCTGCTGTTCGTGACCGTCCTGCTGGTCATCGGCAGCTTCCAGGTCTTCATCTCGGTGCTGCTCATGACCTCCCGCGGCCCGGCGGGACAGACCGAGGTGCCGCTGACCTACGTCTACCAACAGGCCTTCGAGTTCCTGGACTTCGGCTACGGCTCGGCACTCGCCCTGATCATGACCGTGCTCGTCCTGGTGCTGTCGATCGTGCAGACCGTGTTCGTGAACCAGGTGGAGAAATGACGCGCCACATCCGCTTCGTGCTGCTGACGCTGGGCGCGCTCGTCGTGACCGCGCCGTTCCTCTACATGCTCTCGACGTCCTTCAAGCACGACACCGCCGTCTTCGACGTCCCGCCGCAGTTCATCCCCTCCGACCCGACGACGGAGAACTTCTCCACCGCCTGGACCGCGAACGACTTCGCCCGGTTCTTCGCCAACTCGCTCATCGTGGCGACGGTCAGCACCTTCTGCACGACGGTTCTGGCCGCGCTCGCGGCGTACGCCTTCGCCCGCTTCCGCTTCCCCGGGCGCGCCGTGCTGTTCTGGACGATGATGCTGGGGCTGATGGTGCCCGGCGTGATGCTGCTCATCCCGCAGTTCACCGTGGCCCGCACGCTGCAGCTCACCGATACCCTCTCGGGGCTGGTCGTCTTCTACATAGGCACCGGAATGGCGTTCAACACCTTCCTGCTGCGGGGCTTCTTCGAGCAGGTGCCGCATGAGCTGGACGAGGCGATGATGATCGACGGCGCGGGCACCGTACGCCGGTTCACCACGCTCTACCTGCCGCTGGCCCGGCCGGCGCTCGCCACCTCCGCGGTCCTGGCCTTCCTCGCCTCCTGGGACGAGTACCCCTGGGCTCTGACGATCATCAACGACCCGGCGAAGCAGACCCTGCCGCTGGCCATCGCTCAGTTCCAGGGCCAGCACGCGAGCAGTTGGGGGCTGGTGTTCGCCGCGTCCGTGCTGTCCTTGATCCCGGTCCTGGTGATCTATCTCCTCGGGCAGCGTCACTTCGTCTCCGGCATGCAGGCCGGTGCCCTGAAGTAGAGCGCGATTCCGTCCCGCCCCTGTTGTGCGCGTTTTGCTCGCGCTACAACAATCGCCGGACCCCGCTCACCTGGCCGCCCTCTACGCTTCGTTCCCTGGACCGAAGCGGAAGAGGGCGCTCCGGATAGGAGCGGTGAGCGGCGAGACGGAGGCGGACACATGCGTATCGGATGGCCACGCCGCGTCTTCTCGCAGGTGCTGCTCATGCAGCTCGCCATCGCCACCGGCGTCACCGCGCTGGCCACCGGACTCTTCCTCCAGCCGCTCGGCGATCAGCTCGACGACCAGGCCATGCGCCGGGCACTGTCGATCGCGCAGACGACGGCGGCACGCCCCGGACTCGCCGAGGACCTCCAGCGGACTCGGCCCTCGCCCGACGGCCCCGTCCAGGCCGAGGCCGAACGGATCCGGCTCTCCACCGGAGCCGAGTACATCGTGATCATGGACGAGCGCGGCGTGCGCTGGTCCCACACCTCCCGCAGCGGATCGGGCGCCATGTCTCGACCGATCCCAGCGCCGCCCTCGCCGGCCACGAGGTCATGCAGATCGACAACGGCACGCTGGGGCGGTCCGCCCGCGGCAAGGTGCCCCTGCGCGACGCGGAGGGCGACATAGTCGGCGCCGTGTCGGTCGGCATCGCCTACGAGAACGTACGCGACCGGCTCATCTCCGCCCTTCCCGGACTGCTGGCATACGCGGGCGGCGCCCCGGCCGTCGGCGCGCTCGCGGCATACATCGTCGCGCGCAGGATCCAGCGCCGCACCCATGACCTCGCCTTCTCCGACATCTCCGCCCTGCTCGCCGAGCGCGAGGCCATGCTGCACGGCATCCGCGAGGGCGTGGTCGCCCTCGACGCGCGGGGCAGGGTGCGGCTGGTGAACGACGAGGCGCAGCGGCTGCTGGGCATCGGCCCCGAGGACACGGGGCGGCCGCTGGACGACGTGCTGGGCCCCGGCCGGACCACCGATGTGCTCGCGGGCCGGGTGACGGGCCAGGATCTGCTGGCGGTGAGCGGCAACCGGGTCCTCGTCGCCAACCGCATGCCCACCGACGACGGCGGTGCCGTGGCCACGCTGCGGGACCGCACCGAACTCGAACGCCTCGGGCGCGAGCTGGACGGCACGCGCGGCCTGATCGACGCCCTGCGCGCCCAGGACCACGAGCACGCCAACCGGATGCACACCCTTCTGGGCCTGCTGGAGCTCGGGCTCCACGAGGAGGCGGTGGAGTTCGTGACCGAGGTCGTCGGGGTGCACCGGGCGACGGCCGAGCAGGTGGCCGAGCGGGTGCACGATCCGCTGCTGGCGGCCCTGCTCGTCGGCAAGGCCACGGTCGCCGCTGAGCGCGGGGTGAGCCTGCGGATCTCCGAGGACACCCTGCTGCCGGACCGGGTGATCGACCCGCGCGGCCTGGTGACCGTGCTGGGCAATCTGGTCGACAACGCACTCGACGCCGCAACGGCTACGGCCGATCCGCAAGTGGAGGTCGCGCTGCGGGCGGAGGGACGTACGGCGGTCGTGCGGGTCGGCGACTCGGGGCCCGGTGTCCCGGCCGAACAGCGCGAACTGATCTTCACCGAGGGCTGGTCCACCAAGAAGGCTCCGTCGCACGGGCAGCGCGGTATCGGCCTGGCCCTGGTGCGCCGGCTTGCCGAGCGCCAGGGCGGCAGCGCCGGGGTCAGGGCGGGAGCGAATGGCGGAGCCGAATTCACGGTCCTCCTGCCGGAGGCCCTGTCCGAGGAACTGGCCGCGGAACGGCCGGGAGCACTGCCGGGCGCGGCGGCATCCGGCGAGGCGGTGCCGGGTCCATCGGAGCCGAGTCCATTGGTGCGGGGTCCATCGCAGCAGGGTCCAGTAGTGCCGAGTCCATCGCAGCCGAGTCCATCGCAGCCGGGTCCATCGGTGCCGAGTCCATCGGAGCCGGGACCATCGGCGCGGGCGGAGGCGGGCGAAACCCGATGATCCAGGTCCTGGTCGTGGACGACGACGTACGGGTCGCCGGGATCAACGCGGCGTACGTCGCCAGGGTCCCCGGCTTCACCGTCGCGGGCACGGCGCACACCGCGGCCGAAGCGCGGGAGGTCCTGCGGACCTCCCCGGTCGATCTGGTGCTGCTCGACCACTATTTGCCCGACGAGACCGGGCTGGAACTCGTCGCCCGGCTGCGGCAGCTCGGCCACCACACCGACGTCATCATGGTGACCGCCGCCCGGGACATCGCCACCGTGCAGGCGGCCATGCGACACGGCGCGCTCCAGTATCTCGTCAAGCCCTTCACCTTCGCCGGGCTGCGCACCAAGCTCGACGGCTACGCGGCCCTGCGCCGCGCCCTCGGCACCGGAGGCGAGGCCGAACAGGCCCAGGTGGACCGGATCTTCGGCGCCTTCGGCACCGTTGCGCCCGGGCCGCCCGACCTGCCCAAGGGCCACTCGGCGCTCACCGCCGATCTCGTACGGGAGGTTCTGCGGAGCGCGGAAGACCCGCTGTCCGCGCAGGAGGTCGCCGACCGCTCCGGGCTCAGCCGGCAGACCGCCCAGCGCTATCTGAAGCTCCTGGAGAGGGCGGGCCGGGTCCGGATGAGCCTCCGGTACGGGGAGACGGGCCGCCCCGAACACCGCTACGTCTGGACCCGGGCGTGAGCCCCCTGGGCCACCCGGCTGCGCCCACCGCTCAGGCGGCCCCCGCGCCCGTCAACGCCCGCACCTCGGTCTCCGCGTACGTCGCCGGGTCGGCGCTCTCGCGCGAGGTCACCGTGCCGAGCCAGCCCGCGAGGAACCCCAGGGGCACGGAGACCAGCCCCGGATTCTGCAGCGGAAAGAGGGCGAAGTCCGCGCCGGGGACGAGGGATTGAGGGCTGCCGGACACCACGGGCGACAGGAGCACCAGCACGACGGCCGGAACCAGCCCGCCGTAGACCGCCCAGAGCGCCCCGCGGGTGGTGAAGCGGCGCCAGAACAGCGCGTAGAGCAGCACGGGCAGGTTCGCCGACGCGGCGACGGCGAACGCGAGTCCGACCAGGAACGCCACGTTCATTTCCCGTGCGAGCAGCCCGAGTCCGATGGCCACCGCCCCGATCAGCACGGCGGACGCCCGCGCCACGGCGACCTCCCCGCGCTGCGTCGGGGCACGGCGGCGCAGTGATGCGTACAGATCGTGGGCGACGGACGCGGAAGAGGCCAGGGTGACGCCCGCGACGACCGCGAGAATGGTGGCGAAGGCGACGGCGGCGACCACCGCGAAGAGCACCGCACCGCCCGTGGTGCCCACGCCACCGCCGAGATCGAGCGCGAGCAGCGGAACGGCCGTATTCCCGGCCGGACTTGACGTCCGTACGGCGTCGGTGCCGACGACAGCGGCCGCACCGAACCCCAGCACGATGGTCATGAGGTAGAAGCAGCCGATGAGCCCGATCGCCCAGACCGTGGAGCGGCGGGCGGCCCGGGCGGTGGGCACGGTGTAGAACCGCGACAGGATGTGCGGCAGCCCGGCCGTGCCGAGGACGAGCGCGAGGCCGAGGCTGATGAAGTCCAGCCGCGCGGTCCAGTCCTTGCCGTACGCGAGGCCCGGCGCGAGGAAATCCCGTCCGTGACCGCTCCGTTCGGAGGCGGTGGTCAGCAGCGCGGCCAGGTCTCCGTGGAAGCGCAGCAGGACGAAGACCGTCAGCGCAACGGCTCCGCCCATCAGCAGCACGGCCTTGACGATCTGGATCCAGGTGGTGGCGCGCATGCCGCCGAAGGCGACGTAGACCACCATGAGCGCACCGACACCGACCACGGCCCAGGTGCCAGGGTCGTCCACGCCCCACGGGCCGGACGACGGCGGCCGTGCGCCACCGAGCAGCAGCGTGACCAGGCTCCCCGCGCCGACCATCTGTGCGACGAGATAGAGAACGGAGACCGTGACGGAGGAGACACCGGCGGCGATCCGCACGGGGCGCTCCCGCATACGGGCCACCACGACGTCGGCGAGGGTGAACCGCCCGCAGTTGCGGACCAGTTCGGCCACGAGCAACAGCACCACGAGCCAGGCGACGAGAAAGCCGACGGAGTAGAGCATGCCGTCGTAGCCGTAGAGCGCGATCAGGCCCGAGATGCCGAGGAAGGACGCGGCCGACATGTAGTCGCCGGAGAGTGCGAAGCCGTTCTCCATGGGCGAGTACAGCCGCCCGCCCGCATAGAACTCCACGGCCGATCCGCGGCGCCTGCGGCTCACCCAGGTCGTGATGGCCAGCGTCACGGCGACGAAGACGCTGAACAGCACGAGCGTGAAGGTCTGGTGCTCCGCCGCCGCGGTGGACCCGGTCAACGCCCCTGCTCCCGCGTCCGGTCCCGCGTCAGCTCCTGGGTCTCCCAGCGCAGATCGAGGGCCGCCCGGTCGCGGCGCAGCCGGGCCTGGCGGGCGTAGGCGAAGGTCAGCAGGAACGTCGTGACGAACTGCGCGAGCCCCGCGACCATCGCCACGTTCAGCGGCCCTCCGGCGACCGGCCGGGCCATCAGGCCGGGCGCGGCCGTCGCCGCGATCACATAGGTGAAGTACCAGGTCAGAAAGGCGACGGAGGCGGGGATGACGAACCGGCGGTAGCGGCTGCGCACTTCCCTGAAGGCCGGACTTTGCTGCACTGCCAGATAGACGTCGGCGGCGGACTCGGGCCGGGGGCGGGCAGCCGAGGCCTGCGCGCCTCCCGGCGGGAACTCATGGGCGGGCTCGCACCAGCCCGAGGCGATCGCGTCGTACCAGGGGTCGTCGAGCCGGATCGAACCGGCATCGGTCCCGTCGTGCTTCTCCACCCGGACTCTCCTTGCTGCGCGGACGGACGGCATGGCCGCGGAGCAAGAATGGACAGACGGGGAAGATCCGGGACTCTCCAGTCCCGGACATTCACCCCATCAAGTGAAGAACGCAGGCGCCGTGCATGCGCGGGCGCCGGTTTCTCAGGTGTCGATGCGCGAAAGGTCCAGCGTGGCCGCGGAGTTGGTGATGAACTCCTTGCGCGGCGCCACCTCGTTGCCCATGAGCAGGTCGAACGCCGCCTCCGCGGCCTCCAGGTCGCTGATGTTGACCCGGCGCAGGGTGCGGTGACGCGGGTCCATCGTCGTCTCCGCGAGCTGGTCCGCGTCCATCTCGCCGAGACCCTTGTAGCGCTGGATGCCGTCCTTGAACCGGATGTTCTTGGCCTGGAGTTCCAGGAGCTTCTCACGCAGCTCGTTGTCGGAGTACGTGTAGATGTACTTGTCCTGGCCCTTCTTGGGGTTGATCAGCTCGATCCGGTGGAGTGGCGGTACGGCCGAGAAGACCCGGCCCTGCTCGACCATCGGGCGCATATAGCGCTGGAAGAGCGTGAGCAGCAGGCAGCGGATGTGCGCGCCGTCGACATCCGCGTCGGCGAGGAAGATCACCTTGCCGTAGCGGGCCTGGTCGATGTCGAAGGTCCGGCCGGACCCGGCCCCTATGACCTGGATGATCGCGCCGCACTCCGCATTCTTCAGCATGTCGGAGATCGACGACTTCTGAACGTTGAGGATCTTTCCGCGGATCGGCAGCAGCGCCTGGAACTCGGAGTTCCGTGCGAGCTTGGCCGTGCCCAGCGCCGAGTCGCCCTCGACGATGAACAGTTCGCTGCGGTCGACGTCGTCGCTGCGGCAGTCAGCGAGCTTCGCGGGCAGCGAGGAGGACTCCAGCGCGGTCTTCCGGCGCTGCGCCTCCTTGTGCTGCCGCGCCGCGATGCGCGTACGCGCCGCCGCGGCGACCTTCTCCAGCACGGCCCTTGCCTGCGCCTTGGTGTCGCGCTTGGAGGAGGTCAGGAAGGACTTCAGCTCCTTGGCCACCACGGCCGAGACGATCCGGGAGGCGGCGGAGGTGCCCAGCACCTCCTTGGTCTGGCCCTCGAACTGCGGCTCCGCCAGGCGCACCGTCACCACAGCCGTGAGCCCCTCCATGGCGTCGTCCTTGACGACGTCGTCCTCGGCGACACGGAGGGTCTTGGTGGCGCGGAGCACCTCGTTGACGGTGCGGGTGATCGCCCGCTCGAAACCGGTGACGTGGGTACCGCCCTTGGGGGTGGCGATGATGTTGACGAAGGACTTGGTCGTCGTGTCGTAGCCGGCGCCCCAGCGGAGTGCCACGTCGACACCCAGCTCGCGCGTGACCTCGGTCGGCGTCATATGGCCGCGGTCGTCGAGGACCGGGACGGTCTCCTTGAAGGTGCCCTGTCCGCTCAGCCGCAGCACGTCGCACACGGCCTTGTCCTGCGCCAGGTACTCGCAGAACTCGCTGATCCCGCCGTCGTACCGGAAGACCTCCTCGACCGGCCCGTCCGACTCGATCAGCCGCTCGTCCCGCACGACAATCATCAATCCCGGCACGAGGAAGGCCGTCTGCCGGGCGCGCGCGTGCAGTGTCTCCAGGTTGAGCTTGGCGTCCTTGAGGAAGATCTGGCGGTCCGCCCAGAAGCGCACGCGCGTGCCCGTACGGGACTTGGGCACCTTCCTGCCCTTGAGCAGGCCGCTGGAGGGGTCGAACGGCGCGTCCGGACCGGATTCGGTGAAGATACCGGGGACACCGCGCCGGAAGCTGATCGAGTGGGTGCGGGAGCTGCGGTCGACCTCGACGTCCAGCCGCGAGGACAGCGCGTTGACGACGGACGCGCCGACGCCGTGCAGACCGCCGGAGGCCGCGTACGAGCCGCCGCCGAACTTGCCGCCCGCGTGCAGCTTCGTCATCACGACCTCGACGCCGGACAACCCCGTCTTCGGCTCGACGTCGACCGGGATGCCGCGGCCGTCGTCGCGGACCTCGACCGAGCCGTCCTCGTGGAGCACCACGTCGATCCTGGTGCAGTGGCCGCCGAGGGCCTCGTCCACGGAGTTGTCGATGATCTCCCAGAGGCAGTGCATGAGGCCGCGGCTGTCGGTGGAGCCGATGTACATGCCGGGGCGCTTGCGAACCGCCTCCAGCCCCTCGAGGACGAGCAGGTGCCGCGCTGTGTAATTGGAACCGTCGCGGTCTGCTCCCGTCAGCAGCGCAGTGGACGGCACGGACGTCTCGGCGGTCACGCGGTTCGCTCCTCGCTGAATTCTGTATGGGCCGGGTGGGGCCACAGTGATGACTGGGTCGCCCGTCAGAGGGTACCGAGGCTTGATAGAGCCTTTGTGCCGCAACCCGTGAGGAGGCCCATGCTAGTCCAGCGTCGCTCGTACGTTCGATACCTCGTGGGGGTGACGCGAACATCACGTTCCCTTCCAGGCATGAACCATTTAGGCTCCGGGCACGTCCTCATTCACAACCGGCAATCCAGCCGGGGGGACAAAATAAGGCAACCTTGACCAGCGCGATGCATACGTGAGCCGAGCGATCGGCTCATTCGCCGCCAACCGGCAGCATCCAGCCTCCTCGGACGAGAACTTTCGAGGAAAGGCCCGAGCGGGAACGTTTTGGGGCTGGTTGGATGTT
The DNA here is from genome assembly GCF_040681345.1 of Streptomyces sp. NPDC051776. NCBI lineage: Bacteria > Bacillati > Actinomycetota > Actinomycetes > Kitasatosporales > Streptomycetaceae > Streptomyces > Streptomyces sp. NPDC051776. Next base: position 70,537 of record NZ_JBFAYQ010000028.1, on the reverse strand, counting down.
GACCCTGGTACGACAGCTCGTCGAGCTAGAGAAGAGGCGACGTGACTACTGTTCTGACACCCGCGACTCCGCTGACGGCCGCCGACCGGTGCGACCGCTGCGGTGCCCAGGCGTACCTCCGCGTCGTCCTGATGAGCGGCGGTGAACTGCTCTTCTGCGCCCACCACGGTCGCAAGTTCGAGCCTGAACTGAAGAAGATCGCCGCGGAGATACAGGACGAGACGGAGCGCCTCACCACGGTTCCCGCGTCCGCGTCCGACAACGAACGCTGACCTCGTACGACCGACGAGCCTGTGTCGGCTCAGGGCCGACCGGTGGGCGGCTACCTTGTGACCCAGGGTGGCCGCCCCCTCTCGTCCCCGGGTGCACGTCCGGCCCGGCCGACCGGCGCCCGGTGCGCGGCGAGGACCACGCCTCGCATCCGTGACGGAGACCACGACTCACGTCAACGGCACAGACCAACGGCCAAACGTCCGCGGCGAAGACCTCGACATTCGTGGACATTCTTGAACAAAGACCGCGCATCGCAGACGGTCAGCGCCGCAGTGCTCGAAGCCCGGACAGCGCCGAGACCCGCGTGTAGACCCCGGGGCTCTCGGCTTGCCCGCAGCCGCTGCCCCATGAGACCAGGCCGATCAGCCGTCCATGGGCCACGAGAGGCCCTCCGCTGTCGCCCTGACAGGCGTCCCGCCCGCCACCGGACTGTCCGGCGCAGACCATGGTGTCCGCCTCGTAGCGGCCGTCCAGCGTCCCGGGATAGGCGCGCTCGCAGACGCCGTCCTCCAGCACCCGCACCTGCGCAGCGTGCAGCCTGGTGGTGTACGTGGCGCGGCCCGTCGTGTCGCCCCAGCCGTAGACCGCCGCCGTAGTCCCCGCCTTGTAGGCGGAGTCGCCGCTGTGCGCCATGGGGATGACGTGGTCACGGGAGAGGGGCTGCGACAGCGTGAGCACCGCGACGTCACCGGCGTTGGTGACGGCGTCGTAGCGCGGGTTGACCCAGATGCCGCTCACGGCGATCTCCCGGCCGTTCTGGTCCCTGAGGTTGTCGCGATCGGCGATGACCTTGAGATCGCGCACAGAACTCCGGTCCGTACCCAACACGTCCCGGCTCATGCAGTGCGCCGCGGTGAGGACCTTCGTGGGCGAGACGACGACCGCGCCGCAGAACTGTCCCGATCTACTGCTGCCGAACTGCTGGCGGCTGCCCAGCGCCACGGCCCACGGGCTCTCCGACACCGGTACCGGACGGCCACCTATGATCACGCCGTCCGCGGCGGCGGGAGCGGGCTTCGCGAGGGGCAGAGCCACGCCGGCGGACGCCAGCGCGAGGGCGCCGATGAGTGCTCGGGAGATGGAACGCATGCTGTCTCCTGACTCTCTGGTGCTATCTGCACACCCAGAGTGACCCAAACGGGCGGAGAACGCACACGGACGGCTGACGCATCCGAACAGCAGGTGGCCCGGAACCCCCGAGGGGTTCCGGGCCGGGAAGCGACGCGGCCGCGAGCCTCAGTCGAGGTAGTCGCGCAGCACCTGCGAGCGGGACGGGTGACGCAGCTTCGACATCGTCTTCGACTCGATCTGCCGGATGCGCTCCCGCGTCACGCCGTAGACCTTGCCGATCTCGTCGAGCGTCTTCGGCTGACCGTCGGTGAGGCCGAAGCGCATGGACACCACGCCGGCCTCGCGCTCGGAGAGGGTGTCGAGAACCGAGTGCAGCTGTTCCTGCAGGAGCGTGAAGCTGACCGCGTCGGCCGGGACGACCGCCTCGGAGTCCTCGATGAGGTCGCCGAACTCGCTGTCGCCGTCCTCGCCCAGCGGGGTGTGCAGCGAGATCGGCTCGCGGCCGTACTTCTGGACCTCGATGACCTTCTCGGGGGTCATGTCGAGCTCCTTGGCCAGCTCCTCCGGAGTGGGCTCTCGGCCCAGGTCCTGGAGCATCTGGCGCTGGACACGCGCGAGCTTGTTGATGACCTCGACCATGTGCACCGGGATACGGATGGTGCGGGCCTGGTCGGCCATGGCGCGGGTGATCGCCTGACGGATCCACCACGTGGCGTACGTCGAGAACTTGTAGCCCTTGGTGTAGTCGAACTTCTCGACCGCACGGATCAGACCGAGGTTCCCCTCCTGAATGAGGTCCAGGAAGAGCATGCCGCGGCCGGTGTACCGCTTGGCCAGCGAGACCACGAGGCGAAGGTTCGCCTCGAGCAGGTGGTTCTTGGCCCGGCGGCCGTCCTCGGCGATGATCTCCAGCTCGCGCTTGAGCTTCGGGGCCAGCTTGTCGGCGTTCGACAGCTTGTCCTCGGCGAAGAGACCCGCCTCGATGCGCTTGGCGAGCTCCACCTCCTGCTCGGCGTTGAGGAGGGGGACCTTGCCGATCTGCTTCAGGTAGTCCTTGACCGGGTCGGCGGTGGCGCCGGCCGCGGCGACCTGCTGCGCCGGAGCGTCGTCCTCGTCCTCGTCGGACAGGACGAAGCCCTCGTTCTCGGGACCGGTCCCCTCGGCGCCCTCCGCACCGGGTTTGCCGGGCGCGGTGGGCTCCTCGATGATCTCGTCGCCCTCGAGCAGCTCGTCGGCTTCCTTCTTGGCCGGGGCCTCGGCGGCCTTCTTCGCGGCCGCCTTCTTGGCCGGGGCCTTCTTCGCCGCGCTCTTCTTGGCCGCGGCCTTCTTCGCGGTCTTCTTGGCGGGCGCCGTGGCCGCTTCGTCGGCGGCCCCTTCGGTCGCAGCCTCGGCGGCGGGGGCGGGCTCGGCGGGGGCGGTCGCCTTCTTGGCCGCGGACGCCTTGGCGGCGACGGTCTTGGTGGCGGTGCGCTTCGCCGGGCTCTTCGCTGCGACGCTCTTACGGGTGCGCTTGGGCGCCTCTGCGGCACTGACCATCAGCGTCACACCCTCCTCGTCGAGGACCTGGTTGAGGCTGCGCAGAACATTCTTCCACTGGGTTGGCGGAATCTGGTCAGCCTCGAAGGCCCGACGCACGTCATCGCCGGCGATCTGCCCCTCAGCCTTTCCCCGCTCGATGAGCGCCATGACAGACTCGGACTCGGCGATCTCCGGCGGGAGCGTACGGGATGTGCTGGCCGACACGAACAACCTCTCGGAACGATGGGAATGGCTTCCGGCCCAGTCCACGATGGACCGGAGCCGCCGACCGCCGGCGGGGATGGACCGACGGCGTGGGCGCAATCACAGAGCAACACAGCGTCGCGAACGACATCCGTATTCCCTCAGCGACTGTCACCTCTTAAGTCATCGCGCTCTCCCGAAGAGTGTTACGCCCAATTCACGTGGCCCGAGTCACACCTCGCAGCGGGTGCGAACTGACCGTAATCAGACACATCGTGACAAGTGGCTCGCGTATCGGCTCCTACTCCGCCCGAGCGGGGCAGGAGCCGATGTCGCGGCGGAAGCCCGGCCTCGCGCGAGCGTCAGTGCTCGCGCGGGGCGGGCACGACACGCTCCACCTCCGGCTGAGCGGTCAACAGCTGGCGCATGGCAGCCTCCGCGTCAGGGGCGTCCCCCGAGCCGAGCGCCTCGACGATGCGCGAGTGGAGACCGATGCTGACCTCGGTCGGCCGGTCGCATCCCGTCGCAGGACCACCGGAGACCTGAAGCGCCGAGGAAACGATTCCCGAGAGGTGTTCCAGCATGCGGTTGCCGCTGAGCTGGAGGAGCAGGGCGTGGAACTCGGTGTCGGCGCGCGAGAACGTGAGGGTGTCGCCCTGTGCCAGGGCATGCCCCATGATCTCGACCATGTCGGCGAGGCGTTGCTGGACGTCCTCCCGGCCGTGGCCCGCCGCGAGACGCGCCGCGAGCGGTTCGATGGTCCAGCGGAGCTCGCACAGCTCCCGGCGCTGGTCCTCGCGCTGCGGTCCGAACGCCCTCCACTCGATGATGTCCGGGTCCAGGAGGTTCCAGTCACTCACCGGCCGGACGCGGGTGCCGACGTTGGGCCGGGCGCTGACGAGGCCCTTGGCCTCGAGGACGCGCAGTGACTCCCGCACGACCGTGCGGGAGACCTCGAAGCGCTGGCCGATCTCCTCGGGGACGAGTGGGCGGTCGGCGCCGAGGTCGCCGGAGACGATCATCTGGCCGAGCTGCTGGACGAGTTGGCCGTGCAGCCCTCGCCCACGGCTGCCGGCTGCCCGGCGGCCGACTCGGCCCATCTCCGTGTCGGTCCCGTCCCAGGAGGGACCTCCGGCACGCTCGGCGCCCGGGGCTTCGCCATAGGGGTAGCGGTCAAGCTCGCCCGGGCCGGACAGTCCGGAGTCGACGGGGCGAGCCGCGGTCATCATGGTGTGCGCAAGGGTACTCACGCATCCTTTGTCGGCGGCGCTCCGGGCCGCCTTGAGGTCTTTGGTGAAAAGCACACGAAAGGGTGATCGCCCATCACCTCATAATTGACGCCTAATCGGAAGGAAATGGGCTATCCCCGTTGGGTTGTGGGCAGTTCGCGCGGATCCCGCCTCCTCGTCGGCCACGGGCCGGCCTTGCCGCGCAACACTGCGATCAGGTAAGCGCCGAGGAGGGCACGGAGTGACAACGCCGGGGCCTGACCCACAGGTTGAGCAGCGGACCACCGTCCTGGACGGCCTTCGGCCGAGCCCATCGGGGGCGCGGCGGAGTTGACTGGACTGCATGTCCGGCAGCCGGACATTGGAGCTGTCCACGGACCAGAACCGGGCTGAGGGTCACGGCGAGCGGATGGGCGCCGGGCGCACGGGAGGACCTGTACAGGGAGGACCTGTAGAGCAGGGACGACGGCACGCGGCTGGGTCGCCGCAGCGGGGACGACGGCACTCGCGGCTGGGTTGCCGCAGCCGGAACGGGAACGGCCAGCGCAGCGGCGACCGGCCGTGGTCGAATGGCCCGGCCGAGAGCGGACCGCTCACCTACGGCCGCTGACGAGCCCGCCCATCCAGCTGCCACCTCGGACCACTCCACGGTCAGGGCGACCGCCGCGTGCCCGAAGACGGCCCACGGGGTGGGGGCGTTGACGGCGACAAGGAGCGGCGCGAGGGAAGCCGCCGCGCCGGTGGAGACGACGGGTTTGGCTCGCAGGAGGCGCAGGCGCCGCGGTGCGCGGCCGCCTGCGTACGCCAGCGCGGAGAAATCCGATCCGTTTCCCGGAGCAGGGCTCCCGAGCCCCCCAGTGCTCCGAACACGGCTGACAATAGAAGGAGTTGGGGGCTGTCTACCTGTGGGAAATGCGTGCGCGGGCGAGGCGTCCCAGAAGCGGGCCAGGAGCAGAGCGGCGAGGAACGGCGCGGAAAGCCTGACCACGGTGCGAGCACGGCCACGGCCTGAGCACGGCCACGAGCGCGGCCGTGGCGACCATGCGCGGGCCGGCCTTCCGGTACGCCCCCGCGCGGCACAGCTCGTAGCGTGCCGGAGGGTAGGGCCTGGGGTTTGCGAAGACGATCACTCGTCCGCGGGCGACTGGCGCGTGGGGCCGTACTGCTGGATCGGGCGTATGTGCTGGACGCGGCGAGGAAGGTTCCAGCGAGACAGCGCGGCCGACGAGACAGCGAAATCCCCTGGAATTCCTGGTCACTTCGGGGCCTCTTGAGGCGAAGGTATCGGCCAACCCCGGCCGGTCCGGGTGTCGGGGCAGGCTTCACGGTCTCGGGCCGCTGGACGGCTTCTGCGGGTAGCCGACTCGGCCACCGCGGGTCGGGTTCGCCACGTCAGTGGAACTCCTGTCGGATCGACCCGACTTGGGAGCCGGGAGCGCACCGCTCGGTGGCTGGAGGACACCTGGCAGAGGAGGGTCAGTGAACCCTTCACGCCCTTTCGCCGCATGCTCCCTGCACTCCTGGACAGCGGGCTCCTCGGGCGCGGACGCCCCCGGTGGAGGCGGCCTCGAAGCTTCCGTGCGGGGGTGAACGGCCTACGAAGAAGCCCCATGTCACCGATGTCGTCAGCGAGTTGCACCACGCATGCCCCCTTCGAGCCGCAACAACAGGCGCGAAGCCGTCGACTTGCCCGATCCGGAGGCACCGAGCAGAACGGTGATGCGTCCCGGCTGAGACGTGAGGGCGGCTCGTCGACGGCCGGGTGGGAACCGCGGCGGAGAGCGCTCGTCACTCCGAGGAGCTGGATCATCACTTCCCTCGCGAAGGCAGGAGGCCGCTCGACACCTGTGGCAGCGCCACAGACACCGAAGCACGATAACCTGATTTGTCCTATTTTCCGGGATGCCGCGCGGTGGAGAGCGCGGCGCGGAGGTCGCCCCGGACCCACGCACGGCCATGGGCGCACCCGCATCCACGGCTGCGGGCGCATCCTGACCCAGGCACCGCGTATGCGGCCGGAGCGGCCGGCGGTCCCGCTCTCAGACCTCGGGGCGCAGCATCGGGGGATTGAGCAGCGTCGCCCCGCCCGCGCGGAAGAGCTGAGCCGGGCGTCCGCCCTGCCGGGTCGTCGTACCACCGGTCGGCACGAGGAAGCCGGGAGTGCCGGTGACTTTGCGATGGAAATTGCGCGGATCGAGAGCGACTCCCCACACCGCCTCGTAGACCCGGCGCAGCTCGCCGACGGTGAACTCATGAGGGCAGAACGCCGTGGCAAGCGAGGAGTATTCGATCTTCGACCGGGCGCGCTCCACCCCGTCGGCGAGAATCTGGGCATGGTCGAAGGCGAGTGGGGCGCCCTGCTCTCCCTCCCGGCCGAAGCTCCCTTCCTGGCCCAGCAGATCCTCCACCGATGCCCAGCGCGCGCTGTGCGCGTCCCCACCGGGGCGAGGAGCGGGGAGGTCCGGGGCCAGGACGAGATGGGCCACGCTGACCACCCGCATCCTCGGGTCGCGCTTGGGATCGCCGTAAGTGGCGAGTTGTTCGAGATGCGCTCCGTTGACCGGGGACGGACCTGTGGGGTCGTGAGCCAGAAGGCCCGTCTCCTCGGCAAGCTCGCGTGCCGCGGCGGCGGCGAGGTCCTCGTCGGGCCGGACGAATCCGCCGGGCAGCGCCCACCGTCCCTGGTACGGCGGCTCACCGCGGCGTACGGCCAGCGCACACAGCGCGTGCCTGCGCACCGTGAGCACGACCAGGTCGACGGTGACTGCGAAGGGAGGAAAGGCCGACGGGTCGTAGGGCGACATGCGGCGATCATAGTCGTCTCCTTGACGATAAACAGGTCGTTCCGCTGCCGGGTCCCTCGCAGGAGCGGATCGGTCCAGGCGCGTCCCCAGAGACCGGCGGCCCCCGCGAACGTCGAGGTCAGGGTGCGAGGTCCGAGCGCGGCGGTGCCGCGGACGCGCTGCCGCCGCGCCCCTCAGGCCCGGCGCTGTCCGGCCCGGCGCCGTGCCCGCGCTCGCCCACGGCTCGCGTGACCACCGGGCCGAGTACGCCCGTGCGGGCGCCCGGAGGGTGGCTGCGTGGCCATCCGTGTCGGCCTGCGGGGCGCGCGCGTGCCCCTCTCCTGTCGCAGGCATTCGCGCAACAGCTCAGGATCAAGGCCCTCGTTGGCGCCTTGGTGCAGGAGTTTGGCGAAGAGATAGTCCGGGTCGACGCGCAGCGCCATGCCGAGCGCGACCCGTGCGGTCGGCTCATCGCCCGTGGACATGGCCACCCAGCCGACGAGCGTTAGCGGAGCGGCGGCATGATCGCTGTACGCCCCGACGCAGCGCCGCGCGATCGCTCGCCACACCCGGAGCGCCACGTCGGCCTCCGGGCCTTCCACCCACTCCGCGGCGCGGTCCCGGGTGGTGCGGTCCTGCAGCCCCAGGATGATCGCGGCCGCCTCTTCGTCGGTTACGAGACCGTCGTCAGCGGTGTCCGCCTCGGTGGGCCTGCCCGGCGCCGGGGCGCGTCCAAGCCGCTGCACCAGTCCGCGGATGAGCGTGAGGGTCTCCTTCCGAACGGTTTCCCGGTCCACACCTCCGAGGATCCGGGGGACAAGCTCGGCGGTTGCTGCATCGAGCGCCTCCTCCTGCGCCACGACGGCGGACGCGGGTTCCGTCAGCGGCGCAAGCCTCGCTTCCATCTCCCGCAGTGAGCCCCGGACCTGGATACCGGCGTAGGTGGCGGCCGCCGCCATGACGGAGGTCCCGGGCAGGGCCAGCGGGGTGCCGTCCGTGGGGCAGCAGCGCGCATCGGGACAGCAGTAGGACCAGAAATGGCCCCCCGAGATGCAGATCGCCTCCAGCACCGGGACGTCCAGCGCCCCGCACGCCGTACGCAGCCGCTGTGCCAGCGGCCGCAGCCGCTCCATCACGTCGCGGCCCTTCTCCCCCGCCGACGGATCCTGGCAAAGGAAGACGATAATGCCGTCGGGCCGTGACGCCCGCCTCTCACTGCCCGACACCAGACAGTCGGCGAGCTGGTCCGCCACATAGGGCCACTCCCCCGGGCTGGCCGGAATGCCGAGCCGCAAGCGGCCGCCGAACCTGCCGTGATCGCCGTGCAGGGCGACCAGGACGATGCTGTCGTCCGGATGGAAACCCATCAGGTACGGGAGGGCATCGGCCAGTTCTCCCGGACTGCGCAGGGTGATCTGGTCGAGGGCGGGCGGCTGCGAGGGGTCGATGTGTCGCGTCATGCGAAGACCGTGCCGTCCAGCACCACCGCACCGAAAGCCCTGTGGATAACTCCCCAATATCGTCCTACGAAACCTGTGTACGCAGGTTTTCCACAGGCAGGCGACCTCGCTCGCGCAATGTCCGTGCCATCCGGTTGCATGGGGGCATGAGCAACGAAGAGCTGCGTTCGTCGGCCGACGCCGTACTCGCCCGCCTCGTCGGCGACCCGGGCGGGGCCGCCAGGTTGCGCGAGGACCAGTGGCGGGCGATCGAGGCGCTGGTCGCCGACCACCGGCGGGCCCTCGTCGTCCAGCGCACCGGCTGGGGCAAGTCGGCGGTGTACTTCGTGGCCACCGCGCTGCTGCGGGCTCGCGGGAGCGGTCCGACGGTGATCGTCTCCCCTCTGCTCGCGCTCATGCGGAACCAGATCGAGGCCGCCGAGCGGGCCGGCATCCGCGCGCGCACCATCAACTCCGCGAACACCGATGAGTGGGAGACGGTCCAGGCGGAGGTGGCGGCCGGTGAGGTCGACGTGCTGCTCGTGAGTCCCGAGCGGCTGAACAACCCGGACTTCCGCGACCAGGTGCTGCCGAAGCTCGCCGCGAGCACCGGCCTGCTCGTCGTCGACGAGGCGCACTGCATCTCGGACTGGGGCCATGACTTCCGGCCGGACTACCGGCGGCTGCGCACCATGCTCACCGACCTGCCGCCGGGAGTTCCCGTCCTGGCCACCACTGCAACGGCCAATGCGCGGGTCACCGCCGACGTCGCCGACCAACTCGGCACCGGCGACACGGCCGTCGAAGCCCTGGTCCTGCGCGGGCCACTGGACCGCGAAAGCCTCAGCCTCGGCGTACTGCGGCTGCCCGATGCCGCTCACCGGCTGGCCTGGCTCGCCGACCACCTCGACGACCTCCCGGGCTCCGGCATCATCTACACCCTGACCGTGGCGGCGGCGGAAGAGGTGACGGCATTCCTCCGCCACCGCGGGCACACGGTGGCCTCGTACTCAGGGAAGACCGAGGACGCCGACCGGAGGACGGCCGAGGCCGATCTGCTGGCGAACCGGGTGAAGGCGCTGGTCGCGACCTCGGCGCTCGGGATGGGCTTCGACAAACCCGACCTCGGTTTCGTCGTGCACCTGGGATCACCCTCGTCGCCCATCGCGTACTACCAGCAGGTGGGGCGGGCCGGGCGTGGTGTGAAGCACGCCGAGGTGCTCCTGCTTCCCGGCCAGGAGGACGAGGCGATCTGGCGGTACTTCGCTTCCCTGGCCTTCCCGGCGGAGGAGCAGGTGCGGCGCACGCTGGACGTCCTCGCGCAGGCGGGTCGGCCCGTGTCCCTGCCCGCTCTCGAACCCCAGGTCGACCTGCGGCGTTCACGGCTGGAGACGATGCTCAAAGTGCTCGACGTGGACGGTGCCGTGAGCCGGGTCCGTGGCGGTTGGACGTCGACGGGCCGGCCATGGGTGTACGACTCGGAGCGCTACGCCTGGGTGGCCCGGCAGCGCGAGGACGAGCAGCAGGCGATGCGCGACTACGCCGCCACGAACGGATGCCGGATGGAGTTCCTGCGGCGGCAGTTGGACGACGAGGGCGCCGCCGCCTGCGGGCGCTGTGACACCTGCGCCGGGCCACGCTTCACCACCGATGTCTCCACGGCGACTCTGGAGGCCGCCCGCGGCGAGCTCGGCCGGCCCGGCGTCGAGATCGAGCCGCGCCGGATGTGGCCGACCGGGCTGGCCGCCGTGGGCGTGGATCTCAAAGGCCGCATCCCCGCGGCCGAACAGACTTCACCGGGCCGGGCGCTGGGGCGTCTCTCCGACATCGGATGGGGAAACCGGCTCCGCCCGATGTTGTCCGCGCAGGGCGGAGACGGCAGGGTTCCGCCCGATGTGGCCGACGCCGTCGTGACCGTGCTCGCCGACTGGGCCAAGGGACCTGGGGGTTGGGCCTCCGGCGCTCCGGACTCCCCGAGCAGACCGGTGGGCGTGGTCACCATCGCGTCCCACACCCGGCCTGAGCTCATCCGCTCTCTCGGCGAACACATCGCGGCGGTCGGCAAGATGCCCCTCCTCGGGTCGGTTCGTTATGCCGACGAGACGACGGACACCCGGGTCCCCCGAACCAACAGCGCACAGCGGCTCCGGGCGCTGCACGGCGCGTTGACCGTGCCCCCAGATCTTGCCGACCGGCTGCACACCACCCCTGGCCCGGTGCTCCTGGTGGACGACCTGGCCGACACGGGATGGACGCTCGCCGTGGCGGCGCGGCTTCTCATCAAGGCCGGTGCGCACGGGGTCTTTCCACTGGTCCTCGCCGTACAGGGGTGAGCCGGGACCGGACCGGGAGCAGAGCAGGCAGCGAAGCGGAGGAAAATAGGCCGCGCTTCGGTTGATACCGGTCGCTTGCGCAAACCTTTCATTGCCGCTCGCGGTGACGGCGGCAAGAATTGGAGGTGTTCCCGCGTCGGCCTGCTGCCGCCGGCAGGGTGTGTCGCGGCGCGCTCCCACCAGCCCCTGCCCGGCTCACGGGTGAGCAGACCTAAGGAGGACTGTGACCCCCGGCTTCCCTCCGTCCCCCGCCAGGTCCTTCTCCTCCGCCAATGGTTCCCCGTCCCAGCTCGGCAGGATGCTGCAGCCCTCGGAGTGGGCCGATGCCGGGATACCTCTTCTGCGCAATCCCCGTGAGATCGTCACCGGCCTGCACAGCCGTCATGAGCCGACTCCTTCCACCGCCGTGGTTGCGGTCCTCGACATTGACGAGAGAGTCGCCGCCAGCGCGTCGTTCGCCCGCCTGGGGAGCGTGGCCGACGGGTGGGTGTTCCGGAATGCCCTGCTGACGCAACTGCGCCGGATCATTCCGCACGACCTGCGCCGTCGCGTACCGGTCCGCACGGCGGTGCTCCTCTACTGCCGGGAGGGCGACGGGCAGTGGACCGAGGAGGACGGCGCATGGATGTGGGGACTGCGTGACGCCTGCACGCTGCACGGCCTACGCTGCGGAGCCTACGTCACCCTGACGCGGGAGGGCTGGCAGGTCTTCGGCGAAGAGCGGGGAGGCCGTCGACCCCACGCGTTCTCCCAGCCGGTGGAAGACCACAAGACCGTGGAACGGTGGGAGGCAACTCCCGTAGTCGCCCCGCGCCTCGCGAACTCGCCGCACTCCGCGCTCTCGACGCCCTCCGCACACCCCGGCCGCTTCCCGCAGGGGCACGATCCGGAGGTGCCGCGGCCCGCCGCCGCACGCTGACGCGCCGGAGCGACCAGCGCCCGTACGGTCACGGTGCGGCTCAGGAGCGCGGCGGCCTCCCGGCAGCACGACGTACGACGTGGGGCGACATCCGTACGACGTGTCGTGACGGGTACGACGTCGGTCGTCGGCGCTCGTGCCGCGTCACGGCCCTCGGGCCAACACGCCCGTGCCGGGGCCGGGACCGAACCGCCCCGGGTGCGAGGACACCCGGGGGGGTCAGACTCCGGCGCCGATGAGCGAGTTGATCCGCTGGGGGTCGCCGCAGACGATCAGCAGCACAGCCGCCTTGGCCATGGCCATAGGCAGCGCACGGGCAGCCGCGTCGTCCGCACCGCCGTTCACCGCCACGACCACCACCGGACGGCTCGCCGCCCGCTCGGCGACGGAGGCGTCGGCGTAGAAGACATCCTCGCCCGCGTCGTGCTGCGCCCAGTAGGAGGTCTCACCGAAGGACAACTCGTGGGCCGCCCACGGGTGCTGTTCGCCCGTGGTCAGTACGAGGACGTCCTGCGGGGCACGGCCGGAGTCCAGCAGAAGGTCCACGGCCTCCTCGGCCGCGTCCAGGGCCCCGTCGACGGAGGCCGGGATGAGCTGGATCTGCGGAACCGCGGCGGGCGCCGGGGACTTGGCCGCGTCACGCTGGCCACGCTGGGCCTGTGGTGCGGCGGGGCCACGCTGCGGACCTGGCGGGCCGGGCCGCTTGGGGGCAGGCCGGGGTCCGGGAGCGGGGACAGGACGGGGGGTCGGCGCGGTCCGGCCGGCGGCCGGAGTGACGCGGGGACCCGGGACGCTCTCGTGAATCTGAGGCTCCTCGGGGATGAGAGGCATGATCTGATGTCTATCAAACACCGGTGCGGTTCGCATCGGCGGGGCGGGGTGTAAATGGGACGGTCGCTCAGAAGTCGAAGCCGAGCTGCCCTTCGGCCTCCAACTCCGGAACCCCGGCCAGGGCCCGCTTGAGGCGGAGATGCCGCCAGCGGGGCAGCGCGTCCCAGTAGGCCCACGACATCCGATGGTGGGCCGTGGGCCCCAGCTCCTCCAGTGCCGCACGGTGCACGGGCGAGGGGTAGCCGGCATTCCCGATGAAGTCGAAGTCCGGGCAGTCCTGGCCAAGTTCGGCCATCATGGCGTCGCGCCGCACCTTCGCGATCACGGAGGCGGCCGCGACGGGAACGCACGACTGGTCGCCCTTGATCACCGTACGGACCCGCCAGGGCCCACCGAGATAGTTGTGCTTGCCGTCGAGGATCACCGCGTCGGGCTGCACGGGCAGGGCGGCGAGCGCCCGTACCGCGGCCAGACGCAGCGCCGCCGTCATCCCCAACTCGTCGATCTCGTGCGGCGAGGCATGCCCCAGCGCATGCGCCGTGACCCAATTCTCCAGCACACCGGCGAGCGCGGTGCGTCGCTTCGGGGTGAGCAGCTTGGAATCCGTCAGCCCATCGGGCGCGCGGCGGAGGCCGGTGATGGCGGCGCACACGGTGACCGGTCCGGCCCAGGCGCCCCGCCCGACCTCGTCGATGCCGACGACGATACGGGCGTCGGTGGTGGCGCGGAGTGAACGCTCAACGCGGTGAGTAGGCGGTTCGTACGGCATGGCGTCCATTAGATTACGCCGCCGGGGCCGCGGTTCGGGAGGCGGGCATCGGCCGATGCCCGAAACCGCACGGTCCTGTTCGGCAAGACGCAGCCGTCCGCCAATCGGCAAGACACAACGCAGACATCCACGAAGACGAAAAAGTTCGCGCTCGCGCGGACAAGATGAAGGGGAGCCGAGAACCGGCCAACCACCCTTCGGACCGCCACGACAGCCCGGGCCGCCTGGATCCCTCAGTGTCCCGGTTTCAGGCAGAAACCGCCCGGGTCCAGACGGGGAGCGGCTCGGTGCGTTCCTGCCAGTCGCCCGGCGGCGTGCCCGCCTCCGCGGACGCAAGGATTCCGCCCACGATCGCGCAGGTGGTGTCCATGTCGCCGCCCACCTGCACCGTGGTCCAGAAGGCTCCGCCGAAGTCCCCGAGGTGGCGGGCCGCCGCCCAGAGCGTGAAGGGCACCGTGTCGTGCGCGCTCGTCCGCCGTCCAGAGCCGAGGACGGCCGCGACGGTCCCGGCGTCACCGTAGTCGAGCATGTCGCGCGCTCGCCGCAGACCCGCCTGCACCGCACTGCGCGGTACGAGCTCGATCACGCCGTCGAGCAGGGCTTCGGGCCCGGGGCTGCCCGCCGGGTCCGCGACCAGGGCCGCGGCTGCAGCCACAGCCATGGCCCCCGCGACGGCCTCACGGTGCTGGTGGGTGGTGTAGGAGGAGATCTCCGCCTGGTGCGTGGCCTGCTCCGGGTCGCCCCCGTACCAAGCGCCGAGCGGAGCGATCCGCATCGCGGCGCCGTTGCCCCACGACCCCTGACCGTTGAAGAGCGCGGAGGCAAGTTCACGCCAGTTCCCGCCTTCGCGGATCAGCCGCAGCATACGGTCGACCGCCGGGCCGTAGCCCCGGTCCGCGTCGTGGTGCTCGGCGAAGGAGCGGGCGAGCGCGTCCTGGTCGATGCGTCCCTGCTCGACGAGGACGGCAAGTACAGAACAAGCCATCTCGGTGTCGTCGGTCCACTGCCACACACCCGGCGGCAGCTCGTGGCGCTTCAGCGCCGGATAGTTCGAGGGCACGAAGAACTGGGAGCCCAGGGCATCGCCCACGGCCAGCCCGCGCAAGCTCGCGAGGGCACGGTCGCGGCGTTGCGTAAGAGTGGGATCAGCGGTCATCGCACGGACACTCTAGCCGGTGGCGTCGTACGACTCCGGGGTGCACCAGCGCTCGAACGGCCTGTCCAGGCGGTACCTCCCCCCGGACTCCAGGACCAGCGTCCGGAACTCTCCGTTCCCAGGATTCGAGAGTGACTCGAATTCGGCCACGCTCCAGTGGAACCACCGCATGCAGAACAGCCGCATGGTCAGGCCGTGTGTGACCAGCAGCACATTGGGCGGGTGGTCGGGGTCCTCGAAGCTCCGGTGCAGGCTCTCGAGGAAGGCGCCGACCCGGTCGTAGACGTCGGCGCCGGACTCCCCCTGCGCCAGCCGGTAGAAGAAGTGCCCGTACGCGTCGCGGTTGACCTTCTGCTTCCGCACGTCCTGGGCGTCCTGCCAGTTGCCCCAGTCCTGCTCGCGCAGCCGCGGCTCCTCGCGCATCCGCACGCGCCGGGGGTCGAGGTCCAGAGCCTTGAAGGTCTGGTGCGTCCGCCGGTACGGGGAGACGTACGCGCTGACCCGCTCCTCGCCGAACATGGCGCGCAGCCGGTCACCGGCTTGCTTCGCCTGCCGCCAGCCCTGCTCGGTCAGATGCAGAGCATGATCGGGAACCCGTTCGTAGAGCGTGTCATCCGCATTGCCCTCCGACTCTCCGTGCCGGAGGAGGACGATGCGACGGGGCCGTACCATGACGCCACCCTAGTTCCAGGGTCCGCGGTGCGCCGCGTCCTCGCACGGACTCACTCGCACGCAAGCGCACTCGCCCGGCTCCCCCGCCCCCAGCGGACTCACACGGACCAGGTGGGCTCGAGCGCGACGACATCGCCGGCTAGCCCTGACACATCGGCCTCGATCTGGGTTCGCAGGGCCAGCCGCTCCACGCGCTCCTGGCGGTACTTCCCGTGCTCGGCGGCCGAGTCCCAGAGCGAGAGCACCAGGAACTCGTTGCCGGGCGCCTCCCCGAACACTCCGCGCAGCATGCCGGGCGACCCGGCCATGGCCGGGTTCCACACTTTCTCCTGCATCAAGGTGAAGTGCTCGACGCGCTCCTCGCGCACCCGGCAGTGGGCCACGCGCGCCACATCCGCATCGGAGAAGACCGGCCGGAATCCGACCTTGACATCGAAGCGGTGCTCGAAGAGCCGCACCCTGCTGTCCTTGAACGTGCCGGACTGGGCTGCCGCGAGCCGGTCGTGCGAGCGCGCCATGAAGGAGTCGTAGAAGGCTCGGCTCTCCCAGAACGCGAAGAGATGCGCCACATCGGGCCGTGCCCGGCTCCAGCCTCCGCCCTGCCCCCGGAACCCCGGCTCGCCGAGCAGCCCCGCCCATTTACGCTGCCCCCGCGCGAAACCTCGGCGGTCAACCACAGTGCAGCGAATCCACTTGACCAGCACCGCGCCATCGTAGTGGTCAGCGGCCTGTGGCCGGATCCCACTCGTCGATCCAGCACGATCCGTACAACAGCGAAGGGGGTGACGACCGTAGGTCATCACCCCCGTCCCGGGCTCCACGCCGTCAGCGGGTGGGGCTCACGCGCTGACGGCACACGGGCTACCGGTGCAGAGCACTTATTCGCAGTGCGCTGTATTCGGGCGACTTCAGTTGTCCTCAGTGGTGGAGCGGGTTCCGACGTAGTCGAACCAGTCTCGCTTTGACTGCTTGCTCCATCGGACTGCGGTGCTGATGTGGATGCCCATGAGGTCAGCGAGCACTGGCGCAGGTAAATCCCCGGCGAGTGCCGCCAGCGCGGTGTTGCGTGCGACGCGGGCCGGGATGTCGTGCTGGGCAAGCTTCGTGCTGAATCCGGATGCTGCGATGTGACGGCCGGGCTGACGCCCGGGGAAGAGCCATCCTGTTCCTGGGGAACTGCGGCCGAGGAGGGACCTGGACGATGCCGTCGCTCGCAGCGTGTTCACCAGGTTGGCCAGGCTGGGCAGCAGGAGCACTGGATGCTGGTCAAGGATCAGGTAGGTACTGTCCTGTCGCTGCTGTAGATGATCGACGGTGAGGAGGACGGCCCTGCTGATGGGATATCCGTAGGTCAGCAGCAGGGCGCCGGCGACTCGGACGTCCAGCGGTAGCTGCGTTTCGTGCAGGCAGCGGCGGAGCTGCCGCCATCGGTCGTCGTCATGCAGGAACTCGTGGGGTGCCCCTCGGCGAACCCGGGGGAGCCGGATGTCGCAGATCAGGCGTTGTCGCTGGGCCCAGACGATGAAGGAACGAAGCCACTGATGGCGCCGTGATCCTGAAGCCAGCCATTGGTCAACTTCATGTTGAGTGACGTCTTCGATGGTGCAACCGTGTTGGTCGAGCCAATGCAGGAATTCCAGTGCAACGCGTGCCTTCGTCCGGAGGTTCTTCGCACCCCCCTCTGTGATGGGGCGTCTGCGATCTCGGCGCCGAGCGCGGGGCAGCTCGGACCAGCAGATGTATGTACGCAGGAGTCGCTGGTGGTCGCGGGGTTCGTCCCGCAGGAGACTTTCGAGCCAGGGTTCACTGCGCTCCAGGTACTCGGACCTGGGCGGCAGGGCGCCGGCGTGTACGAGCATCGAGCGAAGGTGGTGTAGCCGTGGAGTCTGCGGCCAGCTGTCAAGCAACCTGTGCGTGATCTCTTGCTCTTGGCGGGCAAGGTCGGTGAGCAGGCTGGGGACTTCCGGTGTTCGGAGCCAGTTCAGGATTGCCCTGGGGTTGTCGACACAGGCCATCTGCTCCAGAAGCCCGTGGAGCTGTGGCTGCACTGTGCCGCTTTGGGTGAACAGGAGGTCGCGCAGGCGTCGCGTCAGCACGCATCGGGCGCACTCTCCACTTGCGTAGAGGTCCGTGCTGGCGTGGCAGGTGGAGCAGTCATATGAGACGGCCAGGCCGTGGCAGTCGCTGCAGATGCGTGTGCCGTCCTCGGCCCGGCCGATCAAGGGCTGGGAGCGTGTGCATCGGGGACAGGGCTGGGGGTCGCGTCGGATGTAGAGGTAGCAGGTAGAGCAGACCGGGCCGATGGGCCAGCGCGCTGCGACGGGCCGCTGCTTGCCGCATGAACAGCATGGAGTGGAGGGCCGGTTCTTGCCGCGGCAGCCGTGACAGATCGGCTGGCCGCTTCCGACGCCTCGGCAGCGTTTCTCACGCCCGCAGACGGAACAGCAGGCCAGGGGTTCCTTGTAGCAGCCGAAGCACAGGTCGGGCTGGCCGGCGGTGGCTTTGTTGCGGATGCGGCGCATCTTCCCGCATCCGCCGCAGATGCGCGTGGGGTAGCGGTAGCACTGGGTGCAGATCGGTCCATCGGCCGTGTGCGCGGCGGCGCGCTTCTCCTCTCCGCAGAGCGTGCATGTGTGGAGCGGGGGTTCGTAGCAGGCGTCGCAGAGGGCGCCGCCCGTATCGGTGCGTGCGGCGATGCGCCGTTCTCGACCGCAGCCGGAGCACTCTTCACGGGGCTGAACGTCGCGGCGGTAGCAGGTGGAGCAAATAGGCCCGTCCGGTGTGCGGCATGCCGCCCGTCGGTGGGTTCCGCAGCGCGAGCAGGGCTGAATGTTGTTCCTTTGGAAGCAGGTGCCGCAGAGTCGGCCGCCCTCGGTGCGGTGCTTCAGGTCGGGCCTGCCTTCCCGGCACTTCCTGCAGATCGGGAGAGTGACCGGCTCGGCCCCGGCCTTCTTGAGGGCGTGGGCGAGACGGACAACGGCCAGGGGCACGTCCGAGCTGCCTGAAGTGAGCGCATCCGTGTGCCTGCTCAGATGCTGGTGGAGTTGGCGCTGGCTGAACTGGCTCGGGACAGCTTCTTTAACGATGCCCACCGCCGTATGAATGTCGAGGTCAGGGAGGGACCGTGCGACAAGCTCGGCCACGGTGTCCGGTCCCACGGGTGGGGTGCTGACGCGCTTGCTCACAGCCCCTCCGGACGACGGATCGTGGCGCGATGCACGTTGGCCGGGGCCGTGCGCCCGCCGCCGGTACCGGTCTTGCGCACGGTTTCGTTCACGACCGTGATTTCGATCAAGTCTTGGACACCGCAGTTCAGGATGTCGCAGAGGGCGGCGAGCGTGTCCATTGACAACCGTTGGGGCGGCTGGGTCACGAGCCGGTAGACCTGCTCTCGCGACAGGTGGATGCCGCGTTCAGCCAGCAACGGCACGAGATCGGAGGTCTGGAACATGCCCTGGGTTGCCATGAGCTGCCGCAGGTGCCAGTTGAACCCCATTTTCTTGATCATTCTTTGTCCCAGAGGTCGGGGTCTCGGGTCAGCGCGCGTTGCAGGAGGCGGTTCCGGTACTCGTCGGAGACGCCGGTGTAGATGGCCGTGGTGGACGCGGTCACGTGCCCGACCTGGTCCTGAACGAATCGCTCGGGGTAGTCGAACTCGACCAGGTGGGTCACGTAGGAATGCCGCAAGCAGTGCAAGTCGAGCTCCGTCGGCAGGCCCGCGGCCCCCCGGGCATCTTCGAATGCCTCGTTGATCGCACGGCGAGAGAGTCGTCCCCGCCGCTCAGTCACCCACAGCGCCGGGTGCTTCTCCGGAGCGAGGACAGGCCGGATCTCCGTGATCCACTGCTCCAGCACCGGGACGATCCAGTCCATCTCAGGCACTGTAAGTACCGTCCGGCGTTTTGGCGGGCTGCCGTTGGAGGACTTGCCCCAGCGGACGAACAGGGCTCCGCAACAGCCGAACTGGCGAGCCTTGGGATTGTGGCGCAGATCGTGCAGATCTAACCCCCAGGCCTCGGAGCGGCGCAGACCGTAGGCGTAGATGGTCTTCAATAGCGCAGCGTCACGCATGGCCGCGAGTACGCCCTTCCGCCCCCTGGCACGGACCTCACCCACGCGGGTATCCGCCGCGTCGAAGAGAGCCTGCACCTCGTCGTAGGTCAGCGGACGGCGACCGGGCTGGCCCT
Source organism: Streptomyces sp. NPDC051776 (assembly GCF_040681345.1). Taxonomy (NCBI): domain Bacteria; kingdom Bacillati; phylum Actinomycetota; class Actinomycetes; order Kitasatosporales; family Streptomycetaceae; genus Streptomyces; species Streptomyces sp. NPDC051776. Next base: position 51,153 of record NZ_JBFAYQ010000028.1, on the reverse strand, counting down.
CGAAGTCGGCGACGTGAGTGACGGTGTTCCACTCGTGCAGGACCTGGACCGGCGTCTCACCGAAACGCTCCTGGCAGGCCAGCGGCCAGCCATAGCGGGCGTCGGTGACGTAGTCCATGAACAGGCGCAGTGCGTTCTGATAAGCGCGCGCAGTCGAGACCGCAATCGGTCGGGCGCCCGAGGCCAAGTGATCAAAGAATGCCTCGACCTCAGCCGCTTCCCACTGCCACGGGTACTGGTTCGTGAAGCTGGCGAGCCGACGCACAAGGTCGACACGGGCCTTGATCGTCCCTGCCTTGAGAAAGCGGGACCGCTGCTGCGTGATCCAGCCCTCCTGCATCGCCTCAAACACGGCCTGGGCCGGATCCAGGTGCGCGACACCGTCTACCAAGAGGAGGGCAGCAGCCCCTGGCAGACTCGCTTCTCTTGCCACGTTGCATTCAACGCAACATCGATGAATTGGTTACGTCCCTCTGTCCGACCTGCCCTCACACAGCCGAGAGCGGGAGCCGAGAAAGTCTCGACTCCCGCTCTGACCTGCGATGCTGCGGAATCAGCGCAGAAGGCTCAATGTTGCATCAGGCGCAATTCCGCTCGTTTTCAGCTGCAGCCGCTGGTCGAGCCGCACCCCTCGCAGAGGTAGCAGCTCCCGGCCCGGCGCATCTTGGTGCCGCACGAGAAGCAGAGCGGGGCGTCCGCGTTCAGGCCGAGCTGCATCTCGACCAGCTCCGTGGAGCTGTGCGCCTCCTTCGGCGCGGGAACAGCGGACGTCACCTCGGGCTTCGGCGACTCCGGCGAGGTCTTCGGCAGCACCTCGACATGGCGGGGCGCGGACTGGGCGAGCCCCTCCACGTCGACCTCGTCATCGGCCGGCTCGTACGACCCCGTCTCCAGGTGGCGCTGCCGCTCCTCGGCCGAGTGGATGCCGAGGGCCGACCGCGTCTCGAACGGCAGGAAGTCCAGCGCCAGGCGGCGGAAGATGTAGTCGACGATCGACTGCGCCATCCGCACATCAGGGTCGTCGGTCATACCGGCCGGCTCGAACCGCATATTGGTGAACTTCGAGACGTACGTCTCCAGCGGTACCCCGTACTGCAGGCCAACCGATACGGCGATGGAGAAGGCGTCCATCATGCCCGCGAGGGTCGAGCCCTGCTTGGACATCTTCAGGAAGACCTCGCCGAGGCCGTCGTCCGGGTAGGAGTTGGCCGTCATGTAGCCCTCGGCGCCACCCACCGTGAAGGAGGTGGTGATGCCTGGACGCCCCTTCGGCAGCCGCTTGCGGACGGGCCGGTACTCGACGACCTTCTCCGGTGCCGGGACGGGCTCCGCGGCTTTCTTCTCCTCCTTCTTCTTGGCGGAGAGAGGCTGGCCGACCTTGCAGTTGTCGCGGTAGATCGCGAGCGCCTTCAGACCGAGCTTCCAACCCTCGAAGTAGATCTCCTCGATCTCCTCGACGGTGGCCGACTCCGGCATGTTGACGGTCTTGGAGATCGCGCCGGAGAGGAACGGCTGGGCCGCCGCCATCATGCGGACGTGACCCATCGGGGAGATGGACCGCTCGCCCATGGCGCAGTCGAAGACCTCGTAATGCTCGGGGCGCAGGCCCGGTGCGTCGATCACATTGCCGTGCTCGGCGATGTGGGCGACGATCGCCTCGACCTGCTCCGGCTGGTAGCCGAGGCGCTTCAGCGCCTTGGGGACCGTGTTGTTCACGATCTGCATCGAGCCGCCGCCGACGAGCTTCTTGAACTTGACCAGGGCCAGGTCCGGCTCGACGCCCGTGGTGTCGCAGTCCATCATCAGGCCGATGGTGCCGGTCGGAGCCAGCACGGAGGCCTGGGCGTTGCGGAAGCCGTGCTTCCCGCCGAGGCGGATGACGTCCTGCCACGCCTCGGTGGCCGCGGCCCAGACCGGAGTGTCCAGGTCGTCCATGCGCTTGGCGGCACCATTGGCGTCCGAGTGCTGCCGCATGACGCGCTGATGGGCATCGGCGTTGCGGGCGTAGCCCTCGTACGGGCCGACGACCGCGGCCAGTTGGGCGGAGCGCTTGTACGAGGTGCCGGTCATCAGCGAGGTGATGGCACCGGCGAGTGCGCGGCCGCCGTCGGAGTCGTACGCGTGGCCGGTGGCCATCAGCAGGGCGCCGAGGTTGGCGTACCCGATGCCCAACTGGCGGAAGGCGCGCGTCGTCTCACCGATCTTCTCGGTCGGGAAGTCGGCGAAGGAGATGGAAATGTCCATCGCCGTGATGACCAGTTCGACGACCTTCGCGAAGGTCTCGGCGTCGAACGTCTGGTTGCCCAGGTCGTCGTCGCGCAGGAACTTCATGAGGTTCAGCGAGGCCAGGTTGCACGAGGAGTTGTCCAGGTGCATGTACTCGCTGCACGGGTTGGAGGCGGTGATCCGGCCCGTCTCCGGCGAGGTGTGCCAGTGGTTGATGGTGTCGTCGTACTGGATGCCGGGGTCGGCGCAGGCCCACGCCGCCTCGGCCATCTTCCGGAAGAGGGACTTCGCGTCGACCTCCTCCAAGACCTCACCGGTCATCCGTCCGCGCAGGCCGAACTTCGAGCCGGACTCCACGGCCTTCATGAACTCGGCGTTGACTCGAACGGAGTTGTTGGCGTTCTGGTACTGGACGGAGGTGATGTCCTCGCCGCCCAGATCCATGTCGAAGCCCGCGTCGCGCAGGGAGCGGATCTTCTCCTCCTCCTTCACCTTGGTGTCGATGAAGGCCTCGACGTCCGGGTGGTCGACGTCCAGGACGACCATCTTGGCGGCGCGGCGGGTCGCGCCACCGGACTTGATCGTCCCTGCGGAGGCGTCCGCACCGCGCATGAAGGAGACGGGACCGGAGGCGTTGCCGCCGGAGGACAGCAGTTCCTTGGACGACCGGATACGGGAGAGGTTCAGGCCGGCGCCGGAACCGCCCTTGAAGATCATCCCCTCTTCCTTGTACCAGTCGAGGATCGACTCCATGGAGTCGTCGACGGAGAGGATGAAGCAGGCGGAGACCTGCTGCGGCTGCTGGGTGCCGACGTTGAACCAGACCGGGGAGTTGAAGCTGAACACCTGGTGCAGCAGGGCGTGGGTGAGCTCGTGGTCGAAGATCTCGGCGTCCGCCGGGGAGGCGAAGTAGCCGTGGTCCTCGCCCGCCTTGCGGTAGGTCTTGACCACACGGTCGATGAGCTGCTTCAGGCTGGACTCACGGCCGGGCGAACCGACGGCACCGCGGAAGTACTTGCTCGTGACGATGTTGACCGCGTTCACCGACCAGAACTCGGGGAACTCGACACCCCGCTGCTCGAAGTTGACCGAACCGTCACGCCAGTTGGTCATGACGACGTCGCGGCGCTCCCAGACCACCTCGTCGTACGGGTGCACGCCGGGGGTGGTGTGGATGCGCTCGACACGCAGCCCCTTGCTCGCCTTGCTGCCCTTGGCACGGGAGCTTCGTGCCTGGCCGCTCGTCGTCTCTGTCATGCCGCCTCCCTGTACGGGCATAACGCCCTGACGTGCCTGTTTCTTCCCCCAGGCACTATTTCTGTCCTGTGCCCCGGCGCACCTGCGCGCCCGGGGCGGGTCTGATGGCGCCGCCGGTCAACCGGCGGCGGTGGTGGTCGGGGCGGGGGCCTCGGCGCCCCCCGCCGGCCCGCTCCCGTCCTCGTCGGTCGGCTTCCGCTGCTCGCGCAGCTCCGCGACTGCGGCCTCGAAGTCCTCGAGCGAGTCGAACGCCCGGTAGACGGACGCGAACCGCAGATAGGCGACGAGGTCGAGCTCCTGGAGCGGACCGAGTATCGCGAGCCCTACGTCATGCGTGGACAGCTCGGCGCTGCCCGTGGCGCGCACCGCCTCCTCGACCCGCTGGCCGAGTTTGGCGAGAGCGTCCTCGGTGACGGGCCGCCCCTGGCATGCCTTGCGCACACCGGCGATGACCTTGTCACGGCTGAACGGTTCAGTGACCCCGCTCCGCTTGATCACCATGAGTGACGCCGTCTCCACTGTCGTGAAGCGGCGAGAGCAGTCGGGGCACTGACGGCGCCGGCGGATCGACGTCCCGTCGTCGGTGGTGCGGCTGTCCACGACGCGGCTGTCGGGGTGTCTGCAGAAGGGGCAGTGCACGGTCCTCACCCTTCCTGAAACCCTGTGAACGTCGAATGGCAGCCGGCACAGCTGCATGGCTCCGCAGACCCGTGGAAAGGCCTGGGAACAGCCTCAATCATAGGCCATAACTGCGGCCTTTGAGGACCGTGAACCACAACTTGTGGGTGGCTGCCGCACATCTAACCACTAGATCTGGTGGTTGCCCGTCAAGCACGTCGACCGCGTGTCGCACGAAGGGGCGGCAACAGGAGACTAGCGGGAGCGCGTACGTATACCGTCACGCGGGTCTCAGCTGCCACACTGGCCACAGCCCCGGCAACACTTCCGCCGGGCCCGCGAACCGGCCCGGGCGGGACCCGCCCGGGCGATCGGGCACCCGCCTATACACCTCAGCACTTGATCTCGTCAGGTGATCTGGGAAATTTCACTCGAACGTGTGTTTGGCGCAACCTTTCGAAACCAACTACCGTTGTGTCACTGGGGAGAACCATCTCGAGAGGGGCCGACGTGACCACCACCGCAGACAGCGCCACCATCACTGCCCAGGACCGCTCCCAGCACCGATTCGAGCAGAGCCACCCGATGAACGACGCCACCACGAATCCCGAGGGGCAGAAGCCCGTACGCTCGCTGCCCGGTCGACCTCCAGGCATCCGGGCCGACAGCTCCGGTCTCACGGACCGCCAGCGCCGGGTCATCGAGGTGATCCGGGACTCCGTGCAGCGGCGCGGCTATCCTCCGTCCATGCGTGAGATCGGCCAGGCGGTGGGCCTCTCGAGCACCTCGTCCGTCGCGCACCAGCTCATGGCGCTGGAGCGCAAGGGCTTCCTGCGGCGCGACCCGCACCGCCCGCGGGCGTACGAGGTCCGCGGCTCCGACGGGCCGACGAGCCAGCAGGCGGACACCACGGGCAAGCCCGCCGCGTCCTATGTGCCGCTGGTCGGCCGTATCGCGGCCGGCGGCCCGATCCTCGCCGAGGAGTCCGTCGAGGACGTCTTCCCGCTTCCCCGTCAACTGGTCGGTGACGGCGAGCTGTTCGTGCTGAAGGTGGTCGGCGACTCGATGGTCGAAGCGGCGATCTGCGACGGCGACTGGGTCACCGTCCGCCGCCAGCCCGTCGCGGAGAACGGGGACATCGTGGCCGCGATGCTGGACGGCGAGGCCACCGTGAAGCGTTTCAAGCGGGAGGACGGCCACGTCTGGCTGATCCCGCACAACTCCGCGTACCAGCCGATCCCCGGCGACGAGGCCACGATCCTCGGCAAGGTGGTGGCGGTGCTGCGGCGGGTCTGACACGCCCCTCACGACCGGGCCCCGGAATCCCTGCGCCGGTTCCGGGGCCCGCTGCATGTCGGACGCACGTCATGGCCACGTGTGGCCATGCGCCCGCCGCACACCACCTATGCGGCGAACCAAACCGGGAAGCGGGCACTCCCTGTCGAGGCAGATGCACCCGGCCCGACCTATTGCGCCGCGAGTGCTGCGGCATCGATCGCCGCGAGGGACCGGCGCACTTGATTGCGGTCGGTGGTGTACCAGAAGTCGGGCATGGACGCCTTGAGGAAGCTGCCGTAGCGCGCCGTGGCCAGGCGCGGGTCGAGGACCGCCACCACGCCGCGGTCCCCCGATGCCCGGACCAGCCGGCCCGCGCCCTGGGCCATCAGCAGGGCGGCATGCGTCGCAGCGACCGCCATGAAGCCATTGCCGCCGCCATCCTCAACGGACTTCTGCCGGGCACTCATCAACGGATCGTCCGGGCGCGGGAAGGGGATACGGTCCATGACGACGAGCTGGCAGTTCGCCCCGGGCACATCGACCCCCTGCCACAAGGACAACGTGCCGAACAGGCACGTCCGGGCGTCACAGGAGAACGAGCGGATCAGCTCGCCCAGGGTCTCCTCGCCCTGGAGCAGAATCGGCATGTCCAGGCGTCCGCGCAGCGACTCGGCCGCGGCCTGTGCGCCGCGCATCGACGAGAAGAGACCCAGCGTACGCCCGCCCGCGGCCTCCACGAGCTCCGCGAGTTCGTCCAGCATGTCCGTACGGCTGCCCTCGCGGCCCGGCTGCGCGAGATGGCGGGCCACATAGAGGATGCCCTGCTTGCGGTAGTCGAACGGCGACCCGACGTCGAGCCCCTTCCACAGCGGGCTCGTGTCCTGCTCGGAGCCGTCGGCCGGCTCTCTCCCGTCGCTGTCTGTTTGCGCCTCGTCGGACGATGCGGCGCCGGGCCGTTCGACGTGGCTCCTCGGCCCCGGCAGCCCGTTCGGCACGGACTCCGGGGGCAGCCCGAGCGAGGCCGCCACACCGTTGAAGTCGCCGCCCAGCTTCAGGGTGGCCGAGGTCAGGACCACGCTGCGATCGGCGAAAAGTTTCTCGCGCAGCAGCCCGGACACCGAGAGCGGCGCGACCCGCAGGGACGCCCCGAACCGGTCGTGCCGCTCGTACCAGACGACGTCGTACTCCGAGGCTGCCACGACACGCTCCGCCACGGCGTGGACGTTCTCGATGGAGGCGAGCGCCTGCTTGCGCACCGCGTCCTCGTCCTGCACGGACTGGTCGCGCGTGTTCCCCAGCGCCGTGATCACCGTACGGGCCGCGTCCCGGAGGGACATGAGGGCATAGGCGAGGTCTTCCGGGATCTCCTCGAGCCGACCGGGCAGGGCCAGCTCCATGATCCGCTCGAAGCTCTCGGCCGCGGTCTGCAAGGCGTCCCCCGCCTTCTCGTTGACCAGCTTCGCGGCGCCTCGGACCGCTCGGTTCACGCTGCCCGGAGTGAGTTCACCGGTCGCGGCTCCCGTCACCCGCGAGACCAGCTCGTGGGCCTCGTCGACGACCAGAACCTCATGGCTGGGCAGTACGGGTGCGCCCTCGATCGCGTCGATCGCGAGCAGCGCGTGATTCGTGACCACGACATCGGCCAGCTTCGCCCGCTCCCGCGCGGCCTCGGCGAAGCACTCGGCGCCGTATGCGCACTTGGACGCGCCCAGGCACTCGCGGGACGAGACCGACACCTGGGCCCAGGCGCGGTCCGAGACGCCGGGGGTCAGGGCGTCCCGGTCGCCTGTCTCGGTCTCGTCCGCCCAGTCCCGCATCCGCAGCAGGTCCTGGCCGAGCTTGCTGGTGGGGGCGGCGGACTCGAAGACGTCGAAGAGGCCGTCCTCCTCGTCCTGCGGCGCTCCCTCATGGAGCCGGTGCAGGCACAAGTAGTTGGAACGGCCCTTGAGCATGGCGAACTGGGGGCGCCGGCGCAGCAGCGGCTGCAATGCCTCGACCGTGCGCGGCAGATCCCGCTCCACGAGCTGGCGCTGCAGCGCCAGCGTCGCCGTGGCCACGACGACGCGCTCGCCGTGCGCCAGCGCGGGCACCAGATATCCGAGGGACTTGCCGGTACCGGTGCCGGCCTGGACCAGCAGGTGGGACCCGCCGTCGATCGCCTCGGCGACGGATTCGGCCATGGTGACCTGACCAGGGCGCTCGGTGCCGCCGACGGCGGTGACGGCGGCGTGGAGCAGATCGGGGAGGGAGGGCTTCGTCATAGCGGGACCACCCTACGGCGCAGCACTGACATCGCGTCGTCACGGCTGGTGAAGCGGGTTCGGGACCGTGCCGTGGACGGCGGCATGGGGCCGCTCGGGCCGGTCGCGGTAACCGTCCAGGTGCAGACGGTTGCGGTTGAGACAGAGCCGCTCGATGCGCGGGTGAGGAGGTCGAAGGTCTCGAAGCGCTCCTTCAGCTCCGGAAAGCGCGCCTGGTGGGCCAGGATCTCGGCCCGGACGAGCGGCCAGAACTCGGCCTCGAGCACGCCGAGGTGGTCCGCGCAGATCGGCGCGAGGTAGCGGAAGACGCCGACGAACAGGCCGGAGTGGATGAACTGGATGAGGAATCCGGACGGCTCGGTGAGCAGCACCGACCGTACGTCGCCGGGCATGGCGGCGCGCTCTGGAAGCGGCTCGGCGCTGATGTTCACGTCGTCGACGAAGTCCTTCACCGCCAGGCGGGCGGGAACGTCGTGCTCGTCGAAGACGACGATCGCGTTCTCCCCGTGCGGCGAGAAAACGGTGCCGTACCGGTAGAGGAAGTGCAGCAGCGGTGGCAGGAGCGCCGCGAAGAGGTGCCGCAACCAGAGGGTGGGTTCGAGCCCTGAGCGGCGGACGAGTTCGGCCGTGAAGGAACTGCCCTGTGCGTCCGTGAGGAGCAGGGCGGCGAGGGTGCGGGCACGCTCGCCCGCATCGAGGTGGCCCGTGAGGGGCTCGCGCCAGATGCAGCCGAGGAGTTCGCGGTACTGGTACGGGACGCCGGGCAGCCCATCGTACAGCGGGTGCTCGACCGTGACGGAGGCGGTCTCGCCGAGCAGGACGACCCGGGTCTCCTCCCTCAGGAACGGGTCGGCGTCGCGCAGACCGTGCACCCACTCGGTGACGGCGGGCGCGGCGAGTGTGCGTTCGGTGGGCAGGCCGCGCCACACCAGGGTGTTGAGGACGGAGAGAGGGAGCTTGACCGTACGGGCGCGTGGCCGGGTGGTGTTGAGGAAAGTGCGGACGGACTGCTGCGGCAGCCGGAGATCTTCGTCCTCCGGGAGCGGAATGATCGTTCCTTCGGCGATCTGCGGGGCGAAGAGGGGGGCGATGCACTCGTCCCACTGCCACGGATGGACGGGCAGGTAGAGGTAGTCGGCGGGGTCGCGATGGTGCCGGGCGACCGAAGGCCTGGCGGGTCCCCGGTGAAAGCTCCTCGGCGTGGAGACGCTCCGGCGTCGCGACAGCGCGGACGCCCCGGTAGCGGGCGGCGTCGCGGTGGACGGCGAGCCAGGGCGGGCGCTGCGGCGTGCGGGCTCGGGGGCCCAGCGGGCGGCGGCTGCGGCGGAGAAGCCCATACGGCCCTTGTTGACCACGATCCAGGGGTGGCCGGTCTGGTGCCCTTCGAGGTGCGCGTAGCCGAGGTCGGCGAGGTCGGCGACGCTCGCGGCTGAGGCATCGATCCGGGTGTCGGCGGCGAGCGTGGCCATGAGTTCGCGGATGAGGCGGCCTGTGGTGTCGCCGGTCAGCCCGAGGAGGGTGTCGTTGGCCTGCGCGACGAACCGGAGGGGGTCGGCGGTCGGCGCGATGGAGTCGGGGTCGACGCGCCAGTGCTCGTACGCGCCTCGGCGGGCGCGGAAGCGGTAGGTGATCGAGTCGCTCACGGGGAGTTGGTAGGCGAGCGGATCGGCACCGCCCGGCTCCGGCGTGATCACCCCTTCGTACGCGAACTCGGCCAGCATTTTGGCGAAGAGACGGCGTGATGCTCGATGCCAGGCGTCGGGGGTGGGGCTGGAGTGACGGGCGCAAGGTCTGGGCTCTTCGGGCGGAACGGGCGGGGGGGGTGTGCGCGGGTGCGGGTGTGTCCGGTGTGTGCGGGTGGGGGTGTGGTGCGGTAAAGGGGGTGCGGGAGCAGGGAGTTGGAGGCGGTCCGGGAGCCGGGCACGGTCGGGAGCCGGCCTCGGTCCGGACCGGGCCCGGGGCGGGTTGGGGTCGGGGTTGGGCCCGGTGTGTGGTCGGGTCCGGACCGGGTCGGGGTTGGGGTCGGGTCCGGGTCGGGACCCGCGCGGGCGCATTTGCCGGCGTCGCGGGAACGGGAATCGGGGCGGAACCGCATCGGGCCGAGCGGTGTAGAGAAAGCAGTGGAGCGCTCAGCGGGCCGGCCCGGCCCGGATCAGAGGAGGTGGCGGTGAAGACGGTCGCGAACCATCAGCGCGGCGCGCTTGCCCGGCAGTTCGAGCTCGGCGTGGAAGCGGAATCCGGCGCCCAGAAACGCGGCTACGGAAGGGGTGTTGCGGATGTCGGGCTCGGCGATCACGCGGCTGCAGGCGGGCCGATTGTCGAGGACGAGGTCGGAGACCGTGCGCAGAAGGCCTGTGCCGAAGCCACGGCCGCGGTCGCCGACGGCCCCGATGAGCAGATGGAGTCCGGTGTCGTGCGGACGTGCCGCATAGTGCCGCGCGATCGGGTCGAGGTCGGCGCGATAGACCTCCCAATAGCTCATAGGAGTGCCGTCGAGGAGACCCAGACACGGCACACTGCGGCCGTCGCCCTCGATCTGGGCACGTAGGTGGGCGGCGGCGATCTCGTCGGGGCCTGCGAGGTCCCAGAAGGCGGCCACGGCCGGGTCGTTCATCCACCGGGAGATGAGCGCCAGGTCGCGGTCGATCCGAACGGGGACGAGCCGGAAGGGGCGTGAGCCGCTCGGTGCGGGGCCCCATGCCGAAACATAGTCGAGCAGATCGGGGCCGACCCACGGCGGCCGGGTCCGGGAGGGGGTGTCGGGCGGTGCCTCCGTGCGCGCCAGGACCGCACGTTCCTCGGCGATCAGCGCGGCGAGTTCGTCGCGCAGATGCAGATCGAGGGTGTCGTCGGTGCTGGAGCAGGGGCTCTGGTCGGTCCTTGAGTCCGCGGACGGCACGGCGGCGCTCTCCTCTCGTCGATCTCGTGGGGATCGTGGACGTGGTGGGGCACGCGGAGTGCCTTGGTGTGGGTGGCGTGGGTGGTGTTGCCGGCGTGGAGCGGATGGATGGCGTTAGTGGCGCCGAGCGCGTGAGCCTCATGGATCTCGGGGCCTCCTCGGTCCGATCGGTCTCGGGTTCATGCCGCTGCAGTGGCAAGGGGGTTGGGGATGGTGACGTAGACGGACTGGGTGTCGACGGGGCCGACCAGTTCGTCGAGGCCGTGCAGACGGGTGAGGAGGTTCGCCTTGCAACGGAGGGTCGTGGATTCGAGGAGGAGAGCCGGGAGGGGCGAGGCGGTGCCGGTGCTGCCTGATGCCGCGTCGGCGAGGAACCTGCGGAAGGCGGCGAGCAGAAGGCTCTCGTCGGCGAGGCGTTGGGAGCCGAAGGCCCCGATCAGGCCCAGCACATTGTTGATGCCGAGGTAGTAGGCGAAACGCTCGTCGGTGACCGCGTCGGAGACAAAGGTGTCGCTCTCGATGCCGATACCGGGCAGCCTCCGGTCGAGGGCCTCCCGGTGGGACTCTCGGAAGTAGTAGCCCTGGTTGTCGCGGTAGCGGCCGCCGACGGGCCAGCCGTCGGCGTCCAGGAGCACGAGAGTGTTCTGTTGGTGCGCCTCCAGGGCGATACCGGCTGTTCCGTCGAGCCAGAGAACGGGACGCACCACGGCCTCCAGGTAGCGCAGGAACCACTCGGCGGACACCGCGGCTGATGAGCGTCCCGTTTCGGCCGCGAGGCGGGACACGATGTCGGCGAGGCGGGATCGCATCAGGGGGACTCCGCAGGCCTCGGCGCCCGGCCAGGGCCGGGGAGACGTCAGCGCGGCAATGCACAGGGCGTCGTCCCCGGGGCCGAAAGGGTTGTGCCGGACCACGGTGTCCAGGCCCGTCAGGGGTGTGCCGTCCTGTGCGGTCACGGCGATCCAGGCGGGGTCGCGGACGATGTCGAAGCAGGGGTGGCTGCCGCGCAACTGGCGTCCGAGTCCGGCGCGGAGCAGGCGGTGCACCTCGACGCCGCGCCGGAGTTCCTTACGGCGGTTCTCGCGGCGGGAGTTGGTGATGCGCAACCCGAGAGACAGCTTCAGCATCGCGGCCGTACCGGGCTGGTGCACCGTTCGTACGGAGGAGGTGGGGTACCACGGCTCCCCATGGGGGCCGAGGTCGTGGAGCAGCCGGGCGTCGAGGAGTTCGGCGACGGCGGGGCGCCGCAGCACGTCGCGTGCCTGCCAGGGATGGAGTGGCAACGGCACCGTGCCGTCCGGCGGTTGGAGGCCGTCGGCCAGGCTCGATACGAGTTGCTCGACGGGTACGGGCCGCCCGCCCTCGGTCCAGGCCGAGTCACCCGCGAGTACGGCCCGGTCGACGGTCATCCAGTGCAGGGGGAAGCTACCGCCCGACTCGGGCGAATAAGCGCGGGATTCGGCATCGGAGAGCCCTTGGCGGCTCTTGGGAGTGGGGTGGAGCGGATGTCCGAGGACAAGGGACTGCTCGGAGTCCAGGAACTGGTGGCCGGTGACGGAGTGGGCGGGGCGGCTCCGCCGGTCGGCGATGAACCCGGCCGTGCGGTCCACGGAGTCGGCTACCCGGCTCACGAGTGCGGTGCTGTCCGGGACCGGAGCCTTCGTGGCCCCGTGGGCCGCCTCCCGACCGAGCAGGGCGGCAAGGGTCACGGCGTCGACCGCAGGGGCGCCGGGTGGTCCGTTCTCGAGGGCGGGTGCGCCGAAGCGGTGCCAGCCGGTGGCCGACCAGTAGCGGACAGGGACGAGCAGGGCGGCACCGCTGGCGTGGAGGGGAATGCGCAGAACGTCACCGTCCGGGGGCGGCGTGGCGTCCTCCCGCGTCCAGCAGCGGAGGAGGTTCTCGACAGCCGCGGCGTCGGCTGCGAGGAAGGCGTCGGGCTGGTCCAGCGGGTCGCGGGCGACCGAGTGGGCGGACTCCGGCCCGGCCTGGCCCGGAACGGTGGGTTCGGCGGTGAGCGATGCGGTCGAGGGGCCCTGAGGTGGGTGCACGGTCTGATCGGCGCGCTGCTCCAGGCGCTGGGGCCATGGCAACGGCGCCTTCCTCCTTCGGCTATGAGCAAGGGGCGAGAGGCGCGTGGCAGGGCCCGGGTATCCGTTTGCCCACCCGGGCCGTCCGACGCGGCGGCGCCTCCGCCGGCAGCGACGGCCGCCTGCCGGGGCCCCGGCGGGCCGTCATCACCGGACCGCGCTCTCGGTGCTCTCAGCCGGACCAGCCTGACCTCGCCCCGCGCGTCCATGAGCGCGCTGCCGGGCGGTCCTGACTCCGGCGTCGATGGCGTCGCCGAGCCGTTCGAGCACAGCATCGACCTGCTCATCGCTGATCGTGAGCGGTGGCAGCAGTCGGACGACACCGGAGCGGCGTCCCCCGATGCCGACGATCAACCCCCGTCGCAAGCACTCCTCCTGGACCGCTGCGGCAAGCACGGACGGCCCCCCTTCGCCCGTGCCGTTCGTCGCGGGCTCGGCGAATACCGGGCCGTCCGGGTCGTCCAGTTCCACGCCGATCATGAGACCGCGTCCTCGTACGTCGGTGATGCACGGCTGCTGCGAGGCAAGGACCGTCAACTGGCGAATCATGCGATCGCCGAGTGTTGCGGCGCGTTCGGCCAGCCCGTGCTCGCGTACGTGGGCCAGGGTGGCGGCACCTGCGGCCAGGGCGAGCTGGTTCCCACGGAAGGCTCCGGCGCTCGCGCCCGGATGCCCGGGGTCGAGATCGTCGCGGTAGACCATGACGGCCAGCGGCAGGCTGCCGCCGATGGCCGCGGACAGCACCATCACGTCCGGCACGACGCCGCTCCGCTCGACAGCCCAGAAGGTCCCGGTCCGGCCGACGCCCGTCTGCATTTCGTCCACGACCAACGGGATGCCGCGTGCAGCGGTGAGGTGGCGCATGCTGCGCAGCCAGTCCTCCGGCACCGGCACCAACTCGCCTTCTCCCTGGACCGGTTCGACGATCACCCCTGCGGGCGCTCGCGTCCCGGGCCGCGGGGAGGCGAACAGGTCCATGACGCCGGCGTCCTCGGCCCAGGATGCGGGCACCCGCGCAGCGCCCAGGCCCCCGCTTCCGGACGAGCAGGGGTCGACGCTGGGATAGGGCAGACGCGTGACCCGTGGGGCAGGGGCATCCGCGCGGGTATCGGGGTCGCCCGGAGAAGTAGCGCGAGCGGCGCCGGAGAAGGCGAAGAGCCCCGTCCTGCCGGTCGCGGAGCACACGAGGTCGAGAGCGGCCCCCACCGCGTCGGTGCCGGCCGGTCCGCAGAACCGTACGCGTCCCCGTTCGGCGAGCGGCCGGGGCAGGGTACGGAGCAGTTCTCTGGTGAAGTCGTCCTCGACCGGCGTCGCCAGATCCATGACGTGCAGCGGGGCGCCGGAGTCGAGGACGGAGCGGATCGCTTCGAGCACAACTGGATGGTTGTGTCCGAGCGTCAACGACCCTGCTCCCGAAAGGCAGTCGAGATAGCGCCTCCCGTCGGCACTCTCGATCGTCAGCCCACGGGCCCGGACCGGGACGATCGGCAGCGAGCACACGTCGGTACAGGTGGTGGATTCGGGCAGCGACTCCCGCCGCAAAGTGCCCTCGGCAGCCGCGTCGGCCGGAGGGACGGCTGGTGTCGTCGGCGGCTGGGTCACGGCCACGTCTCGTCGATCCTCCTGAACGCGCTGAACGCTCCCCGACTGTCCCCCGTACGTACCAACGACGTCGAGGGCAGCGGATCACGGGCGAACGGGAGTTCCTCCGGAGCCGCGGAGTCGGCGGGGAACCGTGGACCCGCCCGGCGCCGTCCCCCAGGGCACCGGCATAGTGGGGGGCCTGCGCCTCTCGTCGGCGTGCATGACAAGTCAATCGCAGGTTCGAATACACGGGGGAGATCCGCCCATGCCATCGATACGCCCGCCCGTCTCCCGGCGCTCCGGGCGGAGTGTGTTGCGAGTCCGCGGCACTGTCGCCGCCGCAGTCGCCCTGACCGGCGTTCTGGCGGTCATCGCTACAGCATGCGGCACGTCGGAGGACGGCACGAGCCCGAACCCCGGCGCGTCGGCAACCTCGCAGGACCGGCAGGACGTCTCCCTGCCCAACTTCGAGGAGCGCCTGAAGGAGCTGGGCGTCGATGTGGACAAGTGGAAGAACGGGGAGTGGAGGAACTGGAAGAGGGACGACTGGCTACGCGAGGCCGGGGACTTCATCAACCCGGTCATCGAGGACCTGTGGAAGCCTGAGCGCATGAAGGAGGCAGAGGAGCCGCAGAAGTCGGTTCCCGCCGATGTCTCGGGTGACCAGGGCGTCACGGACCCGGAGCCGCAGCCGGTCCAGGCCAAGGGAGTCCGGACGCCGTACCACGACAACGCGGCTCCGGTCGGCAAGGTGTTCTTCGACGGCCCTCAGGGCTCGATGGTCTGCTCGGCCACGGTGGTGAAGGACCCGGCGAACCCGGGGAAGTCCAACCTCGTCTGGACGGCGGGCCACTGCGTCCACGCGGGCAAGAACGGCGGCTGGTACCGCAACATCGCCTTCGTCCCGTCCTTCAACGACAACGGCGTCCCCGCGGAAGCCCTGAAGGGCACTCCGCGGGAGCAAGTCGCGCCGTACGGCGTGTACTGGGCCAACTGGGCGTCCACGTCGCAGCAGTGGATCTCCGAGGGCACGGAGACCGGTGGCAACGGGGCTCCGTTTGACTATGCAGTCCTGCATGTGAAGCCGGAGAAGGGCAGCGGCGGCAAGTCGCTGGAAGAGACCGTCGGAGCCGCGTTGTCGGTCGAGTTCAACGCGCCGGCCGTCAAGAACATCAGCAGCATGGGCGCCTGGGGCTACCCGGCGGCACCCCCGTACGACGGTGCCACGATGTTCTCCTGCGTCGACAGGCCGGGCCGTTTCTCGCTGTCCTCGTCGCAGCCGACGATGTACCGCGTCGGCTGCACCATGACCGGCGGCGCGTCGGGCGGTGGCTGGTTCGCCAACGGCACCGACGGAAAGCCCGCGCTGGTGTCCAACACCTCCATCGGCCCACGCCCCGCCAGGTGGCTGGCCGGTCCGCATCTTGGGCCCGAGGCGAAGAAGATGTTCGACTCCGTGAGCCGGAAGTTCGCCGGACAGTAACCGCACCACGCCCTCCGGCGACGGGCGGATACCCGCGCCGGAGGGCGTAGAGGGCCGATGCCCGCCGTTGCCGGACACGGCCCATCGGGCATGCGCACGTGACAGGGCACACGACGCGGCCCGCCCCACCGAAGAACAGGTGGGACGGGCCTTCGTACTTCGGGCCTGGCACGTCGGCGGCCTCGCACACCGGGCCTGACACCTCAGGCCTCGCACTTCGGACCTGACACCTCAGGCCTCGCACTTCGGACCTGACACCTCAGGCCTGACACCTGGGCCTGGCCCCTCGGCCTGGCACTTCAGAGTTCCTGCCGCCCGGCTGCGGACGCTGGGACCATCAGCGACCCGTCAGGCCGCTCGTCCGGCGGGCGAGCGGCCCGGTACAACACCTGCCGTGTCACCAAGACGGGGTCGGCACCGCCGTCCGTCGTAGATCCGGTCAGCGACGCCCGGCAGGGGCGAACGGCTGGAACTCCGCGGCCAGTTCCTCATGGACGCGCGCCTTGAGCAGGGTGCCCTCCGGGGTGTGCTCCTCGGAGATCACCTCACCGTCGGCATGCGCCCGCGAGACGAGCTGGCCCTGCGTGTACGGCACGAGTACCTCGACCTCGACCTGAGGCCGCGGGAGCTGCGCGTCGATCAGCGCCTGGAGCTCGTCGATGTTCTGCCCGGTACGGGCCGACACCGCGATAGCCCGCGGCTCCATCCGCAGCAGCCGCTGCAGAGCGAGCGGATCGGACGCGTCAGCCTTGTTGATCACCACGATCTCGGGAACGTCGACCGCGCCCACGTCCCGGATCACCTCACGCACTGCGGCGAGCTGCTCCTCCGGGGCCGGGTGCGAACCGTCCACCACGTGAAGGATCAGGTCGGCATCACCGACCTCCTCCATCGTGGAGCGGAACGCCTCGACGAGGTGGTGCGGGAGGTGGCGTACGAACCCGACCGTGTCGGCAAGCGTGTAGAGCCGCCCGCTGGGCGTCTCGGCCCGGCGGACCGTCGGATCCAGGGTGGCGAACAGCGCGTTCTCCACCAGGACCCCTGCTCCCGTCAGACGGTTGAGCAGCGAGGACTTGCCCGCGTTGGTGTATCCGGCGATGGCAACCGAGGGGATCTTGTTCCGCCGGCGCTCCTGCCGCTTGATGTCACGGCCGGTCTTCATCCCCGCGATCTCGCGGCGCATCCTGGCCATCTTCTCGCGGATCCGCCTACGGTCCGTCTCGATCTTGGTCTCACCGGGACCACGGGTGGCCATGCCGCCGCCCGAGGAACCGGAGCCACCGCCACCCATCTGCCGGGACAGCGACTGACCCCATCCGCGCAGTCGCGGCAGCATGTACTGCATCTGCGCGAGCGAGACCTGCGCCTTGCCCTCTCGGGACTTGGCATGCTGCGCGAAGATGTCCAGGATCAGGGCGGTCCGGTCGACCACCTTGACCTTGACGACATCCTCGAGGTGGATCAGCTGGCCCGGGGTGAGCTCACCGTCGCACACCACGGTGTCCGCCCCCGTCTCGATCACGATGTCGCGCAGCTCCTGGGCCTTGCCCGAGCCGATGTACGTGGCCGGGTCGGGCTTGTCACGGCGCTGGATCACACCGTCGAGCACCACCGCACCCGCCGTCTCGGACAGCGCGGCCAGCTCCGAGAGCGAGTTCTCGGCGTCCTGCACAGTGCCGGACGTCCAGACGCCGACCAGCACCACGCGCTCCAGGCGGAGCTGCCGGTACTCGACCTCGGTGACGTCCTCGAGTTCGGTGGAGAGGCCCACGACCCGCCGCAGAGCGGCGCGGTCGGAACGGTCGAACTGGTCGCCGTCACGCTCCCCGTCGATCTCGTGGCTCCAGGCGACGTCCTCTTCCATCAGGGCGTCGGCCCGAAGGCCCGTCGAGAAGCGCTGAGCGTCCTGGGAAGGGGAAGAAGAGGAGGTCATTTGATCCTTACGTCGATGGGAATCCTCGTCGGGTCAACGCGGTGGAGGCCCGGAGGATTCCCCGGCCCAGCAGCGCAGTGCCGACACCGGAATGGTCGCACGGCGCGCCGGGGGCGTCACGCGGGTTTCCCTTGCGATCCGGGCTTCCGGCCGGCCTGGTGCGGCATGTGCTGGGGCGCGTGGGCGGCCTTGCGCGAGGTTGTCCGGTCGGCCTTCCAATCCGGGTGCCCGGGCATTGGTGGCGTCGTCTCACCGAACAGCCAGGACCGCAGGAAGGACGACTGATCACGCCCCGAGATCTCCGAGGCGAGCGCGATGAAGCCCTCGGTGGAGCCGTTGCCGTAGCGGTACCGGCTGGACCAGGCTCGTTCGAGCCGGTCGAATGCCTGAGTGCCGATCCGCTGCCGCAACGCGTACAGCACCAGGGCACCGCCGTCGTAGACGATCGGACGGAAGATGCTGATCTTCTTGCCCGGGGACGGCGGCTTGGGGGCGGCGGGCGGACCGCCCTCGGTACGCCACGCGTCGGACCGTGCATACGCGCGGCGCATGCGCTCCGTCAGCGACACCCGGGAAACCTCGTGCGCGTACAGGGCCTCGTACCAGGTGGCGTGCCCCTCGCTGAGCCAGAGGTCGGACCACTGTGCGGGGCTGACGCTGTTGCCGAACCACTGGTGGGCGAGCTCGTGCACCATCACCGAAGCGACATACGGGGCGGGGAACCGCGGATCGGTGAAGAGACCGCGTTCGAAGAGCGAGAGCGTCTGGGTCTCCAGCTCGAAGCCGGTCTGGGCGTCGGCGATCAGGACCCCGTAGGTCTCGAAGGGGTACCGGCCGGCCTTCCGCTCCATCCAGGAGATCTGCCCGGGCGTCTTCGCGAGCCATTTCCCCAGGCGCTGCCGGTCGGCGGCCGGCACCACGTCCCGCAGGGGCAGCCCGTGCGGCCCCTTGCGCCGCAGCACCGCGGACCGGCCGATGGAGATCTGCGCGAGTTCGGTCGCCATGGGGTGTGCGCTCCGGTACACCCAGGTGGTGGCCCGACGCCCCCGGTCCCGGGAGACCGGCAGACCGGACGCGACGACGGTCAGGTCCTTGGGCGCGACGATGCGGAAGGTGAAGCGCGCCTTGTCGGCGGGGTGGTCGTTGGAGGGGAAGACGCGGTGCGCAGCGTCCGGCTGGCTCGCCATGGCGAGGCCGTCGCGGGTGCGCACCCACCCGCCGTCGGCGCCGGTGCCGGGGTCGCTGGTGTGCGCCACGTTGACGTGCAACCGCCCGCCCGGGGCAATGGGTTCGGCCGGCGTGACGGCCAGGTCCTCGCCGACGCTGCGGAAGCGGGCGCGCTTGCCGTTGACCTCGACGGACCGCACCTTGCCGCGCGCGAAGTCGAGATTGAACGCGTCGAGCAAGGATGTGGCACGGGCGTCGATCGACGTGACGGCCTGCAGCGGTCGGGTGCTTCTGCCGGAGTAGTCGAAGGCGAGGTCGTACGCCAGGACGTCGTAGCCCGGGTTCCCCAGATGCGGATAGAGCCGGTCGCCGATCCCCAGGGGGGCCGGTGCCGGGTTCCCGGCTGCGACGAGGGTGGCCATGGCGGCGGCCGCGAAAGCCGCTCTGCGTGCCCTGCGATGCGGGGATCGGATCATGCAAATACGGCTATCAGCGCCTCCCTGTCCTCCGGGGGAGCCGCGCGCCGCACGCACCCGAAAGAGCGTGTCCCCGGCGCTCCGCCGTCGGCCGGAGGCGAGCGGCCGTGCGAGCGGTCAGACGCTGTTCCATCGTGCGGCGGTGACTGTCCGCTGGGCGCGCGTCACGTCGTACACGCCGGGCACTTTGAGCATCGCGCGCATCAGGGCGGGCAGCCGTGCCGCGTCCGGGAGCTGGAGAGTGTAGGTGTGGCGGACGGTCTGTTCGCGCGGCGGCTCCACCGCGGCCGCGACGACGGCCGCGCCCTGGAGCGCAATGGCCTCCGTGAGGTCGGCCAGAAGCTGCGGCCTTCCTAAGGCCTCCGCGATGAGCGTCACGCGGCAGTCCCCCGAGGTGCCGTCGCCGCGTCCGCGCCAGCTCACTGCCACCGGGTTCCGCCCCGCGAGCTGCATACGGGCCACCTCGGGGCACTGCGTGCGGTGCACGGTGACGGCCCCGCCCCGGACGGCGAAACCGGTGACCGCGTCGGGTGGCACGGGCGTGCAGCAGCCCGCGAGCCGCACCGTAGCGCCGGGCATGTCGGCAACGGCGGCCACCTCTCTGGTGTGACGCGGGTCCTTCTCGCCCGCCTCCGCGACGGCGCCGGGCTCGGTGCCGGGCTCCTGCCCAGGCCCTGCCGGGGAGGCGGAGTCGGCGAGCGGGGCATCGGGGTGGGCGGCGAGCCAGCGGGTGATGGCGATGCGTGCCGCCGGCGTACGGGCGTGCTCCAGCCACTCCGGGGAGGGCCCCGCCGCGGCGTCCGGCGCCAGGAGGAGCTGGAGGGCGTCGCCGTCGGCGAGCACCGTGGACAGCGCCGCGAGGCGGCCGTTGACGCGAGCGCCGATACAGGCGTGCGCGGCCTCGCCGTGCAGCACGTACGCGGCGTCCACACAACTGGCGCCCGCCGGAAGGCCGAACGCGCCGCCCCCCGCACGGAAGACGGTGATCTCGCCGTCCTGCGCGAGGTCGTCACGCAGCGAGCTCCAGAACGTGTCGGGGTCGGGGGCCGACTCCTGCCATGCGAGCAGCCGGGACAGCCAGCCCGGGCGCGTGGGGTCCGCCCGCTCGCCGTCCTGCGCGCCGTCTCCCGTTGCGCCGCCCTCCCCTTCGGCGGTCGGGGCGTACGGGTTTCCGAGAGCGATCACTCCGGCCTCGGCCACCCGGTGCATCTGGTGCGTACGGACGAGGACTTCGGCGACCTCACCGCCCGGGCGGGAGACGACGGCAGTGTGCAGGGACTGGTAGAGGTTGAACTTCGGGACGGCGATGAAGTCCTTGAACTCCGAGATGACCGGCGTGAAGCAGGTGTGCAGCTCACCCAGCACCGCATAGCAGTCGGCGTCCTCGGAGACGAGTACCAGGATCCGTCCGAGGTCGACACCGCCCAGCTCGCCACGTTTGCGGTGGACGCGGTGGACCGACACCAAGTGGCGTGGCCTGACATGGACTTCGGCCGCGATGCCCGCCTCGCGCAGGACGGACCGCACGTCCTCGGCGGTCGCCGGAAGCGGGTCGGGACGGCCTGCCTGGTCGAGCAGGAGGGCCCGGGTGAGCTGGTACTCCTCGGGGTGGAGGATGGCGAAGACCAAGTCCTCGAGCTCGGTCTTGAGTGCCTGCACGCCGAGGCGTTCGGCGAGCGGGATGAGGACGTCCCGTGTCACCCGCGCGATCCTCGCCTGTTTCTCGGGGCGCATGACACCGAGGGTCCGCATGTTGTGGAGTCGGTCGGCCAACTTGATGGACATCACGCGCACGTCGTTGCCGGTGGCCACGAGCATCTTGCGGAACGTTTCGGGCTCGGCCGCGGCGCCGTAGTCGACCTTCTCCAGCTTGGTGACCCCGTCGACGAGGTAGCCGACCTCCTCGCCGAACTCCTGCCGTACCTGATGGAGTGTCACATCGGTGTCCTCGACGGTGTCGTGGAGGAGTGAGGCCGTCAAGGTCGTGGTCTCGGCGCCGAGTTCGGCGAGAATGAGGGTGACGGCCAGCGGATGGGTGATGTACGGCTCGCCGCTCTTGCGCATCTGGCCCCGGTGGGAGGACTCCGCGAGAACGTAGGCACGGCGCAGGGGGTCGAGGTTCGCGCGGGGGTGGTGCGAGCGGTGCACCTTGGCGACATGCTCGATCGCGTCCGGCAGACGGTCCTTGGGCGCCGGCCCCAGCAGGGCGGCACGGCCGAGTCTACGGAGTTCGATACGTGGGCGGCCGCGCCTGCGGACGGGAGGACCTGGACGGGGGTCCTCTACGGTCATGGCTCCTCCGGCGGCGTCGACCGGCGGGGCTCGGTGACCCGGGCCTGCGCCCGACGCCCGGCCGGTGCTTGATGCTACCGAGCCCATTGGCTACCACCGAACCGGTCCTGCCCCGTGCGAGACGGACCACCCGTTCGAGCGAAGATTCAGGCGAAAGCCCTTGCGACCCAGTCGGCTTCGATGAGTCCCTCGGCCACGAGGACGGCAGGGCCCGTCATCTCGACCCGCCCGTCGGGGTGTTCGGAGATGACCAGGCTGCCGCCGGGGAGGTCGACGGTGTACGTGACGGGCCGTCCGGTAACGGCGGGGTCGAGCCCGTCGCGGCGCGCGGCGGCCACCATGACGGCGCAGGCGCCCGTACCGCAGGAGCGGGTCTCACCCGAGCCGCGCTCATGGACACGCATCGCAACATGGCCCGGGCCGCGGTCGACGACGAACTCCACGTTGGTGCCATCCGGGTAGGCGGAGGCGGGCTGTACGGGCGGGGCCGTGAGCAGATCCCCCGCGTCGTCGAGATCCTCCACGAAGGCGACGGCGTGCGGATTGCCCATGTTGACGTGGCGGGCGGGCCAGCTCCGGTCCCCCACGGAGACGGTGACCTCGCCCCCTGGGAGGACCGCCTTGCCCATCTCGACGGTGATGGTGCCGCTCGCCCCGGTACCCGCCGGGTCAGGACCGGGCTTCGCGATGTGCACGTGCCGGACCCCCGCGCGGGTGGCGATCGCCAGATCGCCCTCGTCGGCCAGCCCCGCGCGCTGCAGGTAGCGGGCGAAGACGCGGACCCCGTTGCCACACATCTCGGCGATCCCACCGTCGCTGTTGCGGTAGTCCATGAACCACTCGGCCTCCGCGGCCATCTCCGCGGCCTCGGGGTGCGCTGCGGACCGCACGACCCGCAGCAGCCCGTCGCCGCCGATGCCCGCTCGCCGGTCGCACAGGCGCACAACGGCGTCAGCCGACAGCTCCAGGGCGTTGTCGGGGTCAGGGATGATCACGAAGTCGTTCTCGGTGCCGTGGCCCTTGAAGAACGGGATCTGCGCAGTGCTCACCCCTCGATCCTACGGGTCCGGGCGCAGCGTGAGCCCGCCGGTGCCACGCGAGCGGACTCGGCTGCCCTGGCGGCAGCCGGAAGCGGACAGCGCTTGCCGGAGAACGCTTGCGGCAGGGGCCCTGGACGGTGCCGTCCACCGGGCCGGGGGGGGAGACGGGGTCAGCGGAGCCGGGCCACGCGCCAGATCGCGAGCAGGGCAATGGTCAGCACCACGAGCGCGTACAGCCCGACGATGCGCCAGTCGGGGCGCCGGCCGGATCCGCGGGGCGGGAGGCCGGGCCAGGTGAGGCCCGCACGGCGGCCGGCCATCAAGCCCCAGCCTGCCGCGCAGCTGCTGATGAGCAGCCCGAGCATCGCCACCACGGCTCCGCCGTCGCCGAATTCGAAGGCGAGCGGGAACGCGAACATCAGCGAACCCGCCGCCGCGAGACCGACGATCGGGGCGATCTCCCAGATCCTCAGCCGGGCGGGCGGGCGCAGTTCACGGAAGGACTCGCCGCCCTGGTTCTCGCTGTCGGGACCGTCAGGCGTCAGCTCGTCCAGGGCGAGCCCGTCCGGAGTCGGCCCGTCCTGTACGGGTCGGGGCTCGTCCCGTACGGGTCCGGACTCGTCCCGCACAGGTCCGGGCCCGTCCTGCACCGGTCCGGGCCTGTCCTGCACTGGTCCGCCCGGCGCACGCCCGCTCTGCGCCAGGTCGTCCGACTGCTCCTCGCGCGGCGGATACGGCTTGTCGCGAGGGCCGGCCTCCATCGACACGCGCCCTCCCAACTCAGACATCACGACGGTCATCGCGACGGACATCGCGGCTCGATCGGAGCTCGATGATGACACGCGCAAGGAGACCCGGAAGACGCCCGGAGCGTCCCGATGCCATCACGTGATCAGGCTGTGACCGCTCGTTCGACCAACGCCAACGCCTGCCCCAGGAGTTCCTGCCGCCGGTCCGCCGCCCCGCTGAGCCAGTGCACCCGCGGATCACGGCGGAACCACGAGTCCTGGCGGCGCGCGAAACGCTTCGTGGCGCGCACGGTCTCGGCCCGCGCCTCCTCGTCGGTGCACTCCCCGGCGAGCGACGCGAGCACCTGCTGATAGCCGAGCGCACGTGAGGCCGTACGCCCTTCCCGCAAGCCCACCGCCTCCAGGGAGCGCACCTCGTCGACGAGGCCGGCGTCCCACATGCGGTCCACGCGCAGCGCGATGCGCTGATCCAGTTCGGGCCGTTCGACGTCGACGCCGATCTGCACGGTGTCGTAGACGGCTTCGTGGCCGGGGAGGTTGGCGGTGAACGGGCGCCCGGTGATCTCGATGACCTCGAGCGCGCGGACGATGCGCCGTCCGTTGCTGGGCAGGATGGCGCGGCCGGCTTCGGGGTCGGCGGCCGCGAGCCGGGCGTGCAGGTTGCCCGCGCCCCACTCGTCCAACTCGGCCTCCAGACGCGCCCTTACGTCAGGGTCCGTGCCCGGGAACTCCAGCGCGTCGATGGCCCCGCGCACGTACAGACCCGAGCCGCCCACGAGGACAGGGGTACGGCCGGCGGTCAGCAGCCGGTCGATCTCCGTCCGGGCGAGCCGCTGGTACTCGGCGACGCTCGCGGTCTCGGTCACGTCCCAAATGTCGAGAAGGTGATGCGGAACACCCTGGCGTTCGGC
Organism: Streptomyces sp. NPDC051776; assembly: GCF_040681345.1. Lineage (NCBI taxonomy): Bacteria > Bacillati > Actinomycetota > Actinomycetes > Kitasatosporales > Streptomycetaceae > Streptomyces > Streptomyces sp. NPDC051776. The sequence continues at coordinate 26,892 of NZ_JBFAYQ010000028.1, read as the reverse complement.
TGAAGTGAGCTTGGCGGTGCCGATGTCCATGCCTCGGTAGAGCTGCATCGAGTCGGCATTGACGACCTCACCACCGAAGTGCTGGGCGAGGGCCACGCCCAGATCGGACTTTCCGGCTGCTGTGGGTCCGACGACGGCGATGACCCGGGACACAGGTGCTGCGCTTTTCACTGGCACAGTCTTGCAAACGTCGGAGCCCCTCCTCGAAAGAGTGGCGTGACGGTCCGCGTCCGGGGTCGTTTCCTGTTGCGAGGTTTCGCACGCCGGTTTACGGGCCGGCGCCGCCGGGCGACGCCATGGAACGCCGTGGAAGGCGCGGGACCTCGCTCACACGAGTAGTCTATGGAGTTGATATGGGCGTTTTTGCAAGGTTTCGCCGTCGTTCGTCCTCGGCGTCAACGGAGCAGGCGGCAGCCGCCACTCCAACGGCGGAAACCGCAGAGGCTGCCGTCGAGGAGCCGGCAGGAGTCGCGAAGCCGTCGGAGACGGCCGAGGGAGTCGAGATCCCCAAGCAGCAGTCCGCGGACGAGGCCGCCGACAGCGAGACCGGTGAGGGCGCCCGGAACTAGTCCTTCGACAGGGAAGGTGGCCGGCCCATGGGGATGATGGACAAGGTCAAGGCCAAGCTCAACCGGGGCAAGGCCGAAGACGCCGCACGCCAGCACCGGGACACGATCGACAAGGGGACGGACACGGCGGCCTCGAAGGCCGACGAGAGGACCCAGGGCAAGTACAGCAGCCAGGTCGACACCGGTCGCGACAAGGCGAAGGAATCCCTCGATCGCCTCTCCGAGCAGCAGAAGGACGAGGGCAAGGGCGCCTGACCATCGACAGGAGCTATACGGAGCACGGCCGCGAAGCGATGCGCTTCGCGGCCGTCCGCGTCCGGCGGCGAGGTGCTCGCCCGCGCCACGGGCGCGGACCGCTACGACCACGTCGCGACGAAGTAGCCCACGCCGTACGGAGCGTCGTCGTAGAGGAGCCGGCCCTCGAGACCCGCGCGCTCGCCCGCACCGGCGAGCACCTGCCATACCGGACGGCCTGCGGCCTGCACCTCGTGGGCCAGCTCCTCATCGAGCGCGAGCAGGGCAGCGGTGTCGGCCGCGGCCAGAGCACGGGCGGCTTCGGCGTCGAACCCGGCGGCGCGTTCGTCGAGGTACCCGGGCGCCTTGAGGGACCGGCAGGCGCTGCCGTCCCCCATGATCAGGAGGGCGACGCGTTCGGCGCCGGCCGCCACCTGGCGGCCGGTCTCCGCGCAGCGGTCGGCGGCGAGGGGTGCGCCGATCCCGAGCCCTTCGACGGGCGAGGCGTCCCAGTGGGCGCGCGCCAGCAGCCAGGCGGCCACGGCGAACGACGGCGGCAGATCGGGCATTCCGGGGGCGCTGTCGCCCGCGCCGAGCCGCACCTCCACGTCGACCCCGTAGCCGCGGAACGAGCCGGCTGAACCCTGCGGGTGCGGGCCGCGGCCGTCCCGGTCGGCAGGCCCGACCACGAGCAGGCGTTCAGGGCGGGCTGCGGCGAGCACGCCGACAGCGTCGGAGCAGGCGGCGCGGAGGGGATCGAGCTCCGGGGCGGCGCCGGCGGCCACCTCGGGGACGAGCAGAGGGGGCGCGGGGCATACGGCGGCTGCGGCAAGCATGTCCCGCACCTTAACGCCCGACGGGCGGAGCCCCACGGTCCCCGGCGCCGCCTGTTGCCGGTCGCCGCGCCCGCCGGGTGATCGCAGGTGCTCGGCGGGTGGCGGGGCGGTCAGTCGCAGCCGCAGGCCGACGCGGGGGCGGGAGCGGGAGCCGGGGCGCCGACGGTCGGAAGGCCCAGCATGACGCCCTGGGGTGTCGGAGGGGCGGCGTTGCGCTGCTCCCAGGCGTCGCCCGCCCGGGTTTGGCGGACGCCCCTGGTCGGGCCCTCGGCCAGCAGGTGGTGCGGCGCGGCGTAGGTGATCTCGACCTCGACGACGTCGCCCGGGCGCACGGGCTCCTCGGGGCGAGTGAAGTGGACGAGCCGGTTGTCCGGGGCGCGGCCGGAGAGGCGGTGCGTGGCGCCGTCCTTGCGCCCCTCGCCCTCGGCGACGAGGATCTCGAAGGTGCGGCCGACCTGCTTCTTGTTCTCGGCCCAGGAGATCTCCTCCTGCAGGGCGACGAGGCGCTCGTACCGCGCCTGGACGTCCTGCTTCGGAATCTGCCCGTCCATGTCGGCGGCCGGGGTTCCGGGGCGCTTGGAGTACTGGAAGGTGAAGGCCTGCGCGAAGCGCGCCTCCCGCACCACGTGCAGGGTCTCCTCGAAGTCCTCATCGGTCTCGCCGGGGAAGCCCACGATGATGTCCGTGGTGATCGCGGCGTCCGGCATCGCGGCCCGCACCTTCTCGATGATCCCGAGGTAACGGTCCTGGCGGTACGAGCGGCGCATCGCCTTGAGCACGGCGTTCGAGCCGGACTGCAGGGGCATGTGGAGCTGCGGCATGACGTTCGGCGTCTCGGCCATCGCGGCGATCACGTCGTCGGTGAAGTCGCGCGGGTGGGGAGAGGTGAAGCGAACGCGCTCCAGGCCCGCGACGGACCCACAGGCGCGCAGCAGCTTGGAGAAGGCCTCACGGTCGCCGATGTCGGAGCCGTAGGCGTTGACGTTCTGACCGAGCAGCGTGATCTCGGAGACGCCCTCGTCGACCAGGGCCTCGACCTCGGCGAGGATGTCTCCCGGCCTGCGGTCCTTCTCCTTGCCGCGCAGGGCCGGGACGATACAGAACGTGCAGGTGTTGTTACAGCCGACCGAGATGGACACCCAGGCCGCGTAGGCGGATTCGCGGCGCGTGGGGAGCGTGGACGGAAAGGCTTCGAGGGACTCGGCGATCTCGACCTGCGCCTCTTCCCGGATGCGGGCGCGCTCCAGCAGTACGGGCAGCTTGCCGATGTTGTGCGTGCCGAAGACGACGTCGACCCACGGCGCCTTCTTGACAATGGTGTCGCGGTCCTTCTGCGCGAGGCAGCCCCCGACGGCGATCTGCATACCGGGGCGCTCGGCCTTGACCGGCGCCAGCCTGCCGAGGTTGCCGTAGAGCCGGTTGTCCGCGTTCTCCCGCACCGCGCAGGTGTTGAAGACGACGACGTCGGCCTCGCCCTCGCCCGTGCCCTCGGGCGCACGGACATAACCGGCGTCCTCCAGCAGACCGGAGAGCCGCTCGGAGTCGTGGACGTTCATCTGGCACCCGTAGGTGCGCACCTCGTAAGTCTTCGCGCTCATCTCGCCCACCAGGGTACGTGCTCGCGCCGCGGGCCCACCCCCGCCTCGGTTATCCACAGGCCTGGCCGCTCCGTCGAGCTTGCTGGCAGGATCGCCCGCATGGAAACGCCACATATCCGCATCGGCAGAGTTCGCGCCGTCGAGTCCGCCGTCGCGGTCATCGTCGCGCTCGGGCTGCTGCTGTGGTGGCTGCTGCCGATCGGCGAGGCCTCTCCTCCGAAGGGGAAGGTCTCATTCGCCACAGGGGTGCCCACCGGGGTCTATGCGCGCTATGGCGAGCTGCTGAAGAGGAGCATGGCCAAGGACCTCCCCGATGTCGATGTGCGGCTGGAATCCAGTGAAGGGTCGGTGCAGAACATCAAGCGGCTCGTGTCAGGTGATGCGAGCTTCAGCATCGCCGCGGCGGACGCGGTCGCGACGTACATCGACAAGGGCGGCAAGGACGCGAAACGACTGCGGGCGTGCGCGCGACTCTACGACGACTACATGCAGCTCGTGGTCCCTGCCGGTTCGAGCGTGCTGAACGCGGCCGATCTCAAGGGGAAACGGGTCGCCATCGGGCAGAAGGGCTCCGGGGTGAGCCTGATAACCGGGCGCCTGCTGAAGGCGGCGGGGCTCGACCCCGCGAAGGACATCGAGCCCATGGAGGTGGGCATCGACAAGATGCCCGACCTGCTGCGCCAGGGGAAGATCGACGCCTTCTTCTGGTCGGGTGGGCTGCCGACCCAGGCCGTGTCCCATCTCGCCGACGACTTCGACATACGGCTGGTGCAACTCGGCGATCTCGTCGACGAGCTGCACGCCCAGGGGCATGCGGCACGCCACTACCGGGCGGCGGTGATGCCGGCCGACGCCTACCCCGAGGCGCAGAACGGCAAAGCGGTGCGGACCTTGGCGGTGGCGAATCTGCTGGTGACCACGGACCGTGCGGAGCCCGGGCTGACCGAGGGCATCACCCGGACGGTCATCGGCAGCCGGGACCGCATAGGCAGCCAGGTCCACGCGGCGCAGCTCGTGGACCTGCGGACGGCGATATTCACCGATCCGCTGGAGCTGCACGAGGGCGCCCGCCGCTACTACCGCTCGGTCAAGCCCTGACCACCGGGAGACCAGCACCCGGCCCGTCCACTTTCTGGGCTCGGCGCGTCCCTTCCCGGGCTCGCCGCTCCAGGCCCGGGGCGCGCGGTGATGGCCGTCCTTGCGGGCCGCTTCCGCGACGCACGCGATCGTCTGCGCGGTCGGAACGCGGGGACGACCCGTACCGGAGGCGCCATGGTCGGGGGCTGCGAGCCTGCCGGTCCGTGCGACTCGCCGAGGTGGGGGCGTGCCGTACGGACGCGGAAGGGGCGGTCGTCAGGGTTGGGTGCATGAGAAGCGGAGCGTGACGAGCTCGAAGGGGCGGAGGGAGAGCGTCACCGTGCCGCCCTCCAGCCGCGGGCCGGGTACGGGGGCGTCCATGAGCGCGCGTTCGAGGAGGTCGGTCGCGACGACGCCCGTCGTCGCGAAGCCGGGGGTCACCCGGGCCACGGCGCGGCCGCCGTACGACTCATAGGCCCGGACGACGACGTCGCCGCTGCCGTCGTCGGCCAGCTTGACCGCGGAGACCACCACGGCGTCGTGGTCCACGGTGACGAGCGGAGCGACCTCGGCGTCGCCGGGGAGTCGGCGTTCGGGGAGGTTGGTGCGGTAGCCCTCGCGAACCGCATCGCCGATGCCCGCGCCGGGGACGAGCGCGTAGCGGAAGCGGTGCACGCCCTGGTCGGTCTCGGGGTCGGGGAAGCGCGGGGCGCGGAGCAGGGAGAGGCGGACCGTGGTGGTTGTTCCCCGGTCATCGCGGATCGTCCGGGTGACGTCGTGCCCGTACGTCGAGTCGTTGACCAGGGCGACGCCCCAGCCGGGCTCTTCGAGATGGACGAAGCGGTGGTTGCAGGCTTCGAACTTGGCCGCTTCCCAACTGGTGTTGGTGTGGGTCGGACGGAAGAGGTGGCCGAATTGGGTTTCGGAGGCGTACCGGTCGGCGTGGAGGTCGACGGGGAAGGATGCTTTGAGGAACTTCTCCCTCTCGTGCCAGTCGACCTCGGTGTCGATGTCGAGCCGCTTCTCGCCCGCCGCAAGAGTGAGGATCTGAGTGGCCTTCGAGTCGCCGAACGCCCGGACCACACGGACCGCGACCGCCTCCGGGCCCTCGGCGGCGACGGTGAGCTCATCGGTGTTTACGAGGTCGGTGACGGTGTTGCGGTAGAAGGCGTCCACGTCCCAGGCATCCCACATGTTGGGGAAATCAGGGTGGAGTTGGAGCAGGTTGGCCGCTTGGCCGGGGGCGACGGTCTCCCGTTCGGAGGCGAGGTCGTACGCGGAGTGCACGAGGCCACGCTCGTCGATCTCCACCCGCAGGAGGCCGTTGTCCAGCACGTATCCGCCGTTCAACCGCGGGGTGACGGCCGCAGGTCCCTGGGCGGGGGTTCTCGGTGCGGCGCCGCCGGCGGCGATGCCGCCGCGGGTGTGCGGCGCCGCGTTGAAGACGAGTTCGCCGCCCGAGGCGGGGTCGCCGGCGAGCGCACGCTGGGCCTCGGTGATGATCGTGTTCAGCTCCTCGGCGACGGCGGCGTACATCCTCTCGGCCTCGCGGTGCACCCACGCGATCGACGAGCCAGGAAGGATGTCGTGGAACTGATGGAGCAGCACGGTCTTCCAGATCCGGTCCAACTGCTCGTAGGGGTAGGGGAATCCGTTCCGTACGGCGGCGGTGGCCGACCAGAGTTCGGCCTCGCGCAGCAGGTGCTCGCTGCGCCGGTTGCCCTGCTTGGTGCGCGCCTGACTGGTCAGGGTCGCGCGGTGCAGCTCCAGGTACAGCTCACCGACCCATACTGGCGGATTCTCGTACTCGGCCTCGGCCTTGGCGAAGAACGCGGCCGGCGGCTCCCAGGCGACCCGCGCCGAGCCTTCGAGATCCTTCAGCCGGGCGGCTTTGGCCACCATCTCGCGGGTGGTACCGCCCCCGCCGTCGCCCCAGCCGGCGGGGGCCAGGGAGTGGCGCGCGGAACCCTTGTCCCTGAAGTTGCTTACGGCGTGGGCGATTTCATGCCCGTGCATCGAGCAGTTGTAGGTGTCGACCGGTGGGAAGTGGGTGAGGATCCGGGTGCCGTCGATGCCCTCCCAGAGGAAGGTGTGGTGCGGGAACTTGTTGACCCGGCTCCAGGAGATCTTCTGGGTGAGCAGCCACTTCGACCCCGCGGCCCTGATGATCTGCGGCAGACCGGCGGCGAAGCCGAAGGTGTCGGGCAGCCAGGCCTCGTCGTTCTCGACGCCGAACTCGTCGATGAAGAACCGCTTTCCGTGCACGAACTGCCGGGCCATGGCCTCGGACCCGGGCATGTTGGTGTCCGACTCCACCCACATGCCTCCGGCCGGCACGAACCGGCCGCCGGCCACGGCCTTCTTGACCTTCGCGTAGACCTCGGGCCGGTGCTCCTTGATCCAGGCGAACTGCTGTGCCTGGGACATGGCGAAGACGAAGTCCGGCTCGTCCTCGATCAGGGCGGTCATGTTGGAGGCGGTGCGGGCGACCTTCCGTACGGTTTCGCGCAGCGGCCACAGCCAAGCGGAGTCGATGTGCGCATGGCCGACGGCGCTGATCCGGTGTGCGGACGGCTGGGCCGGGGTGGCAAGTACGCCTTCGAGTTGCTTGCGGGCAGCGGCAGCCGTGCCGCCCACGTCCTGCAGGTCGATGACGTCGAGGGCTCGGCTGATGGCGCGCAGCAGGTCCCAGCGGCGGGCCCCTTCGACCGGCAGCTCGTGCATCAGCTCCCCGAGGACCTCCAGATCCTGGACGAGCTGCCAGACGGCCTCGTCGAAGACCGCGAGATCCATGCGGGCGATGCGGTAGAGCGGGTCGGTACCGGCCGTCTCCTTCTCTCCCAGGTGGGTCGGGCGGAACGGGTTGTCGCCCAGGACCACGGGGTTGGACGCGGCCTCGAGGTGCCACAGCACCCCCTCGCCACCGGTCACGGGAGAGCCGACGCGCACCCACTGGTTGCGCGGGTTGAGGCCCTTCACGGGCGTCCCGTCGGGGAGGTGGACGAGGGCCTCGCACTGGAAGCCCGGCATCCGCTCGTCGAAGCCGAGATCCAGCAGTGCCTCGACCGTCTTCCCCGCCCACTCCTCCGGCACTCTGCCGGTGACCCGGAACCAGGTGGTGCCCCAGGGGGCACCCCACTGGTCCCCCACGGACACCGGGGTGTGCTCTGCAGAAAGGCCCTCGGAGACCGGCACCGGCTCGCCGGGGGCCACCCACGCGGCCACGTCCAGCGGTACGGACGCAGGGTAGAGGGCCGGGCGGATGCGCTCTTCGAGGACGCGTCCCAGCCGGGCTTCGATCAGCTTGCGGTCGTCGTGCATAGCGGAGTGCTCCGTAACTGCCGGTCGGCTGGGCGGGCTCGTGACGTTCGGGAGGCGGAGGTCCAGGGCTCCGGGGGGAAGCTGGAGCCCGAGGGTGGAAGTGGGGCCCGGGTGGCGGCCGTCGAAGGACCGGGGGCTCGTCGGACGTCCCGTGGTGTGTGGTCGGTGGCGGTGCGGTGCGGTGAGCGGGCGGTGCGGTGAGCGGGCGGTGTCGGTCCGCGTCCGGGTCGGTCCTCCTGGTCCGGGGTGACGACCTCGGTGATCCCCCGGGCGCCGAGGTGTTCACCATCCCGCGCCCGGACGGCGAGCACAACGGCAGGGCTGGCGCCCTGGGCCACCGGCTTCGTCCAGGCCCCGAAGACCTGCCCACCGGGACCGCAGACGGAACACAGCGGGACGGACTCGCTTCCGCCCACGTCCACCACCAGCGCCGTCGAGCGCACCGCGGGCCGGTGTGCACGCCCCCCGCCGCTCCTCCACGGTCCGGGCGATGGCGGACCCGCGAGCCTGGCCCTCACGTCGTTGGCGAGCAGGCCGAGCCCGTGGTCCAGCTCGGGGAAGTCGGCCGGTGCGCAAGGCACTTCGCGGGGGAGTGCCACGACGTCCCGCCCCACGTCCGGGCAGTCCGGCGCGTGTCCACGGTCGCCTCGTGCGTGCCCACTGTCGCCTCGGTGAACCGCGTGGCGGGCCGCGGCCGCGCCGTAACGAGTGGCGGCGCTCGGACGGGGACACCCCGTGGACAAGGGCGACGGACCACGGGAACGCCACGGAACCCATCGCCGCCTTCGAGCGGGGCGCCGAAGACGGCGTGAAGGGCTGCATCCCGAGCTGAGAACCGTCCGGAGCCGAAGGGGCGTGCCACCACCGATCCGCAACCGGCATCCGCACGTGCCGGGTGCCCGGCGTGGGTGGGCCGTCCGTACGCCATGCGGCCGAACTCGGCGAAGGAGCCGGTGAGTACGGGGCAAGGATGGTCCACACCTGTACCGGATCACGCAATCCCCCACCCGAACGGCCCTGATTCACCGGAGACCAGATGCGATCTCGTCCAGCCCGTGCCACCGCCCTCTCCGCCCTCGCCGTCCTCGCCGTCGGACTCCTGGCCGCGCCTCCGGCCATTGCCGCCCCCGGGTCGGCCGACGCCTCCGACTGCACCGTGCGCACCCAGGAGGTGGACCTGACCGTCGACCGCGAGGCGAGAACGGCGACGGCGGTCGCGACCTGGGACATCGTCTGCAGTTCGGCGACCCTGCTCACCGCCGAGACGAACGTCCTCACCCCCCAGCGTGCGAACAGGCCGGTCAAGGCCATCCTCGGCACACGCTTCCAGGGACAGACGTCGTCGACCGGGCCCGTGGACCCCAATGACCCGCAGATGACGGCCACGCTCGGACTCAAGGCGGGTACCGAGCGCCTCGGCCAGGAGGTGCGTCGGTGCGCCACCAGGCCGGACGGCAGTTCGTCATGCTACGCAGCAGGGAACACCGCCCCTGCACAACCGGTCGAGCTCTCCGCCCCGGACTTCGCGAAGACCATCCTGGAGCAGTTCGGCCTCCTCCGCTGAGGCCGGACCCCTGACCGAGGCGCCGCGCGCACATCTGCCGCGGCGCCTCGCGCATGCCGCGCCCCGTCCCCGTCCCCCCGGGCCTGCCCCCGGCCGCGCGGGAACGCCGTCACCCCGGCCGCGCGGGAACGCCGTCACCCCGGCCGCGCGGGAACGCCGTCACCCCGGCCGTCGTCCCTTGGGGCCGGGCACCGGCGCGGGCGATCAGCTCCGTGGCGTACGGGGCACCGTGATGGTCACGCGCAGGCCCTTCGGTTCGTTGCCGGCGTACGCGATCGACGCGCCGCCAGCGGCCAGCAGTGCCCGGGTGATGGACAGGCCGAGCCCCGAGCCGGAGACGTTCTGGTGACGGCTGCTGCGCCAGAAACGGTCCCCGATCCGCGCCAGTTCCTCCTCGTTCAGGCCCGGTCCGCCGTCCGCGACCACGATCCGTACGGTGTCGCCGTCGTGCTCCACGCCCACGCGAACCGTCTCCCCTTGGGGCGTGAACTTCAGCGCGTTGTCGACGACGGCGTCCAGGGCGCTGGAGAGAGCCACCGGGTCGGCCCAGGCGGTGGCGCCGACGGGACCGTCGTATGTGAGGGTGACCCGCTCCCGGTCGGCGATCGGGCGCCAGGCGCCCACCCGCTCCTCCGCCACCTCGGCGACGTCTGTCAGCTTGAGATCGGCTGCCGCGTGCTCGGCGAGCGCGAGGTCGAGCAGATCGTCGAGGACGTTCGCGAGCCGCTTGCCCTCGGTCTGGACCGAGCGGATCTCCTCGTTGCCGTCGGGGAGTTCGAGCGCGAGCAGCTCGATCCTCAGCAGCAGCGCGGAGAGCGGATTGCGCAACTGGTGGGAGGCGTCGGCGACGAACGCGCGCTGCTGCTCCAGCACGTCCTCGACGTTGTCGGCCATCTCGTTGAACGAGCGTGCCAGCCGCCGCAGTTCGGGTGGCCCGCTCCCAGCGGCCACCCGGGACTTCATCCGGCCCGTGGCGATGTCGTGCGTGGCCGCGTCCAGGATCCGCACCGGCCGCAGCACCCAGCCCGTCAGACGGAAGGCAGCACCGACGGCGACGAGCATGGCGGCGAACTCGCCCGCGCCGATGAGCAGCCAGCCGTGCAGGATGCGGGAGCGCATCTGGCCGGTGGGCGACTCGGTGACGACGACGGCCACCACGTCTCCGTCGCGCACGACGGGCGAGGCGACTGCGAGACGCCCCTCCTGCCAGGGCCAGACCTGCTGGGGATCGTGGCTGCGGCGGCCCGCGAGTGCCTCCATGAAGGCCTGGTCGCCCTCGCCCTGGCCGGGTACCGACCAGCCTTCCGGAGCCTGGGCCATGGCGGAGCGGTCGCGGTAGTAGACGCCGGACCGTATGCCGTACAGGTCGTGGTAGCGGTCGAGCTCGGCGCGGAGGGTGACCAGGCGGCCGCCCTCGTCCTCGGGGACACGGGCCTCGGGGCGGGCGGTCACGAACTGGGCAAGGGCTGCGAACCGGGCCATGTCGTCGATGCGGTCGACGACGACCCGTTCCTGTTCGGCGGCGGCCAGGCTCGCGGCCAGCGGGAAGCCGAGCGCGAGCAGAACGCCCGCCAGGAGGACGATGAGAAGGGGAAGAAGTCGGGTGCGCACCGGTCCGAGGGGTCCTTCACGCCGCCGGGGCGACGAGACGGTAGCCGACCCCGCGCACCGTCTCGATCAGGGCCGGCATCCGCAGCTTGGAGCGGAGCGAGGCGATGTGCACCTCCAGCGTGCGGCCCGTCCCCTCCCAACTCGTCCGCCAGACCTCGCTGATGATCTGTTCGCGTCGGAAGACGACACCGGGGCGCTGCGCGAGCAGAGCCAGCAGGTCGAACTCCTTGCGGGTGAGCTGCACAGGGCTGCCGTCGACCGTGACCTGCCGCGTGGGCAGTTCGATGAGGACGGAGCCGAGGCGCAGCGGCTCGGCCCGACCGCCGCCGTCAGGTGCCCCGTGCTCCTCCGGGCCGGATTCGCCCGGCGCGGTGCGGCGGCTGACGGCGTGGATACGGGCCAGCAACTCGCCCGTGTCGTACGGCTTCACGACGTAGTCGTCGGCGCCCAGGTTGAGGCCGTGTATCCGGGAGCGGACATCGGCGCGCGCGGTCACCATGATCACGGGGGTGCTGGTGCGCTTGCGGATCCGCCCGCACACCTCGAAGCCGTCCTGGTCGGGCAGGCCCAGGTCCAGGAGCACCACGCCGTAGGGCGCCCCGGAGTCGGGCAGCAGGGCCTGCAGGGCCTCCTCTCCACTGCGTGCGTGGGTGATGTCGAAGCCGTGCCGGGTGAGGATGGCGGACAGCGCGGCGGCGACGTGGTCGTCGTCCTCGACGAGCAGCAGCCTCATGCGTCCCCCCTCCTGTCGGGCCGGTCCTGGTTCTGCGTGGTCCACAGGGCATACAGCCCGATCGGCGCGGCGCCCGTCAAGTGCTGTCGGCCGGAGGGCGGGGATCCGTTATGGAGCCGGTAAACAGGGGGCAACCCGTGGGACGTAACGAGGCCTGTGGGAAAGTTGTCGTGAAGGGTGTCGGTTGGTCACCCAGCGTCGCGGCGCGTATCCGTATCGTTATGCTCAATTTCCGCTCAGAAGTAATGACTCCGGTCGGCGCAGCTCATTAATGTCCTCCCAACCGAGGAGGACGGAGCGTTAAGCCGATGACCGAAGTATCGGTGACCAAGGACGGCACAGCCGTTGCAGAGCCCCTGGTCGTCCTGGACAACGTCAACAAGCACTTCGGCGCGCTGCATGTGCTCCAGGACATCGACCTGACGATCGCGCGCGGCGAGGTCGTCGTGGTCATCGGACCGTCCGGGTCGGGCAAGTCGACGCTGTGCCGCACGATCAACCGGCTGGAGAGCGTCGACTCCGGCTCGATCACGATCGACGGAAAGCCGCTGCCCGCGGAGGGCAGGGAGCTCGCCCGGCTGCGTGCCGACGTCGGCATGGTCTTCCAGAGCTTCAATCTCTTCGCTCACAAAACCGTGCTGGAGAACGTGATGCTGGGCCAGGTCAAGGTCCGGCGCACGGACAAGAAGGCGGCCGAGGCGAAGGCCCGCGCCCTGCTCGACCGCGTGGGCGTCGGAACCCAGGCGGACAAGTACCCCGCCCAGCTCTCCGGTGGCCAGCAGCAGCGCGTCGCCATCGCGCGCGCCCTGGCCATGGACCCGAAGATCATGCTCTTCGACGAGCCGACCTCCGCGCTCGACCCGGAGATGATCAACGAGGTGCTGGAGGTCATGCAGCAGCTCGCCCGCGACGGTATGACCATGGTCGTCGTCACCCACGAGATGGGCTTCGCGCGCTCCGCCGCGAACCGCGTCGTCTTCATGGCGGACGGGCGGATCGTCGAAGAGGCGCAGCCGGACCAGTTCTTCAACAACCCGCGTAGCGACCGAGCCAAGGACTTCCTCTCGAAGATCCTTCACCACTGACGGCACACGCCGACTGCCAACGCCTGACGACACTAAGGATGTTCACGATGAAGCTCCGCAAGTCCGCCGCCGCAGCGGCGATCGCTGTGCTCGCACTCACCGCAACCGCCTGTGGCGGTGACTCCGGTACCGCCGGTGACAAGCCCAAGGGCGGGACCGGCGGCGAGGGGCAGCCGAAGCTGCCCACGTACTCCGTTGCCAAGGACGTGAAGGTCGACTCCGCGACGCTGAAGAAGGCCCAGAAGCGCGGCAAGATCGTCTTCGGTGCCAAGAACGACCAGCCGTACCTGGGCTTCGAGGACACGGACGGCAAGCGCTCCGGCTTCGACATCGAGATCGCCAAGATGGTCGCCGCCGACCTCGGCTTCTCAACCGACCAGATCGAGTTCAAGACGGTCGACTCCGGCGTCCGCGAGACCACCATCTCCAAGGGCGACGTCGACCTCTATGTGGGCACCTACACCATCAACGACGAGCGCAAGAAGCAGGTCGGCTTCGCGGGCCCGTACTTCATGGCCGGTGCGGACCTCCTGGTCCGCAAGGACGACACGGCCATCAAGGGCCCGGACAGCCTTAAGGGCAAGAAGGTCTGCTCGATCGTCGGCTCCACCCCGCTGGCCGAGATCAAGAAGCCCAAGTACGGCGCCGAGACCGTCGAGTTGGCGAAGTACTCGGAGTGCGTGCAGCAGCTCCTCAACAACGAGGTCGATGCGGTCACCACCGACGACGCGATCCTCAAGGGTTACGCCGCCCAGCGGCCGGAGAAGCTGCGTGTCGTCGGCAAGCCGTTCACCAAGGAGCCGTACGGCGTCGGCTTGGCCAAGGACGACAAGGCGCTCCGCGACGCGGTGAGCGACGCCCTCGAGGCGCACATCAAGAACGGTGACTACAAGAAGGCGTACGACGCGACGCTGGGCCTGTCCGGCTCCAAGTTCACCGAGCCGCCGGCCCTCGAGCGCTACTGACCTTCCCTGACGAGCCGGCAGTGAGCCGCGCCCTGTGGGCACCGGACGGTGCCCACAGGGCGGGGTCCCCCTGCCCCGACCGCTGCCGCCCACGAGGACATCCCCGTGAACGTATTGCTCGACCATCTGTCTCTGTTCCGCGAGGGGTTCATAGGCACGATCCTGCTGACCCTGTCCAGCGGGCTTCTCGCGATGGTGCTGGGTGTCGTGATCGCCGGTTTCCGGGTCTCGCCCGTACCGCCGCTGCGGTTCTTCGGCACCGCCTGGGTCACGCTGTTCCGGAACACCCCGCTGACGCTACTGTTCCTCGTCGCGTGGTTCGTCGTTCCGGTGATCTTCGCCCCCGGCCTCAACCCCTGGACCAAGGCGCTGCTGGCGCTCGGCTTCTACACCTCGGCCTTCGTCTGTGAGGCCGTGCGGTCGGGCATCAACACCGTGCCGCTCGGCCAGGCCGAGGCCGCCCGCAGCGTCGGCATGACCTTCTTCCAGACGCTGCGTCTGATCGTGCTGCCGCAGGCCACACGCACCGTCGTGCCGCCGCTGAGCAGCATCTTCATCGCCCTGACCAAGAACTCGGCCATCGCGGGCGCGTTCAGTGTCACCGAGTTGTTCGGCGTGCAGAAGCGCCTGAGCGACCTCGGCTTCGACATCGCCTGGATCTTCCTCTGGGTCGCACTCGCCTACCTGGTCATCACCTTCTCCATCAGCGGTCTCTTCCGGCTGCTCGAGCGGCGCCTGGAGGTCGCACGATGAGCGCGAGCGTCCTGTACGACGCACCGGGCCCCCGCGCCCGGCTCCGCAACCGCATCTACACCGTCGTCGGCTCCCTGCTCGTCCTGGGGCTGATCGTCTTCTCGGTCTACCGGCTCCACCAGAAGGGCCAGTTGGAGCCCGAGGTCTGGAACATTTTCAACAACGCGGGTGTGCGCACCAACATCCGCGACGGTGTCCTCACCACGCTGCAGGTCTTCGCCGCCGCAGGCTTGCTGTCGCTCGTGCTGGGCGTCGTGCTCGCGGTCGCCCGCCTCTCCGACCACAAGGCCGTGAGCTGGCTGGCCACCGGATTCATCGAGCTGTTCCGGGCGGTGCCGCTGCTGATCACGATCTACGCCCTGTGGGTCGTCTTCCTCTCCTACAAGGCCGACCTCGGCTTCATCGGCGAGAACACGGCGTTCTGGGCCCTGGTCATCGGACTCACCGTGTACAACGGCTGCGTCCAGGCGGAGGTGCTGCGCGCCGGTATCAACGCCGTGCCGCGCGGACAGGTGGAGGCGGCCTACGCGTTGGGCCTCCGCAAGTCCCAGGTGATGACCATGCTGCTGCTGCCGCAGGCCGTCCGCTCGATGCTGCCGACGATCATCAGCCAGCTCGTGGTCACGCTGAAGGACACCTCGCTCGGCTACATCATCACGTACGCGGAGCTGCTGTACGCGGCCCGGACGATGGCCAACAACATCATCGTGAACGGTGAGAACCCGATCACCCCGGTCGTCATCGTCGTCGGTGCGATCTACGTCGCGATGTGTCTGGCCCTCTCCTCGCTCGCCACCTGGATCGAGAAGCGCGGGCGCCGTGCGAAGACCGGCATTTCCGTGGCAGCGGCCGCCGAACCGGCCGAGGCGCCGGGTGTGCTGGACACGGACCGCCCCGGTCCGTCCGCGGAGGAACCGCCGGCCACCAAGGTCTGACGGTTCGTCCGGAACCCCGTCCCACGAGGCGTCTGACGTCCCATCGGCATCTGCAGTGGCGCTCATCGCGCCGCTGCAGATGTCTCTTGGTGCACGCATCCGCGAGGGGCTGCATACTTTTTCCTGTGATCGCGCACCGGGCTTCTCTTGGCACCCTCTGTACGTCCCGTACGGCTCTGGGAGTCGCGCCGTGGACCCGGTGATCGTCGTCGGCGCCGGGCCCGTCGGGCTGTCCACCGCTCTGGCTCTCACGCGCCACGGTGTGCCCGTCGTCGTCCTCGACGAGGGCCCCGGTCACGACGAGCCGCGCACCGCGCGCACCATCCTCCTCCGCCGGGACACCGCCGCCTTTCTGCGGCGGCTGGGCTGCGCGCCCGCGCCCGAGGAGGGCTGCGGCTGGAGTGCCTGGCGGACGGTGCGGCGCAGGCAGGTGAGCCGCCGGATCGAGTTCGGCGAGCCGGGCCCGGCGACGGCCATCCCCGCCAGGGGCGCGGCAGCGGAAGCGGAGGAGCCCCCGGAGTCCCCGCTGCACGTACCGCAGCACATCCTGACCCGCCGTCTGCGGGCCGCGCTCTCCCGCGAGCGGCTTGCACGGATCGCCATCCACAGCAAGCTCGACGCCCTCGAACAGGACGACCACGGCGTCACCGCGCACACCCGGCCCACCGGCGGCTCCCCCGGCGGGCCGGAGGCCCCGGGCGCGGGCACATGGTGGCGCGGCAGCCATCTCATCGGCTGCGACGGCCAGCGCTCCACCGTCCGCAAGCTGCTGGAGATCCGCTTCCCGGGACGTACGGCCGTCGAGCGGCACGCCGTGGCGGCGCTGCGGGCCGAACTGCCCTGGCCCGGTGAGGCCGTGCTCCACCGCTCGCCGTCCCTCGGCGGGGAGGTGACGGCCCGTCCGCTGCCGGGGGGCCTGTGGCGGCTGGACTGGCTGCTGCCACCGCGCGGTGAACTGGTCACGCCCGAAGCCCTGGTCGCGCGGATCCGGGACACGCTCGGCCTGTGGTGCGACGGCACCCCGCCGTACGACCTGCTGGACGCCGGCGTCCACACCGTGCACCACCGCCTTGCCAAACGCTGGCGTGTGGGCCGCGCCTTCCTGGCCGGTGGTGCCGCCCATCTGCTCGGCGCACTGGGCACGCAGGACCTCGACGAGGGACTGCGCGACGCCGCCAACCTCGCCTGGAAGCTCGCCCTGGTCTGGCACCGCCACGCCTCCGACGCGCTTCTGGACAGCTACCAGGCAGAGCGCCGCGCGGCGGTCGGGTCCCGGCTGCGCGCGGCGGACCAGGCGCTGCCGCTGGTGCGCGGCGGCGGAAGCTGGCCGGCCGTACGGCGGTCACTGGTGCCGGGCGGTGCGCGGGGACACGATGTGCTCCTGACGGACGGTCACATCGGGCTCGGACCGCTGGGCGCCCCGCCGGTGTACGCACGCTCACCCCTCGCACCCGAGCCCCCGGAAGGCACGGTGCGCGTGGCGACCGCGCCCGGCGCCCCCGTCGCCGATGTCACGGTCACGGCACCCGACGGCTCGTCCGCCCGGCTGCGCGACCGGCTCGGCCGCGATCTGCTCGTCCTGCTCGTGGCTCCCGGGACGGCCGTGTGGGAACGCCGCCACTGGGTGAGCGCGGGCCTGATGCCGCGGCTCGCGGCGGCCATCGCCGCGCTGCCCGTCAGGGCCGAACTGCTCGTCACCGAGGGCTACCCGGGAGCGGCCGCGCACACCGTGCTCCTCGTTCGGCCCGACGGGCACCTGGTCGCCGCGATGTCCGGCGTCCGGCCGGCCGAGCTGTACGCGTGCGCGGACGCGGCGCGCGGGGGCACTGCCGTACCGCCGCAGGCCACGGACCGCAGTGCGGCCTCGGCAACACCAGGGCGGGCGGTGTCGGCTTCAGCGCCCGGGGCGACGGAAACGACGTCCACGCCGGGACCGACGCAGAGAACTTCCACGCCGGAACCGGCACAGAAGACGTCCACGGTGCAGAAGACGTCCACGCCCGGTCCGGTGCAGAAGACGTCCACGCCCGGTCCGGCTCAGAGGGCTTCCGCGCCCGGGCCCGCGGGGACGGCTTCGGCCCACTGGTGACACGGGAGGGCCGAAAGGCCCTGAGGGCCGGGCGCTGTGGTTCGTCCCACGTGCGCGCTGAGTTGACCGGGTCATTTGGTGCGTGGTTCACTCCGGAACGTGATTGACACCCGGCCCGGCTTCTGGCGGAGGGTCCATGTGGACCTCCTCCGCTACGCGGGCTGCGTGTGTCGTCCGTCCTGTTGATCCGCACTGTCCCTGCGCGGCCACCGATCCCGCGCCCCCTCGCGATCACTTACGGACGGACCTGTGTCTCCCCTCTCCACCGCCGCCCCCGGCGACGTCTCCGCATCCGCGCCCTCGCCCGTGGCTGCGGTCGCGCCCTCGCCCGTGGCCCCGGCAGCATCCGGATCCACCCCAGCCGCGACCGTCCCCCTGGCTCCCGCTACCGGCCCTGCCGCTGCCGATACCGGCCCCACAGCGGGCGACCTGCTCGACTTCGCCCGCCGCGCCGCCGCCGACCGGGGCCTGATCGCCTCGCTCCCCCTCGACCGCGATGGCCGCACCTGGATGCGGCTCGAGGGCCCCGGAGGCAGCGAGGCCTGGCTCATCGCCTGGCCCCCGGGAACCGGCACCGGCTGGCACGATCACGGCGGCTCGCGCGGAGCCTTCGCGATCGCCGCCGGCGAACTCACCGAGCAGTCCCTCGCCGCCCAGCTCCCCACGGAGGGCTGGCGCACGCTCGAACTGGCCGAGGACGTCGACCGCGAGCGGCGGATGCCCGCCGGCGACGGCCGCGCGTTCGGCCCGAACCATGTGCACCAAGTGCTCAACCTCGCCCCCGGCGAACACGCCGTCTCCGTGCACGCGTACTACCCGCCGCTGCCCCTGATGCGGCGTTACAGCCGTACGGGGGCACTGCTTCGCCTGGAGGCCGTCGAGGAAGCGGAGGCGTGGGAATGAGCGAGGCGCCCGGAGGCCCTGCGCCGAAAAGCATCGACGCCCTGCTGGAGGAGAACCGCGCAGCGCTGGACCGGCTCAGCCCCGAACAGGCCGCGCAGGCCCTCGCTTCCGGTGGTGCGCTGCTGGTCGATATCCGCTACGCGGCGCTGCGCGAGCGCGACGGCACCATCCCGGGTGCGCTGATCGTGGAGCGCAACGAGCTCGAGTGGCGGCTGGACCCCCAGTGCAGCCACCGCACCGCGGAGGCGACGAGCCACGACCTGTGGGTGATCGTGGTCTGCAACGAGGGTTATGCATCGAGTCTCGCGGCCATCTCGCTGCGGCAGTTGGGGCTCGGCCGCGCCACGGACCTGGACGGCGGCTTCCAGGCATGGCGGGCAGCGGGGCTCCCCATCACTCCGCCAGCGTCCGCGTAGCCCGCGTCTGTCGGTGCATCGGACGGACGGCGTTCCACGACCGCGGACCTCGGCCTCGTCTCCCGAACTTCGGCGTCCTCCGCCCGGACGTCGCGTCGCCCGCCCCCGACCTCGGCGGCCCCCACCCGAACCTCGCGTCGCCCGCCGGGGCTGCGCCGCCGACCGACAGGGCGACGCTCGACCGGAACCCGAGGGGGACGGCGGGCGGTATGGCGGCGCGCGGAAGGCGTCAGCCGTCCGGCAGGTGGTACTCCAGCAGCTCCGGGTCCTCGCCCTCTTCCTCCAGCGCGCTGCGCACTACGCGCAGGGCGAGCCCCTCCGCGTAGCCCTTACGGGCAAGCATTCCGGCGAGGCGGCGGATGCGCTTCTCCCGGTCGAGACCGCGGGTGGCGCGGAGCTTGCGCTCGACCAGCTCCCGGGCGGTTTGCTCCTCCTGCTCGGGATCGAGCTGCCCGACGGCCTCGTCGATCAGCGCCGAGTCGACGCCCTTGGTGCGCAGTTCACGCGCCAGTGCTCTTGGGGCCAGCCCCCGGCTGTGGTGCCGGGATTCGACCCATGCATCGGCGAACGCCGCGTCATCGATCAGTCCCACACCCTCGAACCGGGAGAGCACCTCCTCGGCGGCGGCGTCAGGGATGCCGCGCTTGCGCAACGTGTCCGCGAGCTGCTTGCGGGGCCGGGGAGTCCCCGTGAGCAGGCGCAGGCAGATCGCCCGCGCCTGCTCCTCGGGGCTGCGCGGCGCCCCCTCTTCGGCCCTCGACGAAGAAGAGGCACCGCTACCCGTGCAAACGTCCCCGCCATCACTGCCGGTGCCGCTGGAGGCGACGTCCCCCCAGTCGGTGCGACGCGTCACGGATCAGCTCTTGGCCGCGGCGGCCTTGGTCGCCTTCGTGGCCTTGGTCACGGGGGCGGCCGCTGCCGCCGGCTCGGCCGGTGCACCCGCGGCAGCCGCCGCATCCGCGCCGGGCTCACCCGCCGGGGCGTCCGGCTTCACTCCGATACCCAGCTTCTCCTTGATCTTCTTCTCGATCTCGTTGGCGAGGTCGGGGTTGTCCTTCAGGAAGTTGCGGGCGTTCTCCTTGCCCTGGCCGAGCTGATCGCCCTCGTACGTGTACCAGGCGCCGGACTTGCGGATGAAGCCGTGCTCGACGCCCATGTCGATGAGCCCGCCCTCACGGCTGATGCCCTGTCCATAGAGGATGTCGAACTCGGCCTGCTTGAAGGGCGGCGCGACCTTGTTCTTGACGACCTTGACCCGGGTGCGGTTGCCGACCGCGTCGGTGCCGTCCTTCAGGGTCTCGATACGGCGGATGTCCAGACGCACCGAAGCGTAGAACTTCAGGGCCCGGCCACCGGTCGTCGTCTCCGGCGAGCCGAACATCACGCCGACCTTCTCGCGGAGCTGGTTGATGAAGATCGCGGTGGTCTTCGATTGGTTCAGCGCTCCCGTGATCTTGCGGAGGGCCTGGCTCATGAGCCGGGCCTGGAGGCCGACGTGGGAGTCGCCCATCTCGCCCTCGATCTCCGCGCGCGGCACCAAGGCCGCCACCGAGTCGACGACGATGAGGTCGAGGGCGCCGGAGCGGATCAGCATGTCCGTGATCTCCAGCGCCTGCTCGCCGTTGTCCGGCTGGGACAGGATCAGCGAGTCGATGTCCACACCGAGCTTCTTCGCGTACTCGGGGTCGAGGGCGTGCTCGGCGTCCACGAACGCGACCGTGCCGCCCGCGCGCTGGGCGTTTGCCACCGCGTGCAGCGTCAGAGTCGTCTTGCCGGAGGACTCCGGACCGTAGACCTCGACGACGCGGCCGCGCGGCAGGCCGCCGACGCCCAGCGCGACGTCGAGAGCGGTCGACCCGGTGGGGATGACCTCGATGGGCTCGTTCGGCCGCTCCCCCAGGCGCATGACGGCGCCCTTGCCGAATTGCCGTTCAATCTGCGCGAGTGCGGCGTCGAGCGCCTTCTCGCGGTCGGTTCCTGCCATGGGTCCCACCCGGTTTGCTTGAGTCGATCGCTTCACGTCAACGACGCTAGCGCCTGGCACTGACAATGCGCTCGGGCGTCGTCCGGCCTGTGGAAAACCGGGCCGGACCACCATGAGAATGGATGTTCGATTTTGGTGTCAACCGCGCCACGCCCGGCGGAGTTTCGCCAGCGCCGGGGCGATCGTGCGCCGCCGCGGGCGCCCCTGCACTCGCGGGTCGTCGGTGACCTCGTACCGCCTGACGTACACGCTCAGGAACGCCTGCAGCGTCGCAGTCGCCGGGATGGCGATCAGCGCGCCGACCGCGCCCAGCAGCGCTGTGCCCGCGATCACCGAGCCGAAGGCCACGGCCGGGTGGATGTCCACGGTCCGGGCGGTGATGCGCGGCTGCAGCAGATAGTTCTCGAACTGCTGGTAGACCACCACGAAGCACAGCACCCACAGCGCGTACCAGGGGTTCACCGTGAAGGCCAGCAGCATCGGCAGCGCACCCGCGAGATACGTGCCGATGGTCGGGATGAACTGCGAGACCACACCCACCCAGCACGCCAGCGCCGGCGCGTACGGGACGCCGAGGAACTCCAGCAGCACGTAGTGCGCGACACCGGAGATCAGGGCCATCAGCCCGCGCGAGTAGAGGTAGCCGCCGGTCTTGGCGACCGCGATCTCCCAGGCGCGCAGCACCTCCGTCTGCCGGGCGGGCGGCAGCACGGAGCACAGCGCGCGGCGCAGCCGCGGCCCGTCGGCGGCGAAGTAGAAGGAGAAGAGCAGCACGGTCAGGACCCGGAACAGCCCGCCGAGCACGGTCGTGGAGATGTCCAGCACGCCCGTGGCGCTGTTCTGCACGTACCTCTTCAGCCAGTCCGAGCGGAGCAGGCTGTCCTGGATCTCGACGCGGGACAGATTCGTCCGGAATGACTCGTTGATCCACCGGATCACCGAGTCCAGATACTGCGGGAAGTGCTCCACCATGGTCACGATCTGCCCGGCCAGCATCGAGCCGAGCAGGACGAAGAACCCCGCGAAGAAGCCGATCACCGCGAGGAAGACCAGCATCGTGGCCAGCCCTCGCCGTACGCCGCGCGCTGCCATGCGGTCCACGGCAGGTTCCACGGCGAGCGCCAGGAAGAACGCTATGAGGATGTTGACCAGGAGCCCGATGAGCTGGTGAAAAGCCCAGTTCGCCAGCTGGAAGCAGGCGAAGAGGGCGAGGGCCAGCACGATGGCGCGGGGCAGCCAGCGCGGCATCCGCTCGCGGGGAGCCGCCGCCCCGCCGGGTCTCCCCGCCTCGGAAGCACCACCCTGAGCGCCGTCGCGGGCACCGCCCCGAGCGCCTTCGCGGGCCGCTTCTTCCGTCGCATCCATCGGGCCAGTGTGACCCACCTCTGTCACCTTTGGTCCGCAGGAACGTCCATGGCGGCGCACACACCGCGCCAGACGTCCTTCGCGTTCCACCCGGCGGCCAGTGCCTCGTGCACGGTCCGGCCCCCGAGCTCCGACATCACATGATCGCGCGCGAAGGAGTCGGCGTACGCCTCGCCGAAGTAATCCGCCATCCGCTGCCAGAAGACCGTCAACCGCATGCGCCCAGTATCCCGCTCAGGGATTGCAGCCTCGCGCTCCCGGGGAACCCGGCGCGCTTTCCCCATACGGTCGGGGACATGGCCCGATCCGGAACCCCTCTCGCCCGCGCCGAGCACTTCGTCTGGCTCACCGCACGCGTGCTCGAGCAGCGCACCTTCGCGTACCACTTCCTCTCCGGCACCCCAGGCGCGTCCGGGGAGGCGGACCTTTCCCCGGCGGCCGACGCCGTGGAGACGGCGCTTGACGCCTACCGCAACGGCGACGGCGGCTACGGCCACGCGCTGGAGCCCGATCTGCGCGGTCCGGTCAGCCAGCCCCTGCACACCGCGCACGCGCTCCGCGTGCTGGACTCCATCGGCCGCTGCGGCGGACAGCGGGTGGAGCGGATCTGCCGCTATCTGACGACGATCTCTACCGAGGACGGCGCGCTGCCCGCGATCGACCCGTCCCTCCGGGGCTACCCGGCCGCCCCCTGGATCCCGGTCGTGGACCACCCGCAGAGCGACCTGCTGGCGACTGGCCCCGTCGTGGGCCTGCTGCACCGCAACGAGGTGTGGCACGCCTGGCTCTTCCGGGCCACGGACTTCTGCTGGGCGGCCGTCGAGTCGCTGGAGAAGTCCCACCCGTACGAGATCATGGCCGCGGTCGCCTTCCTGGACGGCGTCCCGGACCGGAACCGCGCCGAAGCCGCGGCGGAGCGGCTCGGGCGGCTGGTGCGCGAACAGGACCTGGTGGTCGTGGATCCCGAGGGGGCCGATGACCACCCGGTGCCCGAAGGGTACGGCCCGGGCGAGCACCACTACGCCCACGACTTCGCGCGCACGCCCGGCTCGCTCGCCCGCCGTTGGTTCAGTGACGCGGAGATGGAGCGGTCGCTGGACTTCCTGGCGGCAGGTCAGGAGGAGGACGGCGGCTGGCCCATCCGCTGGCGCTCCTGGGCGCCCGGCACGGCTCTGGAGTGCCGTCCCATGGTCACTGTCGACGCGCTGCTGG
The DNA here is from genome assembly GCF_040681345.1 of Streptomyces sp. NPDC051776. Taxonomy (NCBI): domain Bacteria; kingdom Bacillati; phylum Actinomycetota; class Actinomycetes; order Kitasatosporales; family Streptomycetaceae; genus Streptomyces; species Streptomyces sp. NPDC051776. The sequence continues at coordinate 3,642 of NZ_JBFAYQ010000028.1, read as the reverse complement.
CGCTCCGCGCCCACGGCCGGCCGCTCGAGGACCGGCCCGCGTAGCCGGATCCCCGCCCCCGGGGCGTACGGACGCTATGCGGCTAACCGCCCAGTGCCCGTACGCCCGCGGTGATCAGCACCGCGACGGCGACGACCACCAGGAAGGGGGCGCGCAGCACCAGCGCGACCGCGGCCCCCGCGAGCCCTGCCGCGCGGGCGTCGAGCACCAGCGTGCGATCGTCGGCGCCGACTGTCTGGATGGCGATCAGCGCGGCGAGCAGGGCGACGGGGATCAGCGCGGCGAGCTGCTTGATGCGGGGGCGCTCCAGTGCACCGGCGGGCACCGAGAGACCCAGCAGCTTGACCGCGTAGCAGCCGACGACGGTGGCGCCGATCGCGATCCAGACACTCATCGGTCCGCCTCCCCGTCCGTGCCCGCGCGCCGTGTGCGGAGCCCGTGGAGGGCGAGGACCACGGGCGCGGCGAGGGCCGACAGCAGCACCGGCACACCTGCGGGCAGCAGCGGGTGCCCCACCAGGGCGAACACCACGGCGAGCCCCGCCACCGCGCGTTCCAGCGTGGTGCGCAGCATGGGCGCGAGCAGCGCGAGGAACACCGCCGGCCCCGCGGCGTCCAGCCCCCAGGCATCCGGGTCCCCAAGGGCGGAGGCCCCAACCGCCCCGAGCAGGGTGGTGAGGTTCCACAGCACGTAGATGCTCAGCCCGGTGACGGTGAAGCCGATCCGGGCGCTGCGCCGGTCCGGCTGGGCCAGGGTCACCACCGTGGTCTCGTCGATGACCCAGTGGGCGGCCAGGGGGCGGAGGGCGCGCGGGATCCGCAGGAGCTGGGACAGCCGCAGCCCGTAGAAGGTGTTGCGCACGCCCAGGAAGAAGGCGCCGGCGGCCGCGGTGAGCGGGTTGCCGCCCGCGGCGAGTGCGCCGACCAGCGCGAACTGGGACGCACCGGTGAAAACCAGCAGGCTGAGCGCGCAGGTCTGCAGGAGGGTCAATCCCGCGCCCGCGGATGTCACGCCGAAGGCGAAGCCGGAGAGACCGACGGCGACGCCGACGCCCAGGGCGTCGCGCACCACCGCGGCATCGGAGCGCGCCCGGGGGCGGGCGGCTTTCGGGTCCCGGGGGTTCCGGAGGACCGCCTCCCTGTCCCGAGGGCTGTCCTGGGGAATCGCCTTCTCGTCCCGGAGGCCCGTGTCCCGGTCCCGAGGAGCCGTCTCCCGGTCACCGGGGCGTATCGGAGTTCGTTCTCGTGCCACGCACCGCACGCTACGAGCCGGGGCGGTCCCCGGTCTTGTACGTTCTTGCGGCCGCAACGCTCCGCTCCGTCGCAGCACCGCGGAACCGGGTCCGCTCGAGCCGGTACGCCCCGGGCGGCACGCCCACGATCCGGCTGAAGTGCCGGTTCAGATGCGGCTGGTCGGTGAAGCCGACCGTGACGGCCGCCTCGGCTGGGGCCGTGCCGGAGTCGAGCAGATGTCGGGCCCGGCGCACCCGGGCGTCGGTGAGCCAGTTGTGCGGCGGCATCCCGTACAGGTCGCGGAAGGCCCGCAGCAGCGCGAACGGGCTCGTGCCGAGTTCGGCCGCGAGCTTCTCCAGAGAGGGCGGATCGGCCATCCGCTGCTCCAGGATCGTCCGGGCACGCTCGGCGGTGCGCGCACCCGCGGTGCGCGCACCGCGCACCGGAAGGGTGCCGCCGTTGACCCGCAGCAGCCGGGCGACAGCGACCTTGAGCAGAGTGTCCGCCGCGAGCGCGTTGCCCTCCTCGGCGGCCCGGTGCACCTCGGTCACCAGGTGGCAGACGTACGGGTCGTCGACGACGGCGGAGGCGAAGCCGGCGGTACCACGGATCGTCGTGGTCTCGGCGGCGATCGCGGCGACCGTCTCCGGCTCCGGGTAGAGCACCGAGTAGGTCCAGCCCTCCGGGACGCCGGCCTGGCCGGTGTGCGTAGTGCCGGGGTTCACCAGCGCCAGCCCGCCGGCCCCGGCCCGCTCCAAGGTCCCGCCGCATCTGAAGGTCTCCACTCCTTGGGTGATCGCGGCGATGACGAAGGGGTCGTGGGTGTGCCGGACGAAGGTCTTGTGCACGTACTGGGCCTTCAGCAGGTCGACGCCGGGCAGTTCCGGGTACCGCCAGTGCCGTGCCTTCTCCTGCCGCGCCATACCGCCATTGTGCAGCGGAGCGGAAGGACGCCGGCCTGCCGCCCGGTCCACGCCGACCTGCGGACCGGGCTCGTTGTCAGTGGCCGGGTGCAGGATGGGGAGCATGTCGGACGATGCGGTGTCGGCCCTCGGCGCGTTCTCCCCCGCGACCCGGGCTTGGTTCACGGGGGCCTTCAGCGCGCCCACGGCCGCCCAGGCAGGAGCGTGGCGGGCCATCGACGCGGGCTCGGACGTGCTGGTCGTCGCCCCGACCGGCTCCGGCAAGACGCTGGCCGCCTTCCTCTCCGCGCTCGACGGGCTTGCGAGCGCGCCGCCGCCCGCGGAGACGAAGAAGCGCTGCCGGGTGCTGTACGTCTCGCCGCTCAAGGCCCTCGCGGTGGACGTCGAGCGCAATCTGCGCAGCCCGCTCACCGGCATCCGGCACGAGTCAGTACGGCTCGGGCTGCCGGAGCCTGAGGTGCGTGTCGGCATCCGCTCCGGTGACACACCGGCGGCCGAGCGCCGTGCCCTGGCGAACCGTCCTCCGGACATCCTGATCACCACCCCCGAGTCCCTCTTCCTGATGCTCACCTCCGCCACCCGCGATGCGCTGGCCGGGATCGAGACGGTGATCGTCGACGAGGTGCACGCCGTCGCGGGCACCAAGCGGGGTGCCCATCTTGCGCTGTCGCTGGAGCGGCTGGACGAGCTGCTGGAGCGTCCGGCCCGGCGCATCGGGCTGTCGGCGACCGTGCGTCCGGTGGACGAGGTGGCGCGCTATCTCTCGCCGCAGCGCACGGCCAAGGTCGTCCAGCCCCCGTCCGGCAAGGAGTTCGACCTGTCGGTGGTCGTGCCCGTGGAGGACATGGGCGAGCTGGGCGCCTCCCCCGCCACCGAACCGGAGAGCGGGTCGGGGGCCGGCAAGCCGTCCATCTGGCCCCATGTCGAGGAGCGGATCGCCGACCTCGTCCAGGCCCACCGGTCCACGATCGTCTTCGCCAACTCCCGTCGTCTCGCCGAGCGTCTGTGCAACCGGCTCAACGAGATCGCCTACGAGCGGGAGACCGGCGAGCCGGCCCCCGAGCACCACTCCCCCGCCGAGCTGATGGGCGGTTCGGGTGCAGCCAAGGGAAGCCCGGCGGTCATGGCGCGCGCCCACCACGGTTCGGTGTCCAAGGAGCAGCGGGCGCTGGTCGAGGAGGACCTCAAGGCGGGGCGCCTGCCTGCCGTGGTCGCCACTTCCAGCCTGGAGCTTGGCATCGACATGGGCGCCGTCGACCTCGTCGTCCAGGTCGAGTCGCCGCCCTCCGTCGCCTCAGGGCTGCAGCGTGTCGGCCGCGCGGGCCATCAGGTGGGGGCGGTCTCCACGGGCGTCGTCTTCCCCAAGTACCGCGGCGATCTGGTGCAGGCGGCCGTCGTCACCGAGCGGATGCGCAGCGGTGCCATCGAGGCCCTGCGCGTCCCGGCCAACCCGCTGGACGTACTGGCCCAGCAGATCGTGGCCATGA
>NZ_JBFAYQ010000027.1:20252-95601 GCF_040681345.1 Streptomyces sp. NPDC051776 | reverse complement strand
ACGCCCGGTCACATTCCGAACCCGGAAGCTAAGCCTTACAGCGCCGATGGTACTGCAGGGGGGACCCTGTGGGAGAGTAGGACACCGCCGAACAATTATTGGCCTCAACCCCCGGGCATCGCCCGGGGGTTGAGGCATTTCTGCGTTGAGCACTTTTGCTCGTCTACGCGATGCGCGACAAATCCGTTGCCGTGATGAGACCGTGCAGCCGCTCTCCTCGTGCGAACCGCTCGGTCTCGGCGATCGCGTACGCGCCCAGCCGCCGGACCTCGCTGCCCTGGGCGCCCGCGATGTGCGGCGTGACAAGGACATTGCGGAGGCTGAGCAATGGATGGCCGGGCGGGAGTGGTTCGGGATGTGTGACGTCCAGGCAGGCGTTGATCCGTCCTCTGGCGCATTCGCGGGTGAGTGCATCGGTGTCGATGAGTGTGCCGCGTGCCGTGTTGATGACCGTGGCACCGCGAGGGAGCAGTGCCAGCAATTCGGCATTCAACAGGTGCTGACTTTCCGGGAGTTCGGGGGCGTGCACACTGACGATGCTGCTGCGGCGGCAGAGTTCGTCCAGCCGGACCAGCTTCGTGCCGAGCATGGCGGCCTGTTCATGGGTGATGTACGGGTCGGCGAGCAGCACCGTGTATCCGGCGTCGGAGGCGGTGAGTGCGGCGATGACGCGGCGTCCGATACGGGAGGCGCCGATGATGCCGACCGTACGGCTGTCCGCGCCCTCGCGTTCGGTGAACTCGGGCCACCCGGTGGTGTAGTGAGCCGCGGCTGGGATGGCCTGTTTGGCGGCCAGGGCGATCGTGGCGCAGGTGAAGTCGGCTACCGGACCCGCGTTGGCCTCGGCGGCCGAGGAAACCGTAATGCCGCGTTCCCAGACCGCTGGTGGGACATGGCCCTTCACCGAACCCGCGGCGTGGATGACGGCGCGTAGACGAGGCGCCGCAGCGAGGACGTCCTCGGTCAGCGGCGGGCATCCCCAGCCGGTGAGGAGAAGGTCCGTCTCGGCGAGGAGGGCGGCGGCGTGAAGGGCATCTCGCCCGGCAGGGTTCGAGGCGAGCGCCGTCAGATGGGCCGGGGTGAGGTCGGGCGCCGGATCGACGGTCCGGGCCAGTCGCTCTCGGAGGTCCGGGGGCAGCACAGCGGCCGCGCATTCCCGGGACATACAGATCGCCGCGTTCATGCGGGCGCTCACAGTCGCCCTCCCCTCCCGGGCCATCCCGGCCCCGTAGAACTTGTGGAATGTGATTCCCCGAACCGGCAGGACCCTAGAATCGGCGCTTTCCGAGGTCAACACCGTCCGTCGCCGGGGGTGTACGGGGGGCAGGGTGCGCGCCCCGGCCCCACGGGTGCGAGCATCGAGGCATGGGGTACGACATACGGACGGTGCGCGCCGAGGACTGGGTCGAGCTGAGGGCCTTGCGGCTCGCGGCTCTGGCTGATCCTGTGGCGCGTGTCGCGTTCGTGGACAGTTACGAGCTCAGCAGCGCTCAGTCCGACGAGTTCTGGCGCGGCCGTGCCACGCCCATCGCCGACGGCGGGGCGGCCACCAATGTGATCGCTGCGGACGAGCACGGCACATGGGTCGCGATGCTCGCCCTGCTCGACGAGACGAACGTTCCCGTGTCGTCCCCTCTCGGCGCAGGGGGAATCGTCGATGAGACGGTGAGCCGCCCGCCGCAGATGCATGTGGTCAGCGTGTACGTACGGCCCGAGCACCGCGGTACGGGTGCCGCCGAGCAGTTGCTCCGTACGGCCATCGACTGGACGTGGGAGCACTCCGCGGCCGAGCGGATCCGGCTCTGGGTGCATGGCGACAATCCCCGGGCCGAGGCGTTCTACCGGCGGATCGGTTTCGTGAGGACCGGGGAGACGATGGCGTTCCCGCCGGTGCCGGAGGAGACCGAGTACGAGATGGTGCTCCAGCGGCCCTGAGCCCGGACGATCAGCAGCCTGGGCCGGAGACCACCAGTCCGCGCCCGGCCGGGAACCGCCGTCATCCGCCGGGGAGCAGGGTGCGCCGTGGCCAGCGTGCTCTCGCCTGCTCCTCGGAACGCAGCAGCGCGAGCGCGAGCAGGCCCCGTGCCTCGCCTTCGTCCAGCAGGTCCGGGAGTTGGGGGAACGGGGCGACGGCTGCGATGTCGTCGAGGACGAGCGTGAGTGGTGGGTCGAGCCGACCGGCGGATGACCGTACGGCCATGCGGCGGCCGCGCTCGACCACGCTCGAGACGAGTGCCGTCAGCAAGGGCATCGCACCCGGGTGGGTCCGCGGATCCTCGATCGCTTCCCCTACCACGTAAAGCGTTCCCCCTTCGGCGACGAAAGATTCCAGCGCCAGGGAGTCCGCGCGGTTCGGATTGCACGCGTCCCTGATGTGGATCGAGGAGAGCGCGGAGAGGGCGCGGACGGTCAACTCCTGGGCGGCCTCCCGGCGTTCGGGGTAGCCGGTGAGGGTCGCCTCCAGCTCGCCCGCGGCACCCGAGGCGGCTTGCGGGTGCGTACGGAGGATGCGCACGGCGTCCTGCGCCGAGCTGCCGGACGCCCAGCGGTGCACCTGGCGGAACGCCCGGCCGTCGATCGCCGCCGCGTGCAGCCAGCAGCGCAGCAGTGTTTCGGCGGCGTCCGCCATGGCCGAGTCGAGGCTGTTCAGGGGCCGCACGGGGGCGAGCAGGGCAGCCGCGCTGGCGGCCGCGGTGTCGCGGGACGCGCAGCCGGCGGAGGGCGACCAGCGCAGGCGCGCGGGGGTGTCGAGCAGGTGGCTCGGGTCGTAGAGGTGTACGGGTCCGAGCTTGGCGCGGGCGTCCTTGGACTCGGCCCAGACCGCGGGGTCGGATGTGGTGACCAGGACGGGGCCCTCCGCGGACAGGATCGCGCGCAGGGCGGACTCCCTGCGGGACTCGGGGCGCGGCCCGGTGAAGTGGAGGCCGGTGAGGGCGCGTTGACTCGGTACGAACGGCGCGGGTGGTGCGGGCGGTGCGGGCGGTGCGGGCGGCACCGGCGATGCGGCGTGGGCAGTGGGCGCGTCCGGGGCTGGGACTGCGCTCGCCGCCGCCGGCGGCGGCGTGGTGCCGAACCCGGGGGCGGGCGCGGGCTGTTCGGGCCCCGGTACCGTCACAACCCCGGCAGGTCCTGACGGCGCGGGTGGCTCCGTAGCCGGCCCCGTGGGCCCGGCCCGGGTCGGCGCCGGGACCTCGACCGCGGTTGCCGGAGTTCCTGTGGCGGGAGACCCTCCCGCACCGGCCGCAGCTGTGGTGGCGTCCGGCCGGGACACGGGGGCGGGGGCAGGCACGTCCGCCGGCTGCCGGTGCTCGTACGCGCCTGCTCCCTGGACGTCGTCGGGCGGGTCCGCGGTCGCCTTGGCCGCCTTGCTGTCCGCTGCGCTCCGGCGGCGGACCGCTCGCCACCGCGCCACCGTCCCTATGACGAAGATGGCCAGGACGAGCAGCACCATCAGCTCGCCGAGGAGGATGCCCCAGAACAGCCCGTATCCCGAGAGCTGGTCCGCCGGGGTCTCCGGCCAGGCCGCGGCGATGTCGTGCGGTTCGGCGGCCAGATGGCGCATGGCCATCGGTGTCCGCGCGAAGTGGACGCCGTGGGGCCAGGAGCCGTGGGCGAACAGCCCGGAGACTCCCGTGGCCGTCCAGACGAGGACGGTCAGGCCGAGGAGGAAGCCGAGGACGCCGACGAGGAGACCGTCCGGGATGCCGCGTTCGGCCCCGGGCCCGCCCGGGCCTCTGCGCCCCTGCGCTCCGGATGCCGTCATCGCCTCAGGCCACCGTGGACTCGTCCGCGTAGCGCCGCCGTTGCCGGTTCGCCCGCGCCGCGCGCTCCTCGGCTTCCGCGTCCGCGGCGCGCTCGACGGCCAAGGCCTCCTCGTTCGTCATCGGCTCGTGCGCCCCCGCCTCGGTCATCGCGCGGTCGGTGTAGACGAGGGGGCGTTCGGCCTCGGTGATCAGGTGCTTCACGACCTGGACGTTGCCGTTGACGTCCCAGACCGCGATACCCGGGGTGAGCGTGGGGATGATCTCCACGGCCCAGCGGGGCAGCCCGAGCACGCGGCCGGTCGCTCTGGCCTCGTCGGCCTTCTGCGCGTAAATGGTGCGTGTCGAGGCCATCTTGAGGATCGCCGCGGCTTCCTTCGCGGCCGCGCCGTCCACGACATCGGAGAGGTGGTGGACGACCGCCACGAACGACAGACCCAGACGACGGCCGAACTTCAGCAGCCGCTGGAAAAGCTGGGCGACGAACGGCGAGTTGATGATGTGCCAGGCCTCCTCCACGAGGAAGATCCGCTTCTTGCGGTCGGGCCGGATCCACGTGTGCTCGAGCCACACACCGACGATGGCCATCAGGATGGGCATCGCGATCGAGTTGCGGTCGATGTGGGAGAGGTCGAAGACGATGAGCGGGGCGTCCAGGTCGATGCCGACCGTCGTCGGCCCGTCGAACATGCCCCGCAGGTCGCCGTCGACCAGACGGTCCAGCACAAGTGCGACGTCCAGGCCCCAGGCGCGTACGTCGTCCAGGTCGACGTTCATCGCCTCGGCCGACACGGGCCCGGGGTGGCGCAGTTGCTCGACGATGTCGGTGAGGACCGGCTGCCGGTCGGTGATGGCCTCGTTGACGTAGGCGTGCGCGACCTTGAGTGCGAAGCCCGAGCGCTCGTCGAGACCGTGGCCGAGAGCCACCTCGATGATGGTGCGGAGGAGGGCGAGTTGGCCGGTGGTGGTGATGGACGGGTCCAGCGGGTTGAGCCGGATCCCGCCGTCCGCGGCGGCCACCGGGTCGAGCCGGATCGGTGTGATGCCGAGCTCCTGGGCGATGAGGTTCCACTCGCCGACGCCGTCCTCGCCCTGGGCGTCGAGAACGACCACCTGCCGGTCGCGGAACCGCAGTTGGCGCAGGACGTAGGTCTTCTCAAGCGCGGACTTGCCGTTGCCGGACTCGCCGAGCACCAGCCAGTGCGGGGCCGGGAGCTGCTGTCCGTAGAGCTGGAACGGGTCGTAGATGTAGCCCTTGCCGCTGTAGACCTCGCGTCCGATGATGACGCCGGAGTCGCCGAGGCCGGGTGCGGCGGTGGGCAGATAGACGGCTTGCGCCTGGCCCGTGGATGTACGGACCGGGAGCCGGGTGGTCTCCACCTTCCCGAAGAGGAAGCTGGTGAACGCCTCGGTGACGGCGGTCAGCGGATCAGGCACTGCGGGACTCCTACCCGTCGAAAAACCGTCGGACTACCGTCGGATGCCGGTGGCGAAGGGGAGCGTGTTCACGAAGGCCCGGTGGTGCTCGCGGTCGCACCACTCCAGCTTGAGGTACGACTTGCCCGCCGAGGCGCGGATGGTCCGCTTGTCGCGGGCCAGGGCGTCGGGCGTGCGGGAGGACACCGTGATGTAGCCGACGAGGTTCACACCGGCCGCGCCGCTCGCCAGGTCCTCGCCGCGCTGGTCCAGCCGCCCGTGGTGGGCGATGTCGCGCGGGTCGACGGTGCGGTTCATCTTGGCGGCGCGGCTGGCCTCCGCCTCGTCGTTGGTCTTCTCCGTCAGCATGCGCTCGATGGCGACCTCGGTGGGCTCCAGGTCCATGCAGACGGCGACCGTACGGATCACATCGGGGGTGTGGACGAGCAGCGGGGCAAGGAAGTTGACACCGACGGGGGTCAGCGGCCACTCCTTCACCCAGGCCGTGGCGTGGCACCAGGGGGCGCGGGAGCTGGACTCCCGGGTCTTGGCCTGGAGATAGGTCGGCTCCATGGCGTCCAGCTCGGCGGGCCAGGCGTTGCGCCGGCTCATGGCCTGGATGTGGTCGATGGGGTGGTCCGGGTCGTACATCGAGTGGATCAGGGAGGCGAGCCGGCCCTGGCCGAGAGGCTGGCGGACCCGGATGTCGGCCTCGGTCAACCGGGCACAGATGTCGGTGAGTTCGCGGGCCATGACGACGGCGAGGCCGGCGTCCCTGTCGATCCTGCCGCCGCGGTGACGGGTCGCCCGGGCCATGGCGTGGGCCTCGGCGGCCAGTTCGCGCGTGTAGTGCATACAGGCGACGAGATAGGCCCGGTGCTGCTCGGACGAGGTCGAGACCATGGACTGGAGCTGGTCGTACGAGTCCTGGAGCCAGCCCGGGGCCCGGCGGTCGCCGCGCCGCTCGACGTCCTTGGCGTGGGCGTCGGGGTCGGCGGGGAGCGTACGGGCCAGCATCTGCAACCGCGTCACGAAACCGTCGCCGTTGGCCACATGCTTGAGCAGCGTGCCGAACCGGTCGACCAGCGCCTCCTGGTCCTCGCTGTCCCGCAGCCCGACCCCGGGCCCCTCGATCTCGATCGCGGCCGTGACCGTACGGCGGTCGGCGTGCAGCAGGACGGCGATCTCGTCGGGGCCGAAGGGCGCGGACAGCCAGGAGATCCGGCCGATGCCGGGCGGCGGGCCGATCTCGACCTCACGCCCGTCGATGCGGGTGCCCGCCTCGGGCGCGGCGGAGCGGTAGGTGGCGCCGCTCTTGACGGTCCGTTTGTACGAGCGGTTGATCTCGAACCACTTGAAGAACGTACGGCCCTTGTACGGCACATAGACGGCGGCCAGCGCGAGCATCGGGAAGCCGGCGAGCGTGGCGATGCGCAGGGGCAGGAGCGGGATGAGCAGCCCGCACATCATGCCGATGAACGCGCCCACGATGATCAGCGCGATCTCGCCGGTCTCCCGGTTCTTGCCGATGATTGCGTTGGGGCGGGCCCGGCCGATCAGATAGGTGCGGCGGGGCGCGATCGGGTGGGACATCGGGTGGGACTGGGTGCTCAACGCCCTTCACCTCCGGTGCGGTTGTCGGTGCGGGTGCCGGTGGTCGTACGGGGTGCGGGCGTGGCGCCCGCGTGGCCCCCACCGGTCCGGGGTGCGGCCGCGGGGCTCCGGCTGCTGTGCGCGGCCACGCCGCCGGAGACGGGGTTGGCCGGCTGTGGGGCGGAGCGGGACGAGCCGTCGTCCCCGCCACCGCCGGAGCTGCGGGTGCTGTGGGTCTTGATGCCCTGTTTGACGAGGGCGGCGGGCGAGGAGATGACGGCGGCGGCTGCGGAACCGTCTGTGGCTGCCTTGCGGTTGCTGCGCGCGCTCGCGATCTCGTCGCCGAAGCCGGGGACGAAGCGGTAGATCATGGCGCTGGCGAAGATGGCGAGCAGGATGATCGCGAGGCCGGAGACGACGGCCGAGAAGGAGTCGGGTCCGTCCTCGGACGAGGAGAGCGCCCCGGCGATGCCGAGCACGATGATGATGACCGGCTTGACGAGGATCACGGCGATCATGATCCCGGCCCAACGGCGTACGTGGCCCCACATGTTCTTGTCGACCAGGCCCGCGTAGACGACCGTGCCGAGCAGCGCACCGACGTAGAGGAGCGCGGCCCGGATCACCAGTTCGAGCCAGAGCACGCCGGCGGCCAGAACGGACACGAGGCTGACGACGATCAGCATGATCGGACCGCCGCCGATGTCCTCGCCCTTCTTAAGGGCCTCGGAGAACGATCCGAAGAAGGCATCGGTCTCGGAGCCGGTGCCCGCGGCGATCACTTCCGTGATGCTGTCGGTCGCCGAGACGACCGTGTAGAGGATCAGCGGTGTGAAGGCGGAGGCGAGCACCGTCAGCCAGAGGAAGCCGACGGCCTCGGTGACGGCCTCGGTGAACGGCACCCCGCGGATGGCGCGCTTGGCGACGGCGAGCAGCCAGAGGAGGAGCGTGAGGATGGTGGAGGCGGCGAAGACGACTGCGTACTGGCGGAGGAAGGCGGTGTTGGTGAAGTCGATCTCCGAGGTGGACTCGACGGCCTTCGACAGCTTCCCGACGATCCAGGCGGCGGCGTCCGCGCAGCCGCGGGCGAGGGAGGAGAGAGGGTCGAGGGGGTTGTTGTCGGCGACGTTCCCGGGGTTGCGGGCGGCGCCGTCGCCGCGCTCGCAGTAGTCGCGGGCGGGGCCGCGGATCAGATCACACGGGTCGTTGCTCGGGCTGGGGGACGGGTCCGCGGCGGCACGCGAGGCCAGCAGAAACGCGGCTGTCTGGAGGCCAACCAGAGCCGCGGTCAGCGACAGGGCTCGCCGTCGATTAGCGGGCATAGGTGAACCCTCCGAAACCTTCCACAGCATCGGCCATGTCCTCGGCCGAGGAGGCGGCCTGGTCACGGCCGACGGGCGTGGGGCCGTCCTCCTGCTTGAAGTCGGTGACCTTCCAGTCGCCGTCGACCCAACGCAGTTGGAACGTGTTGGTGTACCAGCTCTCTGCGACGGGGTTCTTGGAGCCCTCTCCTGCCAGCCCGAACAAGGTGGAGAACCAGACGGCCACCGTGGCAGTGTCCCCTTCCTGATCCTCCAATCTTGTGCCGATTGGGTTGGTGCGGGAGACAAATGTCATGTCAGCCGGAGCACTTCCGTCGGTTTCGAGCCCGATTCCTGCCAGGAACTTCTCGTCCGAGTACACGCGGTCCAGATCGTCCTGACGATCGGCTGCCACGTCAGGCGCGTAGACGCGGTCGACAATCTCCTTGCGCGCCTCCGCGTTGAACATCCCGTCACCCCCCAACGCCACCGCGTAGTTCGCCGCCGCGCTCTGGGCGCCCTGTTCCGTCTTCGGGAAGCCGGACGCGATGCCCGCGTCCGAGCCCGGGACCGGCTTCTCGCCCGTCGGGGCCGTCGGCTGGGCCTTCGCCGCGTCGCCGCTCGAGTCCGATCCGGAGCCGCCGCTGTCGTCGCCCCCGCGGTTGACGAAGGCGATCGCCGCGATCAGCAGGACGACCACGCCCACGATCGTGATCATGCTCCTCGACGGGCGGCCCGCGCCCCGCGGCCGTCTCGCCGCGCCGTACGGGGCGTCAGCCGCTCCCTCCGGCAGGCGCGTACGCGTTCCCCTGCCCGCGTCCCGGGCCTCGCCCGGGTAGTCGTGTCCGTAGTCGTCGTCGCCGGGACTCATGCCGCGGACGCCCCCTCGCAGTGGCTGGTGTACGACGCGTCGTCATACGACGGTAGCCGTACGGATGCCCGTGTGGGCGGGGTGTGGTGACTCGTCAGGTGACTCGACATCAAAGGGACGCAATCTCAGCCGGTGGGCGCGACGGACGGGTGGTGACAGGTGGTGCCGGACGGGCGCGTGGTGCGGGCCCGCGCGGTTCGTACGGCGGGGCGGTCTCCGCGCTTGTCCCCCCGTCGAGGAGCAGGAGGAGCGGAAGGGACGAGAGTTGTGGGTGCGTTGGGAACCTAGACGGCCATCCCGTAGACGATGGTGAACAGCGTGCCCAGCGAGCCGATGATGAAGACGCCAGTGAGCCCCGCGACGATGAGGCCCTTGCCCTGTTCCGCGCTGAAGGTGTCGCGCAGCGCCGTGGCCCCGATGCGTTGTTTGGCGGCGCCCCAGATCGCGATCGCCAGGCAGAGCAGGATCGCGACCGCCATGACGACTTCGACCATGACCCGAGCTTCGTTGCCCAGGCTCCCGAACGGTCCCCAGTCCGGGGCGATGCCGCCGATGATGGTGTTGATGTCGCCCTTTTCGGCTGCCAGGAACATGTTCAAACTCACCGCCCCTATTGGGTAGTTGTCCGTACCCCTGCCGAACGGCACGGGTCAGGCTCTATCATCGCCGACGATGCCGCCCTCGCATGTCGACTTGGCGTCAAATTTTGGCGGATCCCGTGCGTGTGCGCGGCCGCGGCCCCTTGGGCGGGGTTTCCGTTCGCGGGAGGCGGCCGTATTGTCACTCTGTGTATCACGGAGCGTGACAATCAGCAATGACGCCGGTGATGACGCCAGCAAATGACGCCGGTGATGACGCCAGCAATGACGCCGGTGACGACGTGAGCAGGAGCGCCGGGGTCAGGAGGCATGTGAGCCGCCTCCCGTCCCCGCTCAGGACCCGGCGCGGGATCCCGGGCAGGAATCGGCGCACGCTCCGGGCCGGTCTCCGGCGCAGAACGGCTCCCGGATCCGCTGCCGGGTCCGTGGGCGGCGGGCGCACCGGATTCGTGGGCGGCGGGCGCACCCGAGCGGTCTCGGCCCCCGCAGCCGGTCCGATTCGGACAAACACAGAGGCGATGCGCGACCAACGCAGGCCGGATGGGGGAGGGTTGAGGGGTGCGGAAATTCTGGGTGGCCTCCGGGGCCGGCATCGGGCTGTGCGTGTCCTTCGTCGCGCTCCTCGTCGTGGGCACCTACACTGCCGCGGCGAGCCTCGGCGGAGCGGGCCGCTCCGCCGGTCTGGCAAAGGGGGCGGTGCCGGCCGCGTACAAGCCGCTCGTGCAGAAGTGGGGCAACCTCTGTCCCGCCATCAGCCCGTCGCTCCTCGCCGCGCAGCTCTATCAGGAGAGCGGCTGGAATCCGCGGGCGCAGAGCCATGCCGCTGCGCAGGGGATCGCCCAGTTCATCCCCGGCACCTGGGCCACCCACGGCGTCGACGGTGACGGTGACGGCGACCGCGATGTCTGGGACCCGGCCGACGCCATCCCGTCGGCGGCGTCGTACGACTGCGAGCTCGCGAAGTATGTGAAGGACGTCGCGGGGGACACGACGGCCAACATGCTGGCCGCCTACAACGCGGGCGCGTACCGCGTGATCCGAGCAGGCGGTGTCCCGCCCATCCGCGAGACGCAGAACTACGTCAAGATCATCACGACTCTCGCCAAGAGCTTCGAGGCACCGGTGGGCAAGGTCCCGGCCTCGCGCCAGGCTGCCGGGGCCATCTACTACGCGCAGAAGAAGCTGGGCACGCCGTATCTGTGGGGCGGTGACGGCACGTCGGCCGATGGCGGCCGCTTCGACTGTTCGGGTCTGACGAAGGCGGCGTACGCGTCGGTGGGCATCGAGCTGCCGCGCGTCGCCAACGACCAGTACAACGCCGGGTCACACCCGGACCGGGACGAGCTGATGCCGGGCGACCTGGTCTTCTTCTCGGACGACTTGAACGATTCGCGGGCGATCCGGCACGTCGGCCTCTACGTCGGCGGCGGCTACATGATCAACGCGCCGTACACCGGTGCCGTGATCCGCTTCGACAAGATCGGTACGCCGGACTACTTCGGCGCCACCCGGGTCACCGAGGACGGTGCGAAGGCGCTGCCCGCCGCCGACGCCGGGTGAAGCTCTGGTGGTGGCTTGCCCGGCTGATGCGGAGTCGGTGACCATGCTGGGACTCTGCGCGAACGGACGTCTCTGAACTGCGGCGATGTATCACTCTTGGATAACGTCGTGGTGATCGTTCGATGGAGGACGGAACGCCGCCCGGGCCGCTGACGTTCCCTGGTCGGGGATGCAGGACCTCTGCGGGCACGGGGGCCATCAGCACTCACGCACGAGCACGGAGACAAGGGGCCGCGCGACATGGCTGGAGTCGAATCGACCGGATCGAATCCCGACGTCTCCCTGCTCTACGAGATCAACGGATACGCCCGGGACGCTCCTGGCTGGTTCGACAGCACCGTGACGTGGATCGGGGAGCACGGCATCACCTTCGCCATGGTGCTGCTGGTCGTGGCATGCTGGTGGGACGTCAGGCGGCGGGAGGACGCGCCGACCGCGGTAGCCGGGCTGCTCTGGGCGCCGCTCGCCGCCGGCCTCGCGCTGCTGGTCAACATCCCGATCCGCGACTTCGTCGAGCGTCCCAGACCGTACGTCGACCATCAGGGACTCGCCGTTCTCCTTCCCGGCAAGAGCGACTACTCGTTCGTGAGCGACCACGCCACGCTCGTCATGGCGCTCGCGGTCGGCATCTTCATCGCCCACCGGACGTTCGGACTCGTCGGCATCGCGCTGGCGTTCCTGGAAGGCTTCAGCCGCGTCTACATGGGACTGCACTATCCGACCGACGTCGTGGGCGGCTTCGCCCTCGGCACGGCCGTCACGCTTCTGCTCGCCCCGTGGGCCATGGCGCTGCTGACGCCGCTGACGCGAGCCGCGGGGAACGCGCGCCACGGGCACTGGCTCATCGCGGGCGGGGCATCACCGGCCGCCGGCCACCCGCAGGAGACGGAGAGCACGGCGGACCCGGAGGGTGCACCGGCGCCGTCAGGGGACCGCGCGAAGGACCTCGCGGCATAGGCGGCGAGCTCTCCCGTCGGTCCTCGCCCGACGGTCCGCCATCCCCTCGCGCTTCCCCACAGCCCCGCGCTCCTCACAGCCCCGCTCCCTCACGTCCCCCGGCCGTCCCTCACAGCGCCTGCGGGAAGTCGAAGAGCCGCTGCGGGTCGTACTGCCGCTTGAGCCGCGCGAGACGCTCCGCGGCCGGTCCGTAGTACGCCCGCCGCCAATCCTTCAGGGCCGGGTCCGCGTAGTTCTGGTACGCGGCCCCCGAGGCGTGACGGCGCATCGCCCGGTAGAGGTCGCCCAGCCAGGTCGTCGCCGTCGCCCCGTTCCGCCCGGCCGGCCAGGCCGCCAGATACTGCGCCAGTACTCGGGACCGGCGATGTACGAAAGCCGTCGCCGTCGGCGCGACCCGGTTGATCGCCCCGCCGAGGGCCGTGAGCTGGACCGTGCCGGTGCCGGCACCGCCCAGCTTCCGGAACGCCTCGACCCGGTCGACCAGGGTGCGGATCCCGTCGGCGGGGAGCGCGCGGTCGTAGAGGTCCGAGCGCGAGGTGTACGTCTCGCGACCAAGGGAGCCGGTGGGGCTGTGCCCCGGGGTCCCGCCGGGCAAATGGCACTGCTCGGTGGTGTACCGGGCGCAGCCCGCGTAGCCGACCATCGCGTCCAGATACGAACTGCTGCGCAGGGACACGGAAGAGGCCGGGCTGCCGACGAGCCCGGTCAGCCGGTCGACGGCGTTCTGCGCGTCCCGGTACGTGTCGAGTGAGAAGGCCGAGCACCAGACGCGGGCCTCCCCGCCCGCGGCGGCGGCAAGATGCACGGCCGACCACAGCTCGTCGGGCTGGTCCGGCCCCCACTCCTGCCAGGCGCGGACGAGTTCGGCGGCCTTCGACCACGGCCAGCTCGCGCGGACGGCGACGGCGGCGGGCGCCCGGTGGGTGCGGAAACGGAGTTCGGTGACGATACCGAAGTTGCCGTTGCCCGCGCCCCGCAGGGCCCAGAAGAGATCGGGGTGTTCGGATTCAGTGCACCGCACCGTACTCCCGTCCGCCGTGACGAGCGTGGCGCCGAGCAGGCTGTCGCAGGTCAGTCCGTACGCGCGGGACACGACACCGTGGCCGCCGCCGAGGGTCAGTCCGGAGATGCCGACGGTGGGGCAGGTGCCGGCGGGGACGGTGACGCCGTGCGCCCCGAGGCCGGAGTAGACGTCGACCAGCTTGGCGCCTGCGCCGACGACCGCCTCCGAGCGGTCGCCGACAGTGATACGGGAGAGCCGGGAGACATCGATGACCAGGCGCCCGGTACCGCTGGACCAACCGGCGTAGGAGTGGCCGCCGTTGCGGATCGCGACCGGGACGGAGTGGCGGCGGGCGAAGGCCAGGCACTCGGCGATGTCGGTGACCCCGGAGACGTAGGCGACGGCGGCGGGGCGCAGATGGTCGAAACGGGTGTTGTAGAGCACGCGGGCACTGGTGTAGTCGGCGTCGCCGGGCTGGACGAGGCCGCCGCCGAGACCGCGGGCGAGGACGGACCAGTCGGCGGAACGGGGCGCTGCTCCGGACGGGGCATGGGGCCGCGTGTGCACCGCGCGGCCGCGTGCGGTCTCCGCCGCGCGGCCGGCGTCGCCACTGCCCGCGACGGACCGGGCCGCGGTGGCCGCGATTCCGGTTCCGGCCTGCAGGAACGTGCGCCTGTCCATCCCACCTCCATCCGAGGCCCGGCGCGGGGCCGGGCGATGCCCGATGGACGTAGGTTCCCTCGCGTGGGGCGGCGATCTGCGTCACATCGGCTCGAACGGAAGGCGTGTCATCACGGCTCACGTAGGGTCCCGAGGTGGGGGGAAATCGGCAACACCGGGCCGAGGGCGACGTCCACGTCGACCCCGGCGCGCGGAAGGTCGAACCGCTCGTCAAGGGACGTGTCCCGCCGCGCCGCCGGTGGCAAAGCAGGTCTGCGCGCGGCACCGAGGGCGGCCCCGGAGTGGCACGCGGAAGTACGCGGAAGTACGCGGAAGTACACGGGTATGGGTGGGCCTGCGCTCAGCGCTCGCTGTGGCCCACCGCGTCCGCGCGCGCCTTGTCGCGGGCGCGCCGTGCCGGTCCGGCCCAGCCGCAACTGCACCGGGCCATGCAGAAGGAGCCCTGCTCGACCGTACTGGTCCGGTGCTGCTCGTCGTGGACGGGCTGTTCTTCGGGGGACGTCGGAGGCACCGGACCAAGGTACCGGCCGTGACGGGCGCCCCCGCACCGTCGTTAAGCGGAACGAGCTTCGGGCCGGGTCGCTCCGGCTGGTCTGTCAGGGGGTTCGCGGGCGATGGCGATGGTGGTGCAGCGGCACGGACGCAGGCGTGGTGTCGTTGCCGCGGCGGTGAGCGGCCTGGTGGCGGGACTGCTGGCCACCGGCTGCTCCGAGATGGGTGCGGCTGCCGACGAGCGGGGCAGTGTTGACGAGGCGACGGCCGCGGCCGTGGTGCAGCGGGCCGCCGATGTGCTGGCCCGCTCCGGCAGTTCACGCGCCCGTACGTCCATGGAGACGGCGACCGGGGGCACCCGGGTGACGATCCGCGGCCGGGGGGCGTTCGACTACGCCGACCGGATCGGACGGCTCGTCGTCGTCCTGCCGCAGGACGCCGCGGGCGGGGAGGAGCACCAGCCGGTCACCGAACTCCTCGCACCCGGCGCGCTGTACATGAAGGATCGTGGCGCGGGTGTCCCCGCGGACAAGTGGGTGCGGGTGGACACGACCGGTCTGGCCGACGGGAACCTCGTCACCGGCGGCGCCACCGATCCGCTCTCCGCGGCCGAACTGCTGCGCGGGGCACGGGAGGTGAGCTACGTCGGTGAGGAGAAGGCCCCGGAGGACGGGGTAACCGTGCGGCACTACCGCGGTACGGCCCACATCGGCCGGGCCGCCGAGGCCGCGACGCCGCATGCGCGCGGTGCTCTCACCGCCGCCGCGAAGGGATTCTCCGATGACGACGTGCCCTTCGACGTGTACTTCGACGAGCAGGGGAGGTTGCGGAAGGTGCGCCACCGGTTCACGTTCCCCAATGGCGCCGGGCAGAAGGCCACGGAGGTGGTGTCGACGACGGTGCTGTACGAGTTCGGGACCCGGGTGAACGTCGAACTGCCACCGGAACGCGACATTTACGCGGGCAAGATCGCGGTTCCGCAGGGCTAGTGCCGCCCCCGCCGAGGTCTGCCCGGCTTGCCGCCGTGCCTGGACGCCTGCCTGGACGCCTCGCTCGGGCAAGCCCTGGCGGGGGCGGCACCGGGTGCTGATCCCGAGCGTCGACATCGCCCGGGATCAATAGACCCGGCCCGTCCGGCGAAAGGGGCCCAATGGGCCTCTGGAAATGGTCCGTCCGTGCCATGCGAAGCCTGTGGCCGATTCCCTACGCTGGGCCTTACACGCACCGAGCAGTCGATGCAAGAGCCGGTACAGAGGGAACGCAGCAGGAGCCGGCGCCGCGGAAGGCGCTCGCGAACCAGGAGGTGACGCACGTGCCTTTGCCCAGCGGCTCAACGGTCCAGGACCACGTGGCCCTCGACGAGATCGAGCTGTGCGGCGAGTTGATGATTGCGGCCTCGTCCGCGGACGAGGACCGGCTCAGTCCCGACCGTATCGACGAAGTGCTCAGGGTCGCGGCGCGCGACGCCGGGGAGGCGTCTCCGCTCTGCGGGGGTCGCTGAGGGGAACGTGTGCAGCACGGGTGTGCACGGGAAGTCGTACGGTCGCTGGTATCGAACGCGGTGCCTGGCCGAAAACCAGCGGTCAGGTGCGCAGTAGACGCGCGATCGCCGCTGTGGCTTCCGCCACCTTCGCGTCGACCTCCTCGCCGCCCTTGACCGCAGCGTCCGCGACGCAGTGCCGCAAATGCTCCTCCAGAAGCTGCAGGGCGAAGGACTGCAGCGCCTTGGTGCCGGCCGAGACCTGGGTCAGTATGTCGATGCAGTAGACGTCCTCGTCGACCATCCGCTGGAGGCCGCGGATCTGGCCCTCGATCCGGCGCAGCCGCTTGAGGTGCTGCTCCTTGTCCTTGGTGTAGCCGTGCGGCCCGGTCCCCGTGGCCGGTCCGGACTCCGGGGTGTGGCAGGCGCCGGCCTCCGAGGTCGTCATGGGATCCTCCGTGGTCCGCAAGCTCGTGTGAGCCGTGGAACAGCATGTGCCGTGAAAAATGAGCTACGCCAGGTAAATACCCCTGGTGGGTATATCGTACCGAATTTCGCGGCCGGGTCGGGGGCCGCCGACCGGGCACCTTGTCCGATGGGTGACACTGAACGTCGCCCGGTTAGCCGTGGCCGGATGATGCGCCTAGCATCACCCTGACCGAATCCGATGCATACCGAGGAACACACGTGCGCTTTCGTCTGACCCCCAGGGAGACGAGCTTCTACGACATGTTCGCCGCATCCGCGGACAACATCGTCACGGGCTCCAAGCTCCTGATGGAACTGCTCGGAGCGGACGCCTCTGCCCGGGCCGAGATTGCCGACCGGATGCGGGCCGCGGAACATGCGGGTGACGACGCCACGCACGCGATCTTCCACCAGCTCAACTCCTCCTTCATCACGCCCTTCGACCGCGAGGACATCTACTCCCTCGCGTCCTCCCTCGACGACATCATGGACTTCATGGAGGAGGCCGTCGACCTGGTCGTCCTCTACAAGATCGAGGAGCTGCCGAAGGGCGTCGACCAGCTCATCGAGGTCCTCTCGCGGGCCGCCGAGCTGACCGCCGAGGCCATGCCGCACCTGCGGACCATGGAGAACCTCACCGAGTACTGGATCGAGGTGAACCGCCTGGAGAACCAGGCGGACCAGATCCACCGGAAGCTTCTGGCGCACCTCTTCAACGGCAAGTACGACGCCATCGAGGTCCTCAAGCTCAAGCAGATCGTGGATGTCCTGGAGGAGGCGGCCGACGCCTTCGAGCATGTGGCCAACACCGTCGAGACCATCGCGGTCAAGGAGTCCTGACCCCCGGCCATGGACACCTTCGCGCTCATCGTGACCATCGGGGTCGCGCTCTTCTTCACGTACACCAACGGCTTTCACGACTCCGCGAACGCCATCGCGACCTCGGTCTCCACGCGGGCGCTGACCCCGCGGGCCGCGCTCGCCATGGCCGCGGTCATGAACCTCGCGGGCGCCTTCCTGGGCAGCGGGGTGGCCAAGACGGTCAGTGAAGGGCTGATCGAGACGCCGACGGGCCGGTCGGGCATGGGCATTCTGTTCGCCGCCCTCGTGGGCGCGATCGTCTGGAACCTGACCACCTGGTACTTCGGTCTGCCGTCGTCGTCCAGCCATGCGCTCTTCGGCGGCATGGTCGGTGCGGCGCTCGCGGGCGGCACCGAGGTCATCTGGACCGGTGTGCTGGAGAAGGTCGTCATCCCGATGATCCTCTCCCCCCTCGTCGGCCTCGTCCTCGGCTATCTCGTGATGGTCGCCATCCTGTGGATCTTCCGGAGGGCCAACCCGCACAAGGCCAAGCGCGGTTTCCGTATAGCGCAGACCGTTTCGGCGGCGGGCATGGCGCTCGGCCACGGTCTGCAGGACGCTCAGAAGACCATGGGCGTCGTGGTGATGGCGCTCGTCATCGCGGACGTCGAGGACGCGGGCGACCCCATCCCGGTCTGGGTGAAGATCATCTGTGCCGTGATGCTGTCGCTCGGTACCTACGCGGGCGGGTGGCGCATCATGCGGACGCTGGGGCGCCGGATCATCGAGCTCGACCCCCCGCAGGGCTTCGCCTCCGAGACGACGGCCGCCTCCGTGATGTACACCGCGTCGTTCATGTTCGATGCGCCGATCTCGACGACGCATGTCATCACGTCGGCCATCATGGGCGTCGGCGCTACGAAGCGTGTGAACGCGGTGCGTTGGGGGGTCGCGAAGAACATCGTGGCGGGGTGGTTCATCACGATGCCGGCCGCGGCGGTGGTCGCCGCGCTGAGCTACGGCGTCGTCTACCTCGCCTTCGGCTGACGCGCCGCAGACCCCCACGCGCCGTGTTGCACACCCGCCTCGGCCCCGGTGCCGCCTCGCACACCCGCCGGCGTGGTGCCGCGCCGGCGCGGCTGTACGGACGGTAGGCGATCACGGGCCGTACCGGTGGCATGCCGACCCACGGTGCCGTACGGACCGACACGGAGCGGGCCCGCCCCCGGGAGCCGGGGGCGGGCCTTTCGTCTTGCGGTGGCACCGCCATGCAGCACCGCGAGACGTCTTGTGTCATGCGGCCGGGCCGCATGGGTGGTGTGTCGCGTCCGCCTTGCCGGTGGTCGCCCATCGCGCCGCGCACCTCCCCGGGCGCAGCGGGCGCGCAGCCCGGCGAGGTGCCGGCCGGATCACCCGAAGCGGCCGGAGATGTAATCCTCCGTCGCCTGCACCGACGGGTTGGAGAAGATCCGCTCCGTCTCGTCGATTTCGATCAGCTTGCCGGGCCGGCCGACGGCGGAGAGGTTGAAGAACGCCGTACGGTCCGAGACTCGGGCAGCCTGCTGCATGTTGTGCGTCACGATGACGATCGTGAAGCGCTCCTTCAGCTCGCCGATGAGGTCCTCGATGGCGAGGGTGGAGATCGGGTCCAGCGCCGAGCAGGGCTCGTCCATGAGCAGCACCTCGGGCTCGACCGCGATGGCGCGGGCTATGCACAGCCGCTGCTGCTGGCCGCCGGAGAGGCCGGAACCGGGCCTGTTCAGGCGGTCCTTGACCTCGTTCCACAGATTGGCGCCCCGCAGCGACTTCTCGACGATGCCGTCGAGTTCGCGCCTCTTGTACGAGCCGTTGAGCCGCAGGCCGGCGGCCACGTTGTCGTAGATGGACATCGTGGGGAACGGGTTGGGGCGCTGGAAGACCATGCCGACCGTGCGGCGTACTGCGACCGGGTCGATGCCGGAGGCGTAGAGGTTCTCGTCGTCGAGCATCACCTTGCCCTCGACGCGGCCTCCCGGAGTGACCTCGTGCATGCGGTTCAGGGTGCGGAGGAAGGTGGACTTGCCGCAGCCGGAGGGGCCGATGAAGGCCGTCACGGAGCGGGGCTCGACGGTCATCGAGATGTCCTCGATGGCCTTGTGGGAGCCGTAGTAGGCGGTGAGGCCGCTGACGTCGATGCGCTTGGCCATGTGAATCACTACTTCTTTCGTCCGGCCGGTCAGCGACCGGTCTTCGGGGCCTTCCAGCGGGCGATGCCCCGGGCCACCAGGTTGAGGATCATGACGAACGCGATGAGGACGAGCGCTGCCGCCCAGGCGCGGTCGAAGGAGACGTCCGTGCCCAGCTTGTACTGCTCGTAGACGTACAGCGGGAGCGAGGACTGCGCTCCGTTGAACGGGTCGTTGTTGATGAACGCGTTGCCGAACACCAGGAGCAGGACGGGGGCGGTCTCACCGGTGATGCGCGCCACCGCGAGCATGACGCCCGTGGTGATGCCGCCGATCGCGGTGGGCAGGACCACCTTGAGGATGGTGCGCCACTTCGGGATGCCCAGGGCGAGGGACGCCTCGCGCAGCTCGTTGGGCACGAGCCGCAGCATCTCCTCGGCGGAGCGCACGACGATCGGCATCATCAGGATCGCCAGGGCCAGGGCACCGGCGAGGCCGGAGAAGCCCATGTCGAAGGTCAGGACCCAGGTCGAGAGGATGAACAGGCCGGCGACGATCGACGGGATGCCCGTCATGACGTCGACGAAGAAGGTGACGGCCTTGGCGAGCCGGCCGCGCCCGTACTCGACCAGGTAGATCGCGGTGAGCAGGCCGATCGGGGCGGCGATCAGCGTCGCGATGCCGACCTGCTCCAGGGTGCCGATCATGGCGTGGTAGACGCCACCGCCCTCGTCGCTGCTGCCGAGACCGGCCATCGAGTGCGAGAGGAAGTCGGCGTCCAGGACCTCGGCGCCGCGGTCGATCGTGCCCCAGGCAAGCGAGACCAGCGGGATGATCGCGACGATGAAGCTGACCCAGACGAGGCTGGTGGCCACGCGGTCCTTGGCCTGCCGCCTGCCCTCGACGGAGCTGGTGATCGCGTACGTGGCGAGGACGTAGAGCAGACCGGCGATCAGGCCCCACTGGACCTTGCTGTGCCAGCCCGCGCCGACGCCGATGCCCGCGCCCGCACCGAGCGCCCCCGCGGCGATGCCGAGCGGGGCCCAGCGCGGCAGGCGGCGGTGGGTGAGGGTGGACGGGCCGGGGGCGCCGGTGACGGAGGGCTTTTCCATGACGAGGTTGCTCATGCGTTGGCCCCCGAGTACTCCTTGCGGCGGGCGATGATCAGGCGAGCGGTGCCGTTGACCAGCAGCGTGATGACGAAGAGCACCAGACCGGAGGCGATCAGCGCGTCACGGCCGTAGTCGTTCGCCTCGTTGAACTTCGCGGCGATGTTCTGGGCGAACGTGCCGCCGCCCGGGTCCAGCAGATGGCCGGAGAAGAGGAAACTCGGGGAGAGCACGGTGGCCACGGCCATCGTCTCGCCGAGCGCGCGGCCGAGGCCGAGCATCGAGGCGCTGATGATGCCGGAGCGGCCGAAGGGCAGCACCGACATGCGGATGACCTCCCAGCGCGTGGCGCCGAGGGCCAGCGCGGCCTCCTCGTGCATCTTGGGCACTTGGAGGAAGACCTCGCGGGTGACGTTGGTGATGATCGGCAGGATCATCACGGCCAGCAGGATGCCGACTGTGAAGAGTGAGCGGGCCGGGCCCGAGCCCTCCTTGTCGAAGATGTACGTCCAGCCCAGGTACTCGCTCAGCCAGCTGTTGACGCCGCCCAGGTACGGGACGAGGACGAGGGCGCCCCACAGGCCGTAGATGATGCTGGGGACCGCGGCGAGCAGGTCGATGACGTACGCCAGCGGGGCCGCGAGCTTCCGCGGCGCGTAGTGCGAGACGAACAGGGCGATGCCGACCGCGATGGGGACGGCGATGACCATGGCGATGATCGAGCTGACGACCGTGCCGTAGGCCAGGATCGCGATGCCGAACTCCGGCGGGCTCCCCGCCGGGTTCCACTCGAAGGCTGTGAGGAAGTTGGCCTCGTCCTCGGAGACGGCCAGGTACGCGCGGTAGGTGAGGAAGACCGCGATGGCCGCCATGATCACCAGCAGCAGAATGCCCGAGCCGCGCGAGAGGCCGAGGAAGACCTTGTCGCCGGCGCGGGTGGCTTTGCCCTTGGGGGCGGCGGGTGGCGGTGGCGAGGCAGATGCGGTGGGAGTCATGTCCATGTTCGCTCCGGTCTGTGAGGACCACTCCTGATGGGGGTGGCCCTGGCGGCGGTGCACCGGATGGGTGACCTCGGGCGTACGGCCCCGCCCTGTTTCTGAAGATGGGCGGGGCCGTACACCGAGGTCAGGAGAGGGTCGGGACGGTTTCGCGGACCTTGTTCGCGATCTCCTCGGGGAGCGGCGCGTAGCCCTCCTCGGTGAGGATCGACTGACCGTCCTTGCTGGCGGTGTAGGTCAGGAAGGACTTCACGGCGTCGAGCGTGTCGGCCTTGTTGCCCTTGTCGCAGGCGATCTCGTAGGTGACCAGGATGATCGGGTACGCGCCCTCGACCTTGGTGGTGTAGTCGAGGTCCATGGCGAGGTCCTTGCCCTTGCCGACGACCTTGGCGGCCGCGATGGCCTTGGAGGCGTTGTCGGAGGTGGCCTCGACGGGCTCGGCGGCACCGGTGTCGACCTTGACGGTGTTGATCTTCTGCGAGGTCGCGTAGGAGAGCTCGAAGTAGCCGATCGCACCGTCGGTCTGCTTGACCTGGGAAGCGACGCCGGAGGAACCGCTGGCGGACTGGCCGCCCTTGGCGGGCCAGGACTTCTCGTCCTCGTAACCCCAGTCCTTCGGCGCGGCCTTGCCCAGGTACTTGCCCAGGTTCTGGGTGGTGCCGGACTCGTCGGAGCGGTGGAACGCCTGGATCTCGGTGGAGGGGAGCTTCGCGTCCGGGTTCAGCTTCTTGATCGCCGGGTCGTCCCACTTCTTGATCTTCGAGTCGAAGATCTTCGCAATCGTCGGAGCGTCGAGGACCAGGTTGTCCACGCCGGACACGTTGTAGCCGATGGCGATCGGGCCGCCGAGCATCGGCAGGTTGATGCCCTGGCCACCCTTGCAGATCTTCTTGGACTCGGTGACCTCCTCCGGCTTCAGTGCGGAGTCGGAGCCGGCGAAAGCGGTCGAGCCCTGGAGGAACTCGGTGATACCGCCGCCGGAGCCGATGTCCTTGTAGTTGATCTGGGTGTCCTTGCAGGCCGTGGTGTAGGTCTGCACCCAGGCGTCGATGGCGTTCTTCTGCGCCGAGGATCCGGAGGCCAGGAGCTGGCCCGAACCGTCACACTTGATGTTGCTGGCGGCGGCCGTGTTGGTGGCCGCGCCGTCCTTCGCGTTGTCGTCAGAACCGCAGGACGTGAGGACAAGGGCACCGGACACTGCGACCGCGCCGACGGTCAGGGCGCGCAGTCCGCGGCCGTTCTTACGCTGAAGCTTCACCTTCGAGGTTCCTTCCTGGGGCCCGCCGGCGGACGGCGAAGCAGAGAGGGTGATTTCCGCATGGTCCGGCGGACGCACCGGCCCACCGGTAAGGCTGAAATTAGGCAGATCAGGTGAATCGATCGACGGGCACGAGTGAACGTGAGGTGAACCTCGACCGTCGGAGCGGCGACTCTGCCGATGGGGACCACTACGTGCCTCTGTTGCATTGCTGATGGAGACCACTACGTGCCTCTGTTGCATTACGGAGAGGCATGGCAACATCCGCACCGGGGACAACACGACACCAACGCGGATCGGTCGGTCGATACAGGAGGTGGCCGGTGAGGCGGCAGGGGGGCATGGGCGTAGGGCTCGTGACGGCGACTGCTCTGGTCTGTGCGATGAGTGCGCTGGTCGTACCCGGAGTGGCGAGCGGGGCGCCCCGCGAGCCCGCGCCGAGACCGTCGGCCGACCGGAGCCTGGAGGACGTCCGGAAGCAGGTCGAGAGGCTCTACCGGAAGGCCGAGGCGGCCACCGAGGCGTACAACGCCGCCCGCAGCGCCTCCGAGAAGCAGTCCCGGGAAATCGTCCGCATCGCCAAGGAGATCGTCCGCGCGCAGAAGAGGATGGACCGCCTCAAGAACCGCGCGGGCGCCCTCGCGCGCGCCCAGTACCGGGGCGGTTCGCTCCCCGACCAGGCCCAGCTCCTCCTGAGAAGCAGGCCCGAGGAGTTCTTCCACGACGCCGACCTGGCCCGCAAGGGCCAGCAGGCCACGAAGAGCCTGATGGGCGCGCTGGCCCGGACGCAGAGCGATCTGGACGAGTACGCGCACTCGGCGAGCGAGCAGTGGCAGAAGCTCGAGGAGAACCGAAAGAAAAAGGCCACCGCGAAGCAGGAGATCAAGAAGCGCCTCGCGGACGCCAAGAAGGTGGAAGAACGGCTCGAGAAGGACGAGTTGAAGCGCCTGCGCGAGCTGGAGGACGAGGTCGCCCGCGAGGCGCAGGCCAAGTGGCTGGACTCCGGCGTGCTCGACGAGATCAGCGACCGGGCTTCGAAGAAGGGCCGCAAGGCGATCGCCTTCGCCACACGGCAGATCGGCAAGGACTACGTGTGGGGAGCCGAGGGCCCCGACACGTACGACTGCTCCGGGCTGACGTCACAGGCCTGGCTGGCGGCGGGCCGTCCCATCCCGCGCACCTCGCAGGAGCAGTGGCGGCAGTTGCCCCGCATCAGGATCCGGGACATGCGCCCCGGAGACCTGATCATCTATCACCACGACGCGAGCCACGTGGGGATGTACGTCGGGAAGGGTGCGATCGTGCACGCCCCGCGGCCCGGCCGGCAGGTGACGCTCGCCGGCGCGGGTTCGATGCGGATCCTCGGGGTCGTACGCCCGGACAAGCAGCCCACCGGCCCTGCCGCGCCCAGGAGTTGACGGCGCGACAGGTGCGGGGAGCGCGGGGCGTGCGCTCGGGGGGTTCGCCGCGCGTGCCGGTCAGCGCTCCTCCCGCAGCGCGTCCCATGCTGTTGCGAACGCGTCGTACGCCTCCCGGCCGAAGAGCACGAAACGCGCCTCCGTGACCACCGTCGTCTTCGCGTCGCGGACCGCCGAGAGCGCGATGCGCGCGGCGTCCTCGAGCGGCCAGCGGTACACGCCTGTCGAGATGGCCGGGAAGGCGACCGTACGGGCGCCCAGCTCGTCGGCGACGCGCAGCGACTCGCGGTAGCAGGAGGCGAGTGTCTCCGACCGGTCTTCGCTGTCCGACCAGACCGGCCCTACCGTGTGGACCACCCAGCGGGCGGGGAGCCGCCCTGCCGTCGTCGCCGCCGCTTGGCCTGCCGGGAGCCCGTCCTCGTAGCGCGAGGCGCGCAGCGTCCGGCACTCCTGGAGGATCTCGGGACCGCCGCCGCGGTGGATGGCGCCGTCGACGCCACCGCCACCGAGAAGTGAGGAGTTCGCGGCGTTCACGACGGCATCGACCGTCTGGTCCGTGATGTCGCCCATGGACAGGGTGATGTTCGTCATTCCCCGATTGTCTCGCTTCCGGTCAAAAGCCCAGCAAGGAGCGGCATATGACAGGTGCGGTTTCCGATTCTCCATTCCGCATTGGTGCGATGGAACGCTAGGGTCGCCTGTCAGCGTCCGTCGTCGGGCGTTTGCTGTGCCCTCGGGGGGAGGGAAGGAAGAAGAGGAATGCCCGTACCCGTACCGCAGCAAGGGGAAGCTCTCGCTGCGGGAGGTGCCTCGGCCGGCACCCCGGTCCGCTCCGGGGCGGAACGGCCGGTGCTGCCGCAGCAAGCCGGGCCGGTCGACAGCGCCGGGCCCGGCCATACCTCCATACCCGGCTCCGGGCCCGCGGCCGCCGGTGAGGCGCCTCACGGTCCCGGGCTGACACTGCTGGTGATCGAGGACCACCCGGCCGTTCCGCTGAACCTCCCGGAGATGCTGGACGCCGAGGGCAAACGGGTCCGGATCCGCACCGCCCGCAACCTCACCGAGGCCGAGCGGCTGCTCACCGACGACGTGCACTGCATCCTGCTCGACCTCGCCCTGGCCGTCCCGGGCAAGGGGAAGGGCGAGGGCGACGAGCTGGACACGCTGCGTCATGTGCTGGAGCTCGCACCGCGTCACGCGGTGCTCGCCCTGACCGCCGAGGCGGACGCCGAGCGCGGCGCCGAGGCCGTACGCGTCGGGGCGCAGGACTACCTCTTCCGCAACGAGCTCGACGAGCAGTTGTTGAACCGCGCCATCCGCTACGCCGTGGAGCGCAAGCGGGCCGACGTGGCGCACCGCCGCCTCACCGAATCGGTTCTGCGCAGCCAGGAGAACTCCCGGCTGGAGCGCGGCCTGCTGCCCCGGCCGCTGCTCGACGGCTCCGACCTGCGCTTCGCTGCCCGTTACCGCCCCGGCCGCAGCCGGGCGCTGCTGGGCGGGGACTTCTACGACACCGTCCGCACGCAGGACGGCACGGTGCACGCGATGATCGGCGACGTCTGCGGGCACGGCCCCGACGAGGCCGCGCTCGGCGTCGAACTCCGCATCGCCTGGCGCGCCCTGACCTTCGCGGGCCTGTGCGGCGACGAACTGCTCGGCACCCTGCAGAAGGTGCTGGAGAACGAGCGGGCGGACGAGGAGATCTTCGCCACGCTCTGCACCGTGGACATCGCGCCCGACGGCCGGCGCGCCGGGCTGTGCCTGGCGGGCCACCCCGCACCCCTCGTCGTCCGCCCCGGCCTGGGGCCGCAGCTCCTGCCGTACGAGGAGGGTGGCCCGGCGCTCGGTCTGCTGCCGCGCGCCCGCTGGCCGCGGCTCCAGGTCGAGCTGGGCGGTGACTGGAGCCTGATGATGTACACCGACGGCCTGATCGAGGGCCGCATAGGGCAGGGCACGCAGCGGCTCGGCCAGGAGGGCATGGTCGCGATGGTGGCCCGCCTGCTCCGTACCGGCATGCGCGGGGAGGCGCTGCTGGACGCGGCACTGGCGGAGGCGCGCTCGCTCAACGGCGGCGAGCTCAACGACGATGTGGCGGTGCTGCTGCTCGACCGCGGGCAGTGCTGAGGCACCAGCGGCCGAAAGACCTTGAGGGAACGTTCCTCCGGGGCGAGGGAACGCTGATGGCGTCCACGTCCGACGCCATGGCCAAGGGTCAGCGCCCGCCGTTGAAGGGCCCGTACGGGCCGTCGGAGCTGCTGCCGCGCCGCTTGCCGCCGCGGCCACCGCCCGGGAGCGACTTGATCGCGGGCCGGACATCGACGATGTAGACGATCGCCGCGATGAGCCCGATGACCACGAGGAAGAAGAACTCGAAGACGTTCACGACGACCGCGAGACCGAGGATGATCAGCCAGAACGGCTTGGTCTGCTTGTCCGCCGCGCGGAACGCGTCCTCGCGCCGGAGCAGGGCGTCGCCGAATGCGAACCCCGTGAACAGGAGCACGCCGAGGGCGAGCCAGTCCAGTACGTCGTTGAAGCCCTCACGCAACACGCCGTCCACCACCTAGAGAGAGCCGTGAGTCCATCGGACGCGCTGCGTCCCGCCCGCCACCGTACCCGTGGCGACCGGTCCCGTGCACGGAGGGCGACCGGCCTCCGTGCACGGGACGGGGGCACACCGGGCTCCGTGCGACGACCGGAGGGCCGGGCACGCGGTGCGCGCCCGGCCCTCCGGTCGTTCCCGGCGCCGTCGGTCACTGTCCCGGCTTCGCTGCCGGCCTCTTGGCGACCGGCTTGCGGGCCGGGGTGGGCTTCTTCGCGCCCGCCGACTTGGCCTGCTCGGCCTTCGGCTGCTGGGGCTTGCCGTTCGACGCCTGTACCTCGGCCTCGGCCTCGGCCTCGGCCTCGGCCTCGGGCTCGGGCTCGACGGCCACGGCGATCTCCGCGATCTCCTCGGCGGTCTCACCGCGCCAGGTCCGGACGGCCCGCTGACCGCGCTCGGCGAGCTCGTCGTACGTCTCACGGGCCTTGACCGCGTACTCGGCGGCCTTGCCGACGCCCTGGAGCGCGATGTCCTGAGCCTGGTCGCGGAACTTCTTCAGGTCGGTGTCGAGGTTCCCGATGACCTCGTTCACCTTGGCCTGGACGACGGTCTGGGCCTCCTTCGCCTGCTTGGTCACCCGCTCCTGAACGGCCTTGGGGTCGGTGGACCGTACGGCCGCGATGCGCTCGGGAGCCTCGGCGCGGAACTTCTCGATCAGCGCCGGCACCTCACGGAGCTTCTCGGCGGCGAGGTCGGTGGCCCCGGCCGCGACGTAGAGGGGGGTCGGGTCGGTCAGGGTCTTGCGCAGGTCGTCGGTGATGGCCATGGCTATGGGTTCTCCCGGATCAGTTGGAGGGTTTGCTGGCTTCGTGGTCCGGCTTGTCGTCGCCCGTCACGAGTCCGTTCTCCTTGCGGAACGACTCGTAGATCTGCAGCAGCACCTGCTTCTGCCGCTCGTTGATCGTCGGATCGGTGAGTATCGCGCTCTGCACCTCGACTCCCTCCCGGTCCCGCTCGTCGAGGATCCCGGCCTGCACGTAAAGGGTCTCCGCGGAGATGCGCAGCGCCTTGGCCAGCTGCTGCAGGATCTCCGCGCTCGGCTTGCGCAGGCCGCGCTCGATCTGGCTGAGATACGGGTTGGACACTCCGGCGGCGTCCGCGAGCTGTCGCAGGGAGAGCTGCGCGCTGCGCCGCTGCTCCCGCAGGAACTCGCCCAGGTTGCCGACGTTGAGTGAAGCCATGGTTCAATCCTGCCTCCGCGTGCTAACTTTTGCAAGCAGGCGCTTGCAAAAGTGTCGTACCCAACATGTCAGGGCTGGGGACTGGGACCGGGCGGGATCGGTGTCGTGCGTGCAGGACAACCGATGTGCCGAGTGCGGTCCGCCCCTCGGAGAATCGTGGTCACGGGCACGCCCCTCGGTCCGGTGTATCCGCGATCCGGGATGACGCGCACACAATTCCCCGGGGGGCGTCGTCTCGGGGGCCGGGAGAAGATGGGCGGCGCCACCGAGGTCGGTCAAGGCTCGTCGCCTCTGCCGCTTTGCTGCGGAGCGGCGTGCCCGGAGGCGGAGCGACCCGGATCTGCGGGGGCCCCCGGGGCACGGTCGGGCGTGCCGGGAGGTCAGGGAGTGAGCTCGCCGAGACTCACCTCATCCGCCTGGCAAACGCTGAACACGCCCACGTCGCCGCTGTCGTCGGTCACGTCGACATTGCGGTACTCCTCGTCGGGCAGGGCGACCTGGACCTCGCTCGCCTGCAAGCAGCTGTCGGGGTCTTCCCCGCCCTGGGGGACGTCGGGGTATGCGACAGGGGCCGACACGCTCATTCCCGGCCCCACCTCGATCGGCTTGTCGCTGAGCTCCGCGTTGTCGACCATCACGGCGTCCTCCGCCGAGAACTCGATGCCGCCGGTGATGAGACACGTTTCGTCAGTGATGTTCTCGATCGTCACATGGGACGTCGCGTACTCGGTCTCGGACCCTTCCTCCCCGAGGGCGAAGCTCACGTCGGTGATGTCGTTGGTGCAGGGCGGCGCCTCGTCCTGGCCGGCGCCGTCACCGCCACCACTGCCGGAGATGTCGCCGTTGTCGCTGTTGCCAGAATTGCTCTTTCCGGAACCGCCGTTGCCCTTGCCGTCGTTGCCGGAGCCGGAACCGCTGTCGCCCTTGCCCTCGCTGCCCTTCGAAGTGGCCGACGCGGACGAGGTGGGTTTTTCGCCTCCGGCGTTGTCGCCCTTGTTTCCCTCGCAGCCTGTCAGGCCCAGGGTTGCCACCAGGAGGGCACTCGCGGTGGCGGAAATGGCTCGAACTCGCATCGATGTCTCCGTCCGGAATCTCGCCTCGGCCACGGCCCTACGAATCGGGCATGGCCACGTCACGTAGGCAGGAGACTCGCGATCGGCCGAGGGTTCAGCTCCTCCGGAGTGACGCACGTCACGCCGGAAGAGGGTCCGTAGGTCGTCACGCCATCTTCACAAAACTCAACTCACTGCAGCAGGGCCCAACTGGATGTCCGCCGCTCCGTTCTGGATCGCCCCTTTCATCAGGAGGACCGGCCCGCCCCCACCAGCCAAACGGACGGGCGGACCGTCGCTCCGCCATGTTGAGAGATAGGGAGATCAGTCGTCGGACGTCTTACTCGGGCTTCATCAATCATTCACATCGCTGGGAGCGGCGATTCACCGATCCTCCACCGGATGCCGACGGTTCGGTCACGGTGGTGCGGGAGCCCTCGGCCCACCCGTCCGGTCGCCTTCGCCGGACTCACCGACATCGTCCACCGACATCGTCCGCGGGGCCGAATGCCGCATCGCACGGGAGGGGTTCACGCGGGGCTGTCCGCGGCCGCCTCCCTGTGCGCGAAGGTGAGGAGCTCCCCGGGCTGGCATTCGAGTTCACGGCAGATGGCGCTCAGTGTGCTGAAGCGGATCGCCTTGGCCCGGTCGTTCTTGAGGATGGACAGGTTCGCGACCGTCACGCCGACCCCTTCGGCCAACTCCGCCAGCGTCATGCCCCGTTCGCCGAGCAGCCGGTCCAGGTGGCAGGTGATCTGGTGCGGCTCCTCCGGCGGCATCAGACCAGCCCTTCGGTGTCGGCGTGCAGGCGTGTGCCGCGGCGGAACGCCTCGGAGGCGCCGCCGACGAGCAGTGCGAGGAAGACGACGCCTACCTTCAGGTCGTACGGGGTCCAGACGGTGGACTGCACGTCGTGCCCGCTGACGAGCAGGTGGGTGGTGATCACGTCCAGGGCCGGGACGACGGCGCCGATCAGGAACAGGGTGACGGCGATGACCCGGAGGCGCCGCGTGTTCCGGGCTGCGAAGAAGTCGCGCACCTGGAAGGTCTGCGCCAGGTGCAGGACGGCCAGGAGCATCACCACGACCAGCACGCCCCGCGTGAGTGTCGGAAGCAGGAGCAGTACGCGTTCGATGAGGTCGGGATCGGCGATGTTCAGCACCGCGTGATCGGTGCCGCTCACCGACACGGGCCCGCGGTCGAACCCCGAAGCCGCGGCGTCGGGTATCTCGGTGGTCGCCCGGACGTGCACGGCGCGGACGTCGTGGGAGCCGGATGCCGGGCCAGCGATGGCGACGAGCGGGATCAGCACATCGGCGAAAGCCACCAGCAACAGGCCGAGGCCGATGATCAGTTCGAGAGCCCGGTTGTTGAGCCGCGCCCACCAGGTGGTGTCGTTCATGGTTCTCCTGCTTCCCTGGGTCATGCCGTTTTTCGATATTATCGATAAACGATATGGCGTCAAGGGGTCGCGCAACCGGGTCCCCGACGCCGGCGTCCATCCGTCCAAGCCCGAGATCGCGACCCGTCGGTGCGGTTCGTGGACATCTGCGCTTGCCCGGCTTCCGTCCGGAGGCGCTGGTGGGGGGCGTAGGGCGGTGGCGCGGCGGGTCGGGGGCGTAGGGCGGTGGTGCGTGGTCGGGAGGTGTGGGGCGGTGGCGCGTGGGCGGATGCGTACGGCGGCGCGCCCCCGTGCGGTCACACGCGCCGGCGGCCGCCGGTCACACGCTCCCGTGGTCGCCGAGGACCTCGCCGATCACATGGCGGGCGTTGGCCGCCATCGCCGGGTTCGTGTCCCGGTAGTACGGGAGTTGGATGAGCGCCATCGACAGAGCCCGTCCGCGTCCCCGTGCCCAGGTGGCGTCATCGACCGCGAGCGCGGCGCGGAAGGTGCCCCGCGCGCCGGGCGGGAGGAGGTTCCAGGCCGGAATCAGATCGCAGGCGGGGTCGCCCACGCCCACGGTCCCGAAGTCGATGACCGCGCTGAGCCGCCCGTTCTCGACGAGCAGATTCCCCGGCATCAGGTCGGAGTGGACCCATACGGGCGGCCCGGACCACTCCGGCGCCTCCGAAGATGCCTCCCAGGCCGCCGTCGCCGCATCGGTGTCGATGATTCCCCGCAACTCCTCCAGGGCCGACCGTGTCTCGGCGTCCTGCGTCGTCAACGGCCCGCCGCGGTAAGCGGGTGGCGCGTCAGCGGGGTCGATCCGCCGGAGCGCCGAGACGACCGCGGCGAGATCGGTGGCGAGGCGGGCGGGCTCGGTGAGGCGGCCGACGACCGGGTGCTCCCCGTCGAGCCAGCGGTGTACGGACCAGTGCCAGGGGTAGCCCTCCCCCGGCACTCCCTTCGCCAGGACGGCGGGGACGGCGACCGGAAGCTTGGGGGCGAGCCACGGCAGCAAGCGGTGCTCGGTCTCCACGTCCTTCGCGCCGCCTTCGATGCGGGGCAGCCGTACGGACATGGCGTCGCCGAGCCGGTACACCGCATTGACCGTCCCCGACGACGGGAACGGTTCGACGGGCAGGTCCGCCCACTGCGGGAACTGCCCGGCGATCAGGCGGCGCACGAGGTGGACGTCCGTGCTCGGCTCGTTGGCGTGCATCGTGCCGACGCTCATCAACACCTTCTTCACCGGAGCGGACCTCGACGGCCATGGGAGCGCTCCGGGGTCGTGCCCGTCAACCGCCTTTCGGCGTGGCGGAGGGGGGGCCTTCGAGCGGGTGGCTCCGGGGCACATCAGGGCGCAGGATGGTGGGGTGAGCAACCGACCGACGGAGCCGATCGACCTCCGGATCGCGCTGAGCGCCTTCGATGCCCTGTGGAGTCCGCGCATCGTGACGCGGGTGAACGACTACGACGTACGGATCGCCAAAGTCGCCGGCGAACACGTCTGGCACGTGCATGAGGACACCGACGAGTTCTTCCTCGTCCTCGACGGGGAGCTCGACATCGCCCTGCGTGACGCCGGGGAGGGGGCGGACGGCGAGGGAGCCGCGGGGGCCCGAGGCGGTGAGCGAGTGGTCACGCTGGAGCGCGGTGCCGTGTTCGTCGTCCCGCGGGGCACCGAGCACAAGCCTTCCTCGGCGTCGGGCGCCTCGATCCTGATGTTCGAGCCTGCCGGGACGCCTTCGGTCGGCGACCGGCATGACCCGGTGCCCGATCACGTCGACGCGACCACCGGGCACGAACTCGGCTGATCCGGAAGGGAATCGGCCGGCTGACGGCCGTCGTGCGGCGGCATCCTCGGGGGTGTGGGCCCGCTCCCGGTGTGCTGTTCAGCCGCCGTACGGCCTGACGCCGCCGCATCGCCGCACCCGGGCCACCCCCGTGCGGCCGCCCGTACCCCTCCCGAGGAGTGCCCTGGGAGCGGATGCGGGCGGCTGCGTAGGATCCGCACATGAGCCAAGATCCGACAGCAGATCCGACCGCCGCTGCCCTGCCCGGCCCCGACGCGAAGACCGGCTTCCCGCGGATCCCGGGCCGGAGGCCATGGGCGCTTCCCGGCCCGGAGTGAGCCTGTGACCCACCCCGGACTGCTGGTTCTCACCTCGCAATACACCTCCTCGGGCGCACTGCTCGCGCAGGCCGCGGCAGATCGCGGGATGCTCGTCGAACAACTGCCGCCATGCCGCCGGGTACCGGAACCACTGCGGGACATACGCCCCGCGCATCTCTACGGTGGGCCGCGCTTCACCGCC
Organism: Streptomyces sp. NPDC051776; assembly: GCF_040681345.1. Classification (NCBI taxonomy): domain Bacteria; kingdom Bacillati; phylum Actinomycetota; class Actinomycetes; order Kitasatosporales; family Streptomycetaceae; genus Streptomyces; species Streptomyces sp. NPDC051776. Next base: position 63,136 of record NZ_JBFAYQ010000027.1, on the reverse strand, counting down.
GCCGTGGCACCGCAGATCGGGGTGAAACCGCTGGAACCGGCGGCGCGTTGGCTCTCCCGACTGCCCTACCGTTTTGTCAGCCGGGCGATCCGCGAACTGCCGCTCTCCGCGGCCCGCCAGCTCCAGCAGCCCTTCTTCGCCAAGCCGCTCGCGGACAAGGCCTTCCCCACCGACGTTTACGCATCGGGGGTGCGACTGCCGGGGGGTCTGCCCGACGCCACCCCGGTGCAGGTGAGCGAAATCGTCACTTTCGCCGCCGAGTTCCGCCTCTTCGTCCTCGACGGCGAGGTCCGAACGGGCAGCCGGTACGCCACCTTCTGCCGTCTCGACCCGGCCCCGCTCACCCACTGTCCCGAGCGTGACGAACTGCTCGACTTCGCCAAGGACCTGCTGACGGCCCGCGCCCGTTCGCTGCCCCGCGCTTTCGTCCTGGACCTGGGCCTGATGGCCGACTTCGAGGGAGCGGGACCGTGGGCGGTGGTGGAGGCGGGACCGGCGTGGTTCAGCCCGCTCTACGCCTCGGAGGCGGGGGAGGTGCTGGACGTGGTGCTGGAGTCCGTCGCCCCGGCCGACGAGGCGAACTGACCGGTCCTGGCACCCGTACACCCCTGACCCGCACCCGCACCGGCCCCACCGGCACCGGCACCCGCACCCCCCACCGGCACCCGCTCCCCCCACCGGCACCCGCACACCCCCACCGGCACCGCACCCGCACACTCCACCGGCACCCGCACCGTAGGCCGTACGGGCTGGGGCGGCACTAGGTACCGGACCACGCCCGGAATGTCGCCTCCACCTCCCGCACGCCTGGCACCCCGCTCATGCCCAACGCCCTCTCCGCGCGCGCGAGTACGGGTGCGATCCGCTCGGCGGCGTCCCGCAGGCCCGCCCGCGACGGGGCGTCGCCCAAGGACAGCGCGGCGCGGATGACGTCCGTGCAGACGGACTGGGCCCGCTTGAAGTCGAGGTGGAGCGGGAGGTCTTTCTCCCAGCCGTTCAGGCAGGCGGGCCGGCTGGCTGCGACCGCGTCGCGCCAGCAGGCGATGGCCTCCGCCTCCTGCTCCTCCGGGTACCCCATGAGGTGGAGGTGGGTGGCGAGGTCGTACAACGGATCACCGATCGCGGCGAGTTCCCAGTCGATCGTCCAGATCCGGCCGTCGGCGTCGACGATGAAGTTCTCGCGGTGGAGATCACCGTGGAGGAGGCAGAAGGGGCGGTGGGCGAGGTCGGCCGCCCGCTCGTGCAGACGGCCCAGCCCGTCCTGCGGGACACCCAGCGCGGAGAACAGCTCGCCGTACTGGGCGTTGTGGCGGCGGAGGACCTGGTGTTCGGTGAAGTGGATCAGACCACGGAGGAAGCCGGTGGTGTCGCCGTCGGGGTTCCGCGATTCGCCGCCGCATCCGGGCTCCACCGTTAGTTCGCCCGGCTTGACGGCGACGAGCTGCTCGAAGAGCTTTCCCAACTGGCGCAGACAGCCGGGTGGTAAGCGGGTGCCGACCGGGTGGCCGGCGCCGAGGGTACTGCCCTCGATGAAGCCGTGGAGCGGGAAGCCCTGGCTCATGTCGATCACCGGTATGTGCTGGATGCGCCCGGCCAGCGCGGCGAGGAGCCGGGTCTCGTTCCCGAAGGAGCGGCGGTCGAACCAGAGGAGACCGGGCCGCGGTTCGCGGAGCTTGGCGCGGCGGAAGTGGCCGCTGAGGGAGCTGGCCGGGGGGAGGGGGACCGCGTACGCCTCGTGGTGGTAGCCCTTGAGAGGACCCTCGACCTCCTGGTCGGCCGTCAGCCAGGCGGCTTTCCGCGGGCCGGAGGGCGAGGCCGCCGTGGGTGTCATCGAGGGGCACTCTCCGGAGAGTGAGAAGGAGCAGCGTAGGGCTCTTGCCCGCCTTCTCCGTGCTTAACGGCCCGCGCCTCCGCGGCTGCGGGGCCACAGCCCGTCACCGCCGTTCCTGACGTGACTCCGCCGTTCCTGAGGGGACACCGTCGTTCCTGAGGGGACTCCGCCGTTCCTGAGGGGACACCGTCGTTCCTGAGGGGACTCCGTCGTTCCTGAGGGGACACCGTCGTTCCTGAGGGGACTCCGTCGTTCCTGAGGGGACACCGTCGTTCCTGACGTGACTCCGCCGTTCCTGAGGGGACACCGTCGTTCCTGAGGGGACTCCGCCGTTCCTGAGGGGACTCCGCCGTTCCTGAGGGGACTCCGCCGTTCTTGACGTGACACCGCCGTTCCTGAGGGGACACCGCCGTCCCTGCCGACGCCTCGTCGTCAGACGACGGCCACACGGAGCAGGGCGTCGTGGATCTCTCCCATGCTGCCGACGACGTGGTCCGCCCCGGCCGCCCTCAGTCGTTCCGCCTTGCCCGGGGAACAGGCGTACCCCAGGAAACCGGTGCCGACGGCGGCGGCGGCCCGGACATCCGGTTCGGAGTCACCGATCAGCAGACTGGAGCGGGGCGCGGCACCGAGCGTTCCCAGGGCCCGTTCCAGGACATCGGGGTGGGGCTTCATGCGCCGGTGGTCGGCGGAGCGCCCGAAGACACGGCCCTCGAAGACCGTCAGGAGACCGGTGCGGCCGAGCAGGACACGGATCGCGTCGGCCGAGTTGTTGGAGGTCACGGCCAGAGGGACGCCGAGCCGGTGCAGTTCGCACAGGACGGCCTCGGCCCCCGGTGTGGGGACCGCGCTCTCGGTGGCGGCCGCCATCTCCTGGTCGTCCAGACAGGTACGCAGCGCCGCGTCCAGGGCCTCCCGATGCGGCGTACTCGGCCGGTTGCGGAGGCTGTCCAGCGCCGCGCAGTAGAGGGCGAGCGGGTCGTCGGGGTTCGGCAGCGCCGGGAGCAGTTCGTCGTGCTCGACGAGAATCTTCTCCAGCAGCCGCGCGGTCTCGGGGGCACGGCGCGGTACGCCGGGGCGGCGGGCGGCGTAGAAGTCGAACATGGGGCCGTCGAGATCGAACATGACGGCCCACCTCTCGTGGACCACCGTCGAGAGGAGGCGGGTGAGGTCGGAGATCACGATCAGTCGTCGAACCTAGCGTCGTGGGCCAGATGGTCCCAAAGCGAATCGAACCACCGCTGGGCGTGATCCACGAACGTCGCGTCCTGGGACACCGTCTCCGTGTCGCCACAGGTGAAGGGGAAGAGGGTCGCGCCCAGGCCCATGACGTCGAAGATCTCGAGCTTCTCCGTCCTGCCCGAGTCGTCCGCCGCTCTCACGTCCACCGGCCGCTTGACCACGCGGTACATGCCGAACAGCGCATGGCGGCGGTTGATGATGTAGAGCTTGGCGATCGGCGTCAGGGGCATGGTCCTGATCTCGACCGAGACGTCCTCCACCAAGTCGCGGTTGCGCAGCTCGATGATGGCGTCGCGCAGCGCGCCGGCATGACGCTTGGTCAGCATTCGATGCCGGTCGCGCGGGCGCTCGTCGTTCGGATCGGCGACGGAGCGCGGCAGCGCGAGGGTGATGTCGGTGCTGGGCAAGAGTAGCCGTACTGCGATGCGCTGTGGCTTGATTTCTTCGCTGTGGATGCGCAGTGTCTGGGCCCGAATATGCGCGTCCATCGATTCGGCCGTGAGGGTCATCAGGTCGAGCGTGACCGTCGGCGCCTCGAACGCCTCTTCGATGTACGGCTTCAGATGCACCATCGGTGACGACGGGCCCGTGTGGTGCGAGGGTCTGCGGGCCACCACGGCGCCACTGCCCTGACGGGACTCGATCCAGCCTTCGTGCTGCAGGTCCTGCAGGGCCCGGCGGACCGTGTCGCGGGAGACGGCGAACCGCTGGACGAGTTCCCGCTGGGTGGGGATGCGCTGGCCGTAACGGTACTGGCCGTCGCTGATCTCCATCCGCAGCACGTCCGCAACGTGCTCGAACTTCGGGTCACTCGCCTTGGCTTCGCCCGGAGCGGAGCGGTCCTGAGTCACCTCACCACCCTACAACTGCGTCGTGCCTGTACGTAATTGGGCTGCTGAAGGTCGAGTGTGTTCCTGTGCGACCGGGCCGATGTCCGGTCCGACGCAGGAGACTTGGTGAGGTTATGCATGCGGATGTATGGCCACGTTGGCCTTCGTGTCTACTTCCGGTCAACTGTATCGACCAAGTTGGCAGGTTGGTTAGACGTCCTTCGTGCTAGGGCACAACCTTTGTAGGGCTAACCAGGCCAATTTGATGGGTAGTTGATTGATCCGGTGTCTGTCCCGTCTCGCCCATCCAACGGAGTGTGGGTGCAGAGCTTGCCGGCCGTTCGCGCACCATCCCGAGGGAGGGACCATCATGAACGAAACCCAGCTCGCACCCGTCGTCGCCCTCCTCCTCGCCGTTCTCGTCGTCGGATTCGAGCAGCTCGTGCAGTGGCGTTTCGGCGCCATGGGCATCATCGGGCTGACGATGCTGGCCGTCGGCATGAAGGCGAAGAACACCACCTGCAGTTGCATCGGAGCCGTGGTCCTCACGATGCTGCTGGTGCACTGACCGATGCCCGCCGCCCTGCCCGCGGCGTCAGAAGACGTCCGGGCACCACGGGCGGCGGGACGTCCGCAGCAGTGTGTCCGCCAGCCGCGCCGCCCCCGCGCGCTCTTCCGCGACGCGCCCCAGAGACGCCAGGCGCACCGCCGATTCGTCACCCAGGTACAGCGCCCCCAACTCGCCCACGCGCAGCGTCAGATCGGCCGCGGCCGTCGTCGGCGTGCAGGAGGCGCCCTCCGGGGAGGCGTCCAGACGGAAACGGCCCTCTGCGAGACCCGCCTCATCGTGAACGTCCAGCACCAGCGAGCCCGCCGCCGGGTACGTCCTGGCCTCCAGCGCCCGCGGTACGTCCAGCAGCCGGACCCAGAGGAAGTCCGCGTGCGTCGTCAGGCGCGCGGCGCGCGGATCGGGAAGGAGGAGCGGCAGGAGGTCGTCGGGTGCCCTGAGGCCCGAGCCGACCGTGGTGATCCAGTCGACCGACAACAGGAAGTTCCACAGGGCCCGCTCCGCCGCCGGGGTCGCCGCGATCATGCTGCGTACCTTGGCGCTGCAGTTCGGCTGCTTGGCCTCCCACCGGTTCTTCGCCGTGTAGACGAGGAGGCCGTCGATCCTGCCGCTGCCGTCCGCAGGGCGGTGGACCGCGTAGAACGGCTCCGTCCACTGATCCGAGGCGATACGGGTTTCGCCCGTGGCCCGCAGCCACCAGCGCTCGTCGCGGTCCACCACGCCGTGTTGCACGGCCCGCAGCCGCTCGTGCAGCTCCGGTCCGGCCTTTCGCACCTCCGCGCCGTCGGTCAGATCGACGCGGCTGCCGTCGTCCGGGCCCGACCAGCGCGGGTCGACACCGGACCGTGCCACGTCGACCTCCCACTCGGCGGTCCACGTCGCGGGGCCGAAGCCGTACCGTCCGTAGATCGGGTACTCCGCGGCGATCAGCGTGGAGACGACGTCGCCGCGCTCCTTCGCCGACGCCTGGTCCTTCTCCATCATCCGGCTGAGCAGGCCGCGCCGCCGGTGCGTTGGGGAGACGGTCACATTGGAGACCGCGTTCGCCGCCACCGAACCGCCGCCGACGACGGTGAGCCGCTGATCGAAGCTGCGGTACGTGCCGACGCAGCGGCCCGCGTCGAACGCTCCCTGCGTCCGGTCGGGGTCGATGGCGGGACGGCGCGCCTCGACCTCCGCCGCCGATATCTCCGGTTCCTGCAGGAAGCCGGTCGCCATGGCGCGCATCCAGTCGCGCAGTTCGACGTCGCTGACCGTCCGGACCTCGAGGCTCATACGGCCACGCTAGGCCAGGGGACCCCCGCGGGTCCCCTGAATTTTCCGGCGCTCAAACGGCGCTCATCCGGAGCAAGTCCGACGCTCCTACGGAGCAAGTCCGGCGCTCGCACGGCGGCCGTTGGCTGCGTCCGTACTCGCCCGTACTGCGCCCCTTTGCTGCGCTCGTTCGGCCGTCGTACCGCCCGGCGCCCCGCCGCGTCAGAACGCCGCGCGCACCTCGCCCGCGGGCCGGCCGCCGCCCAGCAGCGGAGAGTCGGCGATCCGGTCGAGGACCGGAGTCGTGACACTCATCAGCCGGAGCGCCCGGGCCAGGACCGGCCCCACGGCCCGCTTCCCCCCGTCCTCGATCTTGAAGGCGAGGGCGCGGCCGTCCTCAAGGGCCACCGCCTGCACGGCTTCGGCCCCCACCTTGGCCAGCGCCCCGTGAACGTCCCGCATCAGCCAGGTGTCGATGCGGCGCGTCCCCGCCACGTACTCGGGGTGGGCCCGCATCGCGTCCGCCACGCGCCGCTCGGGGGTGCCCGGGTCGGCCAGGACATGGTGGCGGAACGCGCGGGCGAGCCCGGTGAGGGAGAACGCCGGCAGCGGGGCACCGCACCCGTCGACCCCGATGTGTGCGACCTTCTCGCCGCTCGCCTCCTCGATCGTCTCCCGCACGAGGAGCTGCAACGGATGATCCGGATCCACGTAGCCGTCCACGGGCCAGCCCGCCGCGACACAGGCGGCGAGCATCGCGGCGTGCTTGCCCGAGCAGTTCATGGAGACAGGGTCGGCGGACCCGCCGGCGGCCAGATACGCCTGTGACTCGACCGGGTCGATCGGGAGGTCCGCCGGGGTCCTGAGGGCCGCGGCCGTCAATCCGGCCTCCGCAAGCATCGTCCGGACGAGCTCGCGATGGAACGGTTCGCCCGAGTGGCTTCCGGTGGCGAGCGCCAGACGCTCGCCGGAGAGGTCGGCACCGGCGCGCAGCACACCGGCCGCCTGCATGGGCTTGTTGGCGGACCTGGGGAAGACGGGGGAGACGACGTCGCCGAGTGCGAGTTCCACCTCGCCGCCGCGACCGAGGACGACCAGGGACCCGCGGTGGAGGCTCTCGGTGAATCCGGAACGGACCGCCTCGGCGAGCACCGGAGCGATCGCCCTGCCGGAGTCCGGCGGAGCGGACTCCCGGTCTCCTCGCGCGGCCTCGGCCGCCGCCTCCCGTACCCGCACCCCGTTCGTTGTGCCGTTCGCTATGCCGTCCATCATGCCAGCAGATCATCCACCTGGGCCTCGCCGTCGCGGTACCGGCGGGCGATCTCCGCGCTGCAGCCGTCTGCCGTCCGCTGGAGCTGCTGCCGCCGCCGCGACACCTGCTGCTCGCAGCGCACCAGCCGGCCCATCGCGCCGAGCAACTCCTCGTCCGTACGCGACTCCAGGTCCGACAGCTCGACCTCGGACAGCATGTCCTCCGCCAGTTGGCGGTACTTCTCGCTGTGCGGGGTGCCCAGCGTCACGTGCCGTGCGGAGCGCCCGCTGCTGGGCCCGTCCGCCAGGATCTCGTGCAAGCGGTCCACGACGGGTGCCTCCGGCGCTGCCCGCCGCGCCTGCTCCGCACGGAGGATGTCGATCCGTCCCTGCAGCAGCCGCCGTACGTAACTCAGGTCGGCCTCCTCCTGCTGCGACTGGCGGCGCAGAGACCGCAGTTCGGGCAGTCGCAGGGACTCCAGGTCCGGCTGCGGGGCGTCGGTCAGTGCCACCGGTGCCGCGCGCTGTGTGGGCGGGCGGCTGGTGGTGGCCGCGTGGCCGGTGCCGGGTGTACTCATGCCTCATCCGTCCCCTCGTCCGGTGCGGCAGCAGGGTGCCGTGATGCGCACCGCTTGTGATGCATCGTGCCACTATCGCCGGTGCACGTGCACCGGCACCGCTGCCGATAAGACCCGGACGGACGCAGGGCATCATGGTCCGTATGCGTGCTGTGGTGCAGAGGGTCAACGGGGCGAGCGTCGTCGTCGAAGGGGAGACGGTCGGCGAGATCGTCGGGCCGGGGCTGTGTGTGCTGGTCGGGGTCACGCACGACGACACGGTGGAGAAAGCCGCTCAACTGGCGCGCAAGCTCTGGTCGGTACGGATCCTGGAGGGGGAGAAGTCCTGCTCCGACCTCGATGCGCCGCTGCTCGTGATCTCCCAGTTCACTCTCTACGGTGACGCCCGCAAGGGGCGCCGGCCCACGTGGAACGCGGCGGCTCCCGGCGAGATCGCCGAGCCGCTCGTCGATGAGGTCGTGGCGCAACTCAGGGCCTTGGGCGCGCATGTGGAAACGGGCCGGTTCGGAGCGGCCATGAAGGTCTCGCTCACGAACGACGGCCCGTTCACCGTGCTCGTCGAAGTCTGAGCCCGCCGGGGCCCGGCTTTCCCCCTGCGGAGTCGTCCCCGCCCGCGGAGCCTTGTTCGAGCGGGGGCCGGAAGCCCGGAGAGCGGACCTCCGAGGGGAGCCGGGTTCCCCTGGAGATCCGCCCTCGTGCCGCTCAGGACGGCTCACTTCACCGAGCCGGCCATGACTCCCTGGACGAAGTGCTTCTGGAAGGCGAAGAACACCACGACCGGCACGATCAGGGACAGGAAGGCACCGGGCGCCAGTACGCCGATGTTGCTGCCGAACTGGCGCATCTGCGACTGCAGGGCCACCGTCAGCGGCTGCGAACCGCTGTCGGAGAAGATCAGCGCCACCAGCATGTCGTTCCAGACCCAGAGGAACTGGAAGATGGCCAGGGACGCGATCGCCGGCCGGCCCAGGGGGAGAACGAGCTGGACGAAGATCCGCCACTCGCTGCCACCGTCCATCCGCGCTGCCTCCAGCATCTCCCGGGGGATCTCCGCGAAGTAGTTGCGCAGCAGGAAGACGGCGAACGGCAGACCGTAGGCGACGTGGAAGAGGACCACGCCGGGGATGGTGCCGAAGAGGCCGACGGCGCCGAACATCTTGGCCACCGGCAGCAGGCCGACCTGAACGGGCACCACGAGCATGCCCACGACGATCAGGAAGATCCAGTCGCGGCCGGGGAACTCCAGCCAGGCAAAGGCGTATCCGGCGAGGGCCGCGACGACCACCACCGTGACCGTGGCGGGCACCGATATCGCCACCGTGTTCCAGAAGGCGCTGACGATGCCGGAGTCCTCGAGGAGGGCCGAGTAGCTGTCGAACGACAGGCTCCCGGCCCCGGAGAGGGCCGTCCACCAGCCGCTGGCGGCGTTGTCCTCGTCGCTGCGCAGCGAGGAGACGAACAGGCCCGCGGCCGGGGTGAGCCATACCAGCGCGACGAGAGCCAGGCCGACCTGCACCAGGCCGCGGCCGGCTCGCCGGCTCAGCCAGGCGGCGGGGCCGGGCTTCCGCGCTGCCGTCCTCGCATGACGCCTGGCGGTCGTCCGGGGAGGGGCGTCGACGGTCATGACTGGCTCCTGCGGAAACGTCGGATGTTGAGGATCATGGCCGGGACCACCAGGAGCAGCAGGAACACGGCCAGCGCGCTACCGAGGCCCTGGTTGTTGCCGCCGCCGAAGGAGACCAGCCACATCTGGAGGGCCAGCACGTTGGCGTCCTGCTTCACGGGACCCGGGGCGATGATGTAGACGAGGTCGAAGACCTTCATCACGTTGATCACCAGGGTCACGAAGACCACGCCGAGCACGGGTGCGAGCAGCGGCACGGTGATCTTTCGGAAGATCTGCCACTCGTTCGCCCCGTCCATCCGCGCCGCTTCCATGACGTCGCGGGGCATGGCCGAGAGTCCGGCACCGATGAGCACCATCGAGAAGCCGGTCCAGATCCACAGATAGGCGCCGATGATGGCGGGGGTGATGAGAGCCGGACCGAGCCACTCCACACCGCCGTACGGCTCGGAGAAGTTGTCCGCGGGGAGCCGTACGGAGTAGTCGCCCGACTTCAGGTCCGTGAAGCGGTACGAGCCGTCGGCCGCGGTGGTCGCCGTGTCCACGACCTTGCCGTCCTTGACGGCTTCGACGGTCATACCCGGCAGACCCTTCTCCTTCGGGTCGACCTTGTTGTCCTTGCCGCCGCCGCCGAGCGTGAAGTCCACCCAGACCACTCCGCGGAGTTCGCCGTCGGCGGCGGGCTCGGTGGAGGCGGCGCGGGCGAGCTTCGCGTCTTTCGGCAGCTCCTTGGGAGACACGCCGACGAGGCCGAGGTCGACCGTGTTGCCGGGGGACGACTTGTCCTTCGTCGTGTACGAGCCGTCCTTGCCCTTGGCCAGGACGGCGTCCGTCTTGGGGCGGGCGGAGGGGTAGCCCTGGCTCTCGTCGAAGGCGTCGTGAATACCGACCGCGGCCGCGTTGAGGACGCCCTTCTCGGGGTCGTGCTCGTACACGACGCGGAAGATGATGCCGGCGGCGAGGAACGAGATCGCCATCGGCATGAACATCACGAGCTTGAACGCGGTGCCCCAGCGGATCTTCTCGGTGAGCACCGCGAGGACGAGACCGATGCCCGTCAGCAGCGCGGGGGCCACCACGACCCAGATCGCGCTGTTGCGGACCGCCTTGAGGGTCGCGGGGTCGGCGAACATCTCGGCGTAGTTCTCGCCGCCGACGAACTGCGTGCCGGAGGCGTCGAAGAAGCTGCGGCCGATCGTGAACAGGATCGGGTACGCAACGAGCGCCCCCAGCAGGAGCAGCGCAGGCAGCAGGAAGACCAGGGCGACGAGCCGTCGCCGCCGGGCCGCCTGCTGGCGCGGGTTGGGGGCGCCGCCCCCCTTCCGGGGCGGCGCCGTGGTGGAGGTGTCGGGCGGTGCGGCGCCCTTCACGGGAGTGGCAGACATGGGTCAGGGCCTCAGTTCTGGGTGTCCTTGTACGCCTTGGCGGCTGCGGCCTCGAGCTTCTCGGCAGCGCCCTCGGGGTCGGACGGGTCGCGCAGGAAGTCCTGGAGGACCTTCCACTCGCCGGCGCCCTGGGTGCCGCCGAAGGCCGCCGGGGCCAGGTCGGACATGTCGAACCGGACTGCGTCGCCGGCGTTGACGATCGACTCGGCGGTCTTGCGGCTGGTCGCGTCCTGGTAGGCGTCGAGGTCCAGCTTCTCGTTGGGGGAGATGAAGCCGCCGGCCTCGGCCCAGATCTTCGCCGCCTCCGGCGTGGCGAAGAACTCGACCAGCTTCATGGCCGCTTCGCGGTTCTTGCCCGCCTTGAGGACCGCGGCGGCGTCACCGCCAGCGACGACCGGCTCCTTGCCGCCCTTGACGGCGGGGAAGCCGAAGAACTTGGCGTCCTTGCCGACCTTCTTCTTGAACTCGCCGGAGACGATGCCGCCGACGAAGTCGCCCTCGTAGACCATGCCGGCCTTCGGCTCGTTGCCGAAGACGTTCTCGACGGACTCGGGGAAGTCGGTGCGCAGCGCCTCGGACGTGCCGCCGGCGACCATGTTCTTGTCCTTGAACAGCTTGCCGAGCGTGGTGAGGGCCTTCACCACGGACGGGTCCGTCCACTTGATCTTGTGCTCGGCGAGCCGGTCGTACTTCTTCGGGCCCTCCTGGGAGAGGTAGACGTTCTCGAACCAGTCGGTGAGCGTCCAGCCGTCCTCGCCCGCGACGGAGAAGGCGGGCAGGCCCGAGTCGGAGAGGGTCTTGCCGGTCTTCAGCAGGGCGTCGAAGGTCTTCGGCGGCTGAACTCCCGCCTGCGCGAAGGCATCCGGGCTGTACCAGACTGTCGACTTGTGGGACGCCTTGAAGTACAGGCCGTAGTACTTGCCGTTGATGCTGCCGTAGTCCCGCCACACCGGCGCGAAGTTGATGCCCGCCTTCTCGTACACGTTGGCGGACAGCGGCTGGAGCCAGTTCTTGTCGGCGAACTGCTTGAGCACACCCGGCTGCGGCACCATGACCACGTCGGGCGCGTTGCCGCCCTCGATCTTGCTGCCGATGACGGTGGAGACGTTGTCGCCGGTGGAGATGAAGTTGGTCTCGGCACCGGTCTTGTCCTCGAAGGCCTGGAGCACCTTCTTGAAGTTCTTCTGCTCGACGCCGGTCCACACACCGGCGACCGTCACCGACTGGCCCTTGAGCTCCTGCTTGCTGTCGCTCGACGTGCCGCCTCCGCACGCGGTGGCGGTCAGGGCGAGGCCGAGGACCGCGGCCCCCGTCGCGGCTGCACGGCGGCGCCCCCGGTCGTTTCTGCTGGCGCGCTTCATCGGGTGGCTCATGAACTGGTTCCCTTCGTGGAGAGGTCGCTGATCCACCAGGCAGCGGTGGAGCCGGGGAGGATCCCCGGAGGGCAGTCGCCGCTCGAGAGCAGCGGAGTCCCGGCAAGGGGCGCCGGTACGGGTTCGAGGCCGAAGTTGACCGCGCAGACCAGGCCGTCGCCCCGTTCGAAGGCGAGGACTCCCGGCTCCGTCTCCCGCCAGCGCAGCGGGCCTTCGCCGAGCTGGGGCAGGCTGCGCCGCAGCGCGAGCCCGTCGCGGTAGAGGTGCCAGAACGAGCGGGTGTCGGACAGGGCCCGGTCGGTGGCGTGCTCGGCGAACCACTCCGGCTGGGGCAGCCACGGTCGCGCCGCCCCGTCACCGCCCGCCGTGAAGCCGAACGGCGAGGCCTGGCCGGACCAGGGCAGCGGCACCCGGCAGCCGTCGCGGACGCGCAGCCGGCTGCCGGTCCTGCGGAAGATCGGGTCGGTGAGCACGTCGTCCGGGAGGTCCACGACCTCGGGCAGACCGAGCTCCTCGCCCTGGTAGACGTACGCGGCGCCCGGCAGGGCGAGCATCAGCAGGGCCGCGGCGCGGGCGCGTGCGGCGCCGACCGCGATCGACCCACCGGCGTAGCGGGTGACGGTCCTGACCTGGTCGTGATTGTTGAGGACCCAGGTGACGGTGGAGCCGGTCCCGGCGATGTCGGTGAGGGCCTCGGAGATGGTCTTGCGGAAGGCGTCGTGGTCCCAGTCGGCGCTCAACAGGTCGAAGAAGAAGGCCTGGTGGAGTTCGTCGGAGCGGACGTACTTGGCGTGCTCGCGGGCCGTGGGCACCGACACCTCGCCGACGAGCAGCCGGTCGTAGCCGTCGCGTGCGGTGTACTCCTCGCACACCGCCCGCCACTGGCGCCACACGTCGTGCACCTCCGGCTGGTTCCAGGCGAGCGGGTTGACCGAGTCGCGGGCGCGCTCGTCCGCCTCCGGGTCGGGTGAGTCCGGCAGCTCGGCGTGCTTGAACAGCCCGGCCGCCACATCGATGCGGAAGCCGTCGACTCCGCGGTCCAGCCAGAAGCGGAGGATCTCGTCGAAGGAGCGGGCGACCGACGGGTCGCGCCAGTTGAGGTCCGGCTGCTCCGGGGTGAAGAGGTGCAGGTACCACTGGCCGGGCGCACCGTCCGGCTCGGTCACCCGAGACCAGGCCGGGCCGCCGAACATGGCTCGCCAGTTGTTGGGCGGCAGTTCGCCGTTCTCGCCGCGCCCGTCGGCGAAGTGGAACCGCTTGCGGGCCTCGCCCCCCGGACCGTCCGCGAGGGCGTCGCGGAACCAGGGGTGCTCGCTGGAGCAGTGGTTGGGGACGATGTCGATGAGGACCTTCAGCCCGAGCCGCTGGGCGTCCGCCACCAGGTGGTCGAACTCCTGCAGGTCGCCGAAGACCGGGTCCACGTCGCGGTAGTCGGCGACGTCGTAGCCGTGGTCGTGGTGCGGTGAGGGGTAGAACGGGCTGAGCCAGATGCCGTCCACGCCCAGCTTCCGCAAATAGGGCAGTCCCGCTCGGACCCCGGCGAGATCGCCGATGCCGTCGCCCGTGCTGTCGAGGAAGCTGCGGACGTAGACCTGGTAGATCACCGCATCCCGCCACCAGTGTTGGGTGGCGGCGGCCGTGGCTATGTGCATTCCCGTTGCCTGTCTGTCTGGCTCGACGCGCCCCGCGATCCACTCCGCCCCGGCGCGTTATGCATGCATGTTAAGTAATTCTTTCCAGCAGGTGTCAATGAGTCTGCGGCAAAATGAGGGATACCCCAGGAGGACTTGTCCGGGTATGGGGAAGAATGGTGGGAGGTGCCTGTACCTAACAGATAAGTAGTAGTCATGCTCAGGCGCGATGCTCAGCGCCCAGGCGTCCGCCGAGGTCTCAGCCCCGGCGCACGATCGCCCCGAGCTCCCGCGCCAGCCGCTCGACGGCCTCCTCCGGCGTCTCCCGCTGCGCCATCGCGTCGTGCACGACTGCCTGGACGGCCAGGTTCACCTGCTCGTAACGCGGGCTCTTCGGGCGCGGTTTGGCGGCGAGCACGCTCTTCTTGAGCGTCGGCAGGTACGGGTACCGGCGCACCAGGCCCGGATCCGTGTAGACATCGGCCCATACCGGCGGCAGGGCGCCCTCGGTGAGCACCCGGCGCTGGACCTTCTCGCTGGAGAGGAACGCGAGCAGGTCCTGCGCCGACTCCTTGTGACGGGAGTTGGTGTTGACGGCGAGGTTCGAGCCGCCGAGGACGCCCGCCGCGGTGCCGTCCGGGCCCGGCAGCGGTACGACGCCGAACTTCCCCGCGACCTTCGAGCCCGCGCCGCCGGCCAGCTGGTGGGCGTAGGGCCAGTTGCGCATGAAGAGCAACTTCCCGTCCTGGAAGGCCCGCCGGGACTCCTCTTCCTTGTATGTCAGGGCTTCTTTCGGGATCCACCCGTCCCGTACGCCCTCCGCCAGGAAGGCGACGCCCTTGCGGGCGGCGTCGGAGTCCACGGTCACCCGCGCCCCCTCGTCCGCCAGGATCGAGCCGCCCGCCGACTGCACGGCCTCGATCGCGTTGACGGTGAGCCCCTCGTACGGGAGGAACTGCCCTGCGTAGCCGTCCAGCCCGTACTTCGGGGCCACGGTCCTCGCCAGCCGCGTCAGCTCGGTCCAGTTGCGGGGCGGATTCCTGCCCTCCTTGTCGAGGACGTCCTTGCGGTAGTAGAGGAGGCCCGCGTTGGTCACGTACGGCAGGGCGTACAGCCGCCCGCCGAAGGTGGCGGTGTCCACGACGGGCGGCAGGAAGTGCTTCAGCGGGAACCGGCCGGCCTCCAGTGGGGCGATCCACCCCGCGGCGGCGAACTCCGAGGTCCAGGCGACGTCGATGTTGAGGACGTCGAAACGGTCGCTGCCGGAGCGCAGGCTGGTCGTCATCTGGGCGCGGACCTCGTCCGCGGCCTCGGGCAGCTCGACGAGGGTGACCTTCTCGGCGGGGTGGCTGCGGTTCCAGTCGGTGAGGACGCCGCGCAGATAGCTGGTGGTGTCCCGGCCGGTCACCAGGGTCATCGGGCCGCGGCCGTCGCCGTCGGCCGGTTCGCCCGCCGATGCGCCCGTGCCCCCGTAACCCGCGAGTATCAGCGCCGCCACCAGGAGCCCTCTACCCGCGGCGCGCCTCCACCGCATAGGTTCCTCCTTGGCACACGGGTGCCGGCCCGCCCTGCGTCTTACGGGCCCCTGTATACCTGTTAGGCATGCGCGATACTAGACGTCGCGGGCATATTGCAGGGCGATGCGGCTCACAGCGTGGGACTGCCCAGTTCAGGAGCCCGTATCGTCACCTAACGAGCAGGTAACAGCGCAAGGCAGCGGGGAGGGAGGAGGGCAAGCGTGCGTCTGCCCCTCCTGGCACTTCTCGCCAAGGGTCCCGCCCATGGCTACGAGCTCAAACAGGCTCTTGAGAAGCTTCTGGGCGCCGCGTACCCTCAGCCCAACGTCGGACAGATCTACGTCACTCTCGGCAGGCTCGAGAAGGCCGGGCTGATCGAGGGCGAGGAGGTCGCCCAGTCGAGCCGGCCGAACAAGCGCACCTACCAGCTCACCGACGCGGGACGTGAGGCGGTGGCCGCCTGGTTCGAGGAGCCGACCGACGAGCCCCGGGTGCGGGACGAGTTCTTCATGAAGCTTGCCATCGCCCCGGACACGGGGATGGCCGATCCGGTCGCCCTGATCAACAAGCAGCGTCGCCAATACCTCAACACCATGCGTGATCTGTCGAAACTGGCCGCGGCCGAGGACCGGGACAACCCGGTCTCCCAGTTGCTCATCGAGGGCGCCATGCTGCACCTGCAGGCGGACCTCGACTGGCTGGAGCGCTGTCAGGAGGAGCTGGAATGAGCCGCGAGCCACGCGAAGCCGCTCCCGCCGAGGACGGCGGGGGCACCGCCGCCGTGCCGACCGCGTACGCCGCGGGCATGGCGGGCGCCGGCGCCACGGGCCCCGGGGCTGCGGATGCCACGGGCCCTGGGGCTGCGGACGCCAGGGGCATCGGGCCCGCTGACGCCACTGCCACCGCCACTGCCACAACCACGGCCGCGGCCGCCGGCGCCGCCACGGACGCCGGGAGCAGCGTCGATGCCGTCATCCGGGCCGAGGCACTGGTCAAGACGCACCGGCCCGAAGGCGCCCCGGTCGAGGCCGTACGGGGTGTGGACTTGTGCGTCGAGCGCGGCGAGTTCGTCGCCGTCACCGGCCCCTCGGGCGCCGGCAAGTCCACCCTGCTCCATCTGCTCGGCGGTCTGCACCGACCCGACAGCGGGCGCCTCTGGCTCGAGGGCGAACGGGTCGACACCTACAGCGAGGCCCGCTGGGCCCTGCTGCGCCGCCGCCGCATCGGCATCGTCTTCCAGTTCTTCAACCTCGTCTCGCACCTGACGGTCGCCGACAACGTCGAGTTGCCCGCCCTGCTCGCCGGAAGCTCCCCGCGCCAGGCCCGGGAGAGCCGCACCGAGCTGCTGGCCGAGCTCGGCCTGGAAGGCAAGGAGAACTCCACCCCGGGCGAGCTGTCCGGAGGTGAGCAGCAGCGCGTCGCGCTCGCCCGCGCGCTGGTCAACCACCCCGGCCTGCTGCTCGCCGACGAGCCCGCGGGCAGCCTCGACAGCAAGGGCACCCGTGAGGTGCTGCGCCTGCTGTCCCGATACCACCAGCGCGGCCAGACCATCGTGCTCGTCACGCACGACGCCCGGATGGCCAGCGCCGCGGATCGCGTGATCAGCCTGTTCGACGGGCGGATAGCCGACGACGCGACGCTCGGCGACTCCGCGGGCCAGGGCTCCTCGGGCAAGCGGCGGCCGGGCGGCGGCGTCTCCGGCATGCTCGAGCTGAAGGGCTGACGAGGATGCGGGCCACGGCGCGCCGCCCCCGCGGCGCCGCCCCGCGCAGGGTGGGCATACGCGCCGCCGCGCACGGGCTCGTCCTACGTGCGGCCGAACCGGGCGCCGGGGCGCGCGCGACCTCCCGGTGGGTGCGCGCCGACCTCCGCGCGCACCGCGGCGAAGCACTCTTCCTCGTCCTCGCCACGGCCGGGATCATCGTCTCGCTGCTGCTCGCCGGGGCTTTCCTCACGTACGCCGCCAACCCCTGGCAGCGCGTGTTCACCCAGTCCGACGGCGCCCACGTGTGGCTCCAGACCAAGGGCGCGGCCGACGCAGGAGCCCTGGCCGAACTCGACGGCGTCGAGGCCGTATCGGGCCCGTTCGGTACGGCCGGGGCCACCGCGGAGCTCGGCGGCACCCGGGCCACCGTGCAGCTGCGCGCCGCAGAGTCCCGGCCGCCCGAGATCGCCCGTCCGCTCCTCCGATCCGGCCGCTGGCTCGACGCGGACGACGAGCGCCGCGGAAACGGGATCGTGCTGGAGTTCTCGCTCGCGCGCGCCCTGTGGGCCGAGCCGGGCGACGCGCTGAAGGTCCGCGGCACCGGCGGGGAGATCCGTGCGCTGCGCGTAACCGGCATCGCGGACACCGCCGAGGCCCGTTACAGCCCCGGGGAGACCCCCGGCATCGCCTGGGTCTCCCCCTCGGCGCTGCACAAGGTCGAACCCGACAGCGACCGCCGGGGCCAGACGATCGGGCTGCGCCTCACGGATCCCGACGACACCGACTTCGCCGTCCAGCGGGCCGTTACGGAGGTCGGCACCGACCAGGTCGCCAAGGTCTCCACCTGGCAGGGCGCGCGGGCCGACGCCGAAGGCGGCGACCGCCTTCTCGGGCTGCTGCTCGGCCTGTTCGGGCTCGGGGCCCTGCTCGCCGCCGCGCTCGCCGTGGCCGGAGCGATCAGTACGCGCATCCGCGGCCATCTGCGGGACATCTCCATCCTCAAGGCCATCGGATTCACCCCCGCCCAGCTCGTCCGCACCTTCCTCGTCGAGCACGCGGCCCTCGCCTTCCTCGGCGCGGTCCTCGGCGCGGTCCTCACCGAGACCCTGGGCCCGCAGCTGCCCGGCCGCGTCGGTGAGGCGATGCGGCTGTGGCAGGCGCTGCCCGCGCACACCTGGATCCCGCTGATGATCCCCCTCGGTGCCCTGCTGCTCATCACGGGGACGACGGGTCTCGCGGCGTGGCGCGCCGGCCGCGTCCCGCCCGTGCCCGTGGCCCACGCCGCCCTCCCCGCGGTCCGGCGGATGACCGGCACCGTACGGCGTGCGCTCGGCCTGCGGCTGCCGCCCGCCCTGGTCCTGGGCTGGCGCGGCGCCTTCCACTCCCGCGCGCGGTCGCTGGCGGCGGTGGCGCGGCTGGCCGTGCCCCTGCTGCTGATCACCGTCGTCCTCGGCACATGGAGCACGCTGGACCGCTTCGAGAACCAGCCGGAGAAGATCGGCATCCCGGCCCCGCTCAGCGTCCGCGGCGATGGCGTGGACGACGGCTCGGTGCGGCGGATGCTGAAGAGCCGCCCGGAGGTGACCGCGGCCTATCCGGGCGCCGAGGTCGAGGCTCTGGTCCCCGGCCAGACCGGAACGATCACGCTGCGCGGCCTCGGCACGGACCGCGACCCGTACCCGTTCACCATCGCCGAGGGGCGGGCCGCCCACGGGCCCGACGAGGCGGTTGCCGGGCAAGGGCTGCTCGATCTGCTCGGTGTGGAGGTCGGCGACTGGGTGCGCATGACGGTCGAGGGAAGCCCGCAGGTGCTGCACATCGTCGGGCGCAGCATCGAGCCCGAGGACAGCGGGCGTGTGATCTCCACATCGGTCGACACCCTGAAGGAACGCGACCCGACCCTGCGGCCCGGCTTCTACCACCTTGCGCTCGAGAAGGGCGCGGACCCCGGCGCGGTCGGCGAGAAGCTGTCCGAGGCGCAGGGCGGGCGGCTGGACGTACGCGAAATCCCCAACCCCGCGGACGAGTTGTCGGCCGTACGCGGAGTCCTGGCCGGACTCGTCACCGTCCTCGCGCTGATCGGGCTCGCAGAGCTGTCGACGACGATCGGCGCGGGCGTACGCGAGCGGCGACGGGACCTCCTCGCCCTCAAGGCCATCGGTCTGACCCCGCGCCAGATCATGGCGGTGATCGTGGCCGGGACGGGATTCACCGCGCTGGCGGCCGCCGTGGCCGGCACCGCGACCGGTGTCCTGGCCGCGGGCTGGCTCATCGACCTGCAGGGCAGCTCCAGCGGCATCGGGGCAGGGATAGCCCAACAGCCCCCGCTGGCCGCGCTGTTGCTGCTCGGGGCGGCGGCGGTGGCGGGTGCTGTGGCCGTATCGGTGCTTCCGGCGTCGCGCGCGGTGCGGCAGCGGCTGGCGGACACGCTGAGCGACACGCTCTAACGGGCTCTGCGGACTCCGGCTGTCCGACGGCTCCGACGGCTCCGACAGGCCCTGAGCGGCTCCGACGGGCGCCCTGAGCGGCTCTTAGGGGCTCTGACGGGCTTTGGGCGTCGGAGAGTTACGGCGTCATGACGCCAACGGGCCTGCGGCCGCGGCCCGTTCGGCATACCGATTTCCCCGGCCGCGAGGGCTCGCTGCTACGGCTCGACGACGACT
Source organism: Streptomyces sp. NPDC051776 (assembly GCF_040681345.1). Taxonomy (NCBI): domain Bacteria; kingdom Bacillati; phylum Actinomycetota; class Actinomycetes; order Kitasatosporales; family Streptomycetaceae; genus Streptomyces; species Streptomyces sp. NPDC051776. The sequence goes on along the minus strand of NZ_JBFAYQ010000027.1, from coordinate 43,684 downwards.
TCCTGCGCCGCGGCCGTCGAGTCTGCGATCAGCTCCGCGTCCGTGGGCACGTTCCGCTTCACCAGCGCCAGAGCGATCGGCCCCAGCTCGTGGTGGCGCGCCGACGTCGTGACGAAGCCGAGCTGCCGCCCCTCCTCGCCGTCCGCCGCAAGCCGCACCGGCGCCCCGTGGCCCGGCAGCTTCACCTCGCTGCCGTCCAGGTGCAGGAAGACCAGGCGGCGCGGTGGTTTCCCCAGGTTGTGGACGCGGGCCACCGTCTCCTGGCCGCGGTAGCAGCCCTTGTCCAGATGGACGGCCGACTCCAGCCAGCCCAGCTCGTGCGGGATCGTGCGGTGATCGGTCTCCAGCCCGAACCGCGGCCGGTGCGCCTCCACGCGCAGGGCCTCCAGTGCCGTCACGCCGATGGCCGGGCCACCCGCCGCGGCGAAGGACTCCAGGTCGAGGCGGGGCAGAAAGAGGTCGCGGCCGTGCGCGGTCTCCCGTACGGCGACGCCTTCCGGCGTCTCGGTGATCGAGCCTGCGGGCAGGTGCACGACCGCGTAGTCGCCCGTCGCGTCCTTCACCTCGACCTGGTAGAAGAACTTCATGCTCTCCAGGTAGGCGATGAGATCGCCCTGTGTGCCCGGCTCGACGTGGGCCCAGGTCGTCTCGCCGTCGTCCACCAGATAGAGGGCGTGCTCTATGTGGCCGTGCGCCGACAGCACCAGGGCCTCGGTGGCGCGGCCCGGCGGCAGTTCGCTGACGTGCTGGGTGAGGAGCAGGTGCAGCCAGCTCAGCCGCTCCGCACCGCTGATCGTGACCACTCCGCGGTGCGAGAGGTCGACGAAGCCGGTGCCGTCGGCGAGCGCGCGCTGCTCGCGGAACAGGTCGCCGTAGTGGGCGGCGACGCCTTCGTCGGGGGCCTCGGCGGGGACGGCGCCGGGCAGCGACAGCAGGGGGCTCTTCATGGCTATTAGCCTACGGTCCGGTGCGCGGTCCGCCAGGGCGCCCTTCGCCCCCTCCGGCCGGTGCTCCGCCTCGCGCTCCGGCAGGTGCTCCCGTACGCGCCCCCCGGGCCCCTTCGCCGCTCGTGCCCGCCGCTCCGGACCGCTCGCCCGCCGCGACGTCCCCGGCCGCCGCTCCGGACCGCTCGGCCGCCGCGGCCGTGCAGTCCCGGCACGTGCCGAAGATTGCGAAGTGCTTGAGATCGGTGTCGAAACCGAACGTGGCGCGCAGCTCCCGTGTGAAGTCCTCGGCCACCGACACATCGGCCTCGATCACATCCGAGCAGTCGCGGCAGACCAGATGCAGATGGTGGTGCCGGTCCGCCAGGTGGTACGTGGGCGCGCCGTGCCCCAGGTGGGCATGGCTGACCAGCCCGAGCTCCTCCAGCAGCTCCAGCGTCCGGTAGACCGTGGAGATGTTCACGCCGCCGGCAGTGCGCCGGACCTCGGTGAGGATGTCGTCCGGAGTGGCGTGCTCCAGCTTGTCCACGGCCTCCAGCACGAGCTGGCGCTGCGGGGTCAGGCGGTACCCGCGCTTTCTGAGATCGCTCTGCCAGTCGGTGGTCACCACACGGTCAGTGTAGGAGGAGACCGGAGGACGCGGCCGGGACGGCGGGCGCACGCCGTCGAGCACGAGCCCGCATCCGGCGGCTTCTGCCCGAGGGCGGACAGGGGAAAGCCGGGTTCTCGTTGAAGCAGGGATCCGCGGAGCAGAGGGCCCGCGGGAGCGTGAAGGAGGTTCCTACTTGAAGAAGGCGATGCCGTCGTCCGGCAGGTCCTTGAGGTCCCTGGCCCACTCGCGCGGGTCGACGACCTGCTTGAGCTGCGCCGACATGTACGGACGCAGTTCGACCTCGGGGGTGGCCTTCTCACCGACCCACATCAGATCGCCGTTCACGTAGCCGTAGAGCCGCTTGCCGCCGGAGTACGGGCCGGAGGCGGCGGTACGGGCCACGGCGTCGGTGGCCAGGTCGATCTGCGGCTTCTGGTCGGCGAGCTCGCCGTACCAGACCTCGACTACCCCCTGGTCGCGGGTCATGACGACCTCGACCTTGCGCTGCTTGTCGATCCGCCAGAACCCCGTCTCGCTCTCCAGCGGACGGACCTTCCCGCCCTCGCTGTCGAGGACCCAGGTGTGCGAGACGTACTCAAGGAAGTCCCGGCCGTCGTGGCTGAAGATCACTTCCTGGCCGAAGTTGCACTTCTCGTCACCGGGGAAGTCGAAGACTCCAGCGCCTTCCCAGCGGCCGAGGAGAAAAGCGAGGGGGACGAGGTCCGGACTGAGGTCGGACGGGATCTCGATCATGAACTCAGGCGATCTGTGGGAGGGGTGTTGCCTCTGGCGGTCAGCGCTGGCCCTGGAAGAGCTTCTTCACGGTCAGCCCGGCGAACGCGACCACGCCGACGGCGACGAGGACCAGCATGGCGGTGAAGAATGCATCAAGCACGAGCGCGCTCCTCGGCGGATCGGCGGGGTGGGGTTCGTGAATCCTGCGTCGATTCTAATCGGCGCCCAACGGGGCCCGCGCCGCACCCCTCGTTCTCCCGCGGCGGCGGCCGCGTACCGCGCAGCTCTAGAGTTGCCGTATGGCGAAGAAGCTCGTGATCAAGGTGACGGCCGGTGCGGACGCACCGGAGCGGTGCTCGCAGGCGTTCACGGTGGCGGCGGTTGCCGTGGCCAGCGGCGTCGACGTATCGCTCTGGCTGACCGGCGAATCCGCGTGGTTCGCCCTGCCGGGCAAGGCGGCGGAGTTCGACCTTCCGCATGCCGCACCGCTGCCCGAGCTGCTGGACTCGGTGCTCACGGGCGGCCGGGTCACTCTGTGCACGCAGTGTGCGGCGCGCCGGGACATCACGGAGAAGGACGTGATCGAGGGGGTCAGGATCGCGGGGGCCCAGGTCTTCGTGAGCGAGGCGGTGGAGGACGGGACGCAGGCGCTCGTCTACTGACGGACTGGCCGGTGGAGGACGGGACGCGGGTGCTCGTCCACTGACGGACTGGCCGGTGGAGGACGGGACGCGGGTGCTCGTCCACTGACGGACCGGCCGGTGGAGGACGGGACGCAGGCGCTCGTCTACTGATGGACCGGCCGGTGGCGACGGGACGCGCGGGCGCTCGTCCACTGACGGACCGGCCGGTTCGGGCGGGACGGCGTACCGGCCCGGGGCGACATGGCGGCGGGACGACGGACCGGCCGGGTGCCTCCTCCTACCGGCCCTCCGCCTGTCCGGCCGACCGCTTCTGGCGACGGTTCCTGCCGCTCCTAGCGCCGGTTCTTGCCGTCGAGTTCGTCCCACCACAGGTCGGACTGCGGGTCCCCCGAGGGGTCGTCCCACCAGCGGTCGTCGGGCCCGCGGCGGTTCGCGACGATCGCGGCGACCGGCGGGATGACCATGGCGACGATGCACATACCGACGGCGGCGGGCACCGACCACAGCCGTACGACGCCCCAGGCCAGCACGAAGAGCCCCACGCAGAGCCCCATGAGGACGAAGTAGCGCCGTCGTCGCACCGCGTACATAACTCCAGCGTACGACCGGAACCTCCGCCTGTCCGGCACCGATACGGCCGCTCCCGACGCTCGCTCCGGGCATGGCGGAGGGCCGCACCCCGCAGAGCTGTCCAACCCTGGGATGCGGCCCTCCCGCCGGGAAGCCGTGACGGGCGTCGCGCAACGCCCGTCGAGGCTGCCGGATGCCCTCGGACGGGGGCCGTCAGACGGCGATCGCGACGTCCGCCGCGGCGCCCTGCTGGGCGACGACCGTACGGTCCACCGTCGCGCCCGGCACGAGGGCGCGCAGCGTCCAGGTGCCCGGGGCGGCGAAGAACCGGAACTGGCCGGTCGCCGAGGTCGGGACCTCGGCCGTGAACTCGCCGCCGCCGTCGAGGAGGCGGACGTAGCCCGAGACGGGCTCGCCGTCTCGGGTCACCGAACCCTGGATGATCGTTTCCTTGGCCACGTCAACACCTGCCAGGTCCGGGCCGCCGGCTGTTGCTCCACACATGTGCGTCCTTCTTCTTTCGGGGAGGGGATCGGCCGTAGGCCAGGGGTTACTTGGCGGCGCCGAGCTCGATCGGCACGCCGACGAGGGAGCCGTACTCGGTCCAGGAGCCGTCGTAGTTCTTGACGTTCTCCACACCGAGCAGCTCGTGCAGGACGAACCAGGTGAGCGCGGAGCGCTCGCCGATCCGGCAGTACGCGATGGTGTCCTTGGAGAGGTCCACCTCTTCGCCGGCGTACAGCGCCTTGAGGTCGTCGTCCGACTTGAAGGTGCCGTCGTCGTTGGCGTTCTTCGACCACGGGATGTTGCGAGCGCTCGGCACGTGGCCAGGGCGCTGCGACTGCTCCTGCGGCAGGTGCGCCGGGGCGAGCAGCTTGCCGCTGAACTCGTCGGGGGAGCGCACGTCGACCAGGTTCTGGGTGCCGATGGCGGCCACCACGTCGTCGCGGAAAGCGCGGATCGCGGTGTTCTGCGCCTTGGCCTTGTAGTCGGTGGCCGGGCGCTCCGGGACGGCCTCGACCAGGTCGCGGGAGTCGAGCTCCCACTTCTTGCGCCCGCCGTCGAGGAGCTTCACGCTCTCGTGGCCGTAGAGCTTGAAGTACCAGTAGGCGTAGGAGGCGAACCAGTTGTTGTTGCCGCCGTAGAGGATCACCGTGTCGTCGTTGGCGATGCCCTTCTCCGACAGCAGCTTCTCGAAGCCGGTCCGGTCGATGAAGTCACGCCGCACCGGGTCCTGGAGGTCCCTCTTCCAGTCGATGCGTACGGCGTTGCGGATGTGGTTCTTGTCGTAGGCCGAGGTGTCCTCGTCAACCTCCACGACGACCACTTTCGGGTCGTCGAGGTGGGCCTCGACCCAGTCGGCGTCCACGAGGACGTCACTGCGGCTCATGTTCTTCTCCTCCGGGGCTGGGTGCACCCCCAGGTGAAGCGCTGGGGGTGGCTGATTGCGCGAGCGGTTGCGGGCTGTGCGGTGCGCGCGACGGTTCGTGGCGCGCGGCGAAGGCGCGCCGCTTCGGTGAGCGGAGTCGGCCGCCAAAGGGCCTGCGGAGAGCGGGAGTCGGAGACTCCGCTTCAGAAGCTGCGACAGAGCATGGCGGCGACACGGCACAGGTCGACAGCCCGCCGCTTCGTGAGATCCGCCTGTCGAGTCATGCCCCGATCGTAAGGAGGGGTCGGTGGGCATGTCACCGGCGTGTCAAATAATGAGATGCGGATATCCGCGATACGGGACCGTGTAATGGCCGATGTGCGGTGCGACAGCCCTGTGCGGCCCGTCGGGCCCTCGCCTTCTGCGGTACGGACATCGGCGTCTCGCCCTTCGGACCGGCCCACTCCCCGAGCCCGTTCCCGCCCCGGCCGGACGACGTTCCCGCCGGACCGGGAGCTGCGTCCCGAGGCCGGCCGCGTACCCCGAGCCCGAGCTCCGAGCCCTGGGAGCCGTCAGCCCGCGAGCCGCACCCGGCTGCCGGTGACCCCTATGTCGACCCCGTCGGGCGTGGCGACGACCTTGTCCAGCTCGATGCCCTCCGGCAGTCCGACGAGCTTCCGTTCGAAGTCGATCCGCTCGCGGACGACCTTCTCCAGGCCGGGTACCGCCGAGCCGGGAACCGACTCGGCGCGCAGCCGGATCGTGTCGCCACGGACGATGCTGACCGTGCTCACCACGCTCCGCTGGAAGGTCTGCCCGAGGACCGGAAGCTGCAGCCGCGCGGTGACCTTCACCTGGCTCTTGCCCGCCTGGTCCCGTCCGCCGTAGCCGACGGTCACGCCCTCGCTCGACGCCTTCGACAGGTCCGCGTACGAGATGTGGGCCGAGCCGGTGGCACGCTTCGCCGTCGCCGAGGCGAAGTCGCTGTCGATCTTCAGGTCGTGCAGCTCGGCGCTCATCCTGCTGACCCGGATCTCCTGGCCGGCCGCGCTGGCCGTGGCGCCGTCGAGCTTCACCTCGACCTCGTCGAGGTTCTGGCTCATCACCTGGGTGAGGAAGGGGAAGCCCTTGATCGAGACCTCGGGATCGCCGCTCAGGCCCTGGGTGTTCTTGATCTTCTCCGCGGCCTCGTCCTCGGCGAGCCCGACCGCGATGCGGTCGGCTGCCACGAACAGGCCCCCCAGGACCACGGCGACGATCACGAGTATTCGCAGTGCGCGCATTGAGCCGGCTTCCCCACCCTCTGGATCAGACCCCGTTCAGATCCGCTGTCCCGCGAGCCTAACGGCCCGGCCAACGGAAGGGGAGGATCACCCGAACGAGCGAGTTTGTGTCACGGCCCGTCCTGAAGCGGGGGCGTACGGGACGGGCGGGCCCAGTGGGCCCGGGAACCAAGGGAGTTGACGAGAAGTGCCGGGGCCGGGGGACCGAACGGGAAGTACGAGGGCCATCGGCGTGGCAATCGGTGGCTCCGATGCCGGGCCCGTGGGCGACGTCAGCCCAGGGCCCGGCCCAGCACGTAGACGGCGGGCGCGGCCATGGCGAGGGGCAGTGCGACGCCCGCGGTCATGTGGACGAAACGGGACGGATAGTCGTAGCTCGCCACACGCAGCCCGATCAGGGCGCAGCCGCCCGCGACCGCGCCGAGCAGGGCGGCCGGAGCGCCGCCCACCCCCGTCGCTCCGCCCGCCACGATGCCCACGCCCGCGGCGGCGATCAGCGCGGCGGCGGGGGAGGCGTACGGCGGCAGGCGCAGGGCGCGGGCCGGCGCCGCCACGGCGACGGCTGCCGCACCGATGACCACGGCGTCGTCCGAAAAGTCGACGGCGGCGAGATGGCCCGCCGCGAGCACGGTGAAGGCGCTGGACGCGACGCCGGCCGTCAGCGCGTAGAGCCGTTCGTCCGCCGAACTGTGGTTGCGGAGCTGGAGGACCAGGACCAGCAGGCACCACACGCCGAGGGTGCCGAGCGCCACCGTCGGCGCGTGCTGGTGCGCGGTCGCGAGGAGCACGATGTCGGTGGCCAGGCCGCCCGCGAAGGCGAGGACGATGCCCTGGCGGGCGGGCCACATGCCGTTGAGCCGGTACCAGCCCGCGGCCGTCAGCGCTTGCAACAGGAGTACGGGCACGGCGAGCAGGAAGGGGCCGAACGGACCCGGCACCAGCGCAGCGAGCGCCAGCAGCGACGACAGAGCTGCGGTCACCAGCGCGGGCTGCATCCCCGGTGGAATGACCGGTGAACGCCCCTCGGCCCGGGCCCGCTGCGCGGGGGTGAGGGATACGTCCGACGTCGCCGGGACGGCGGCAGCGGCCGCCGCGCCGCCCGGGTGCCCCGTGCCCGTGCTCTCGGCGTGGGCCTGCGCCCCGGGGGAGTGGGCGGGCGTCTGTGCGTGACCGGGCGTCTGTGCGTGACCGGGAGCCTGTGCGTGACCGGCGGACCGGGGCTGGGCCGAGGGGTGGGGATGGTGGCCGGTCCCGGGTCCCATGGCCGGGGCATGACCGGGGGGCTGCGTGTGCCCCGGCGTCTGCGTGTGCCCCGGCGTCTGCGTGTGACCGTGAGCGTGTGTGTGGCCCGGTGGCTGGACGTAGCCGGGTGTCTGTGCTTGTCCCAGGCCTTGCACGGGGCCGGCGGGTGCCTGCGCGCGTCCCGCGCCCTGCATGGGACCGGGTGCCTGCGCGCGCCCCGGCGCCGGGGTGTGGTGCTGAACGGGTTGTTCCGGCGGGAGGGGGCCGGGAGCCTGGTGCTGCCGATTCCGGTACGGCGGCAGATGATGGAACTGCCCGCTGTCGTGCGTCGGGCCACGCCAGGTCTGCGTCTGCGGATCCTCGTACGAGTGCCCGCTCGCTGCACCCGGCCGCGGCCAGTCCGCGCTCTCCGGTGGCGGCCCGGAGGGCCCGGCAGGAGGCCCTGTCGGCCCCGGGGCCCCGTGCTGCGCCGGCTGCGGTGCCTGGTGGGCGTACGGGTCATGGGGACCGTAGGTGTGGTGTGCGTCGTACGGCTGCCGGTGGTGCGGGTTGCCCGGACGAGAGCCGTACGGATCGTGCCGCCCGTACGGCCCCTGCGGATTCTGCGGCTGGTCGTTCATCGCGTCGCGCTCACCCTCCTGCGAACGGCGGGAGCACCTCGACCGTGCCGCCCTCGGCCAGTGTGACCGCCCCATGGCTGCGGGTCCCGACCGGGGCCCCGTCGACGAGGAAGGAGCAGCGCCGGAGCACACGGGCGAACTCGGGCCGCTCGCTGTGCCGTTGGCGCGCCGCGTCCAGGGCGTCGGCCAGGGTCGCGGCGTCGTACGGCTCCTCCGCCGTCCCGGCCGCGGCCTTGGCCGCCGCCCAGTAGCGGATCGTGCCGTGCACGCGGCCGCCCGCCGCGGCGGTGTCCGCCGGGCTCGCGCCGGTGCCCGCGCTGTCGCCGGTGCTCGCGCTGCCCGCGGTGCTCGCGCTGTCGCCGGTGCTCGCGCTGTCGGCGGTGCCCGCGTCCTCGGGCCGCGGGCGGCCCGGTTCGGCCGCGGCGGCGTGCGCGCGCGGGGTGGCCTGGGATGCGGCCATGGGGGCTCCTTCTCCGTCCTCGGCGGTCGGTGGTGCTCCTCACGGAGCGCCGCCCTCCATCATGGCGTGTGCGGCGGGTGGCCGGAGCGAGGCGTGCGTCCCCGGCCGGGCCGGGACCGGACGGTGGCAGCCGCCCTGGTACCCGCTCAGCCGCCCGCCACCAGCCAGTCCGCGATCCGGTGCAGCACTGCGGCCTCCGCGGCGTTCTCCGCGTGTCCCAGGCCCTGCTCGATCCACAGTTCGGCCGCGCCCTCCGGGGCCGCAGCGGCCAGCGAGAGCGGATGGTCCAGCGGGAAGTACGGGTCCTGGTCGCCGTGGACGATCAGCAGGGGTACCGGCGGGATCAGCGGCACCGCCTCGACGGGCGAGAGCGGCACCGGATTCCAGTCCTTCGAATGGATACGGGTGCGCAGTCCGAACCGTCCGACAAGGCGGCCGACCGGCCGCTGTACCACCCAGTGCACCCGCCGCATCGGAGCGGTGCCGCGGTAGTACCAGCGTGCGGGGGCGCTGATCGCCACGACGGCGTCGGTGTGTGCGCCGGGGCGTGACCGCGCGCCGCCGATCCCGTCGCCCGGCCGTGCCGCGTCCGGCCGCAGTATTCCGTCCGGCCGGGTCGCCGCACCCGCCGACGGGTTCCTGTGGAGCGCCGCGTGCCGGATCACGACGGAGCCGCCCATCGAGAACCCGACGGTCGCGACCCGCGTGTGCCCGAGAGACCGGGCCCAGCGCACCGCGGCCGCCACGTCGAGCACCTCCCGGTCGCCCACCGTCGAGCGTCCGCCCGACCGTCCGTGGCCGCGGAAGGAGAACGTGATCACGGCCGCGTGCCGGCCGAACTCGTGCGCGGCTCGCTGCAGCGCGGGGCGGTGCAGCGAGCCGGTGAAGCCGTGGGCGACCACGACGGCGAGGTCGTCGCCCGGCCCTGCCGCGGTCCCGGCGTCACCGGCCGTGCCGTCACCGACCGCGGCGCCCGCCCGGGGCTCGTACGCGGCCTCGATCCGCACCCCGTCGTCCGTCAGCAGCGTCGTGCTCCGGCGCCCATGGCGGATACCTGACGTGATCGGGGGAACACGTGACCGTGCACACGCGGCTCCCGGCTCGGAACTCATGTGGGCTATTCTTGCTGCACAGAGGATCCGGGCAGTGCAGCCCCCGGGTCCTTTCGTGCTTCCAGGCGCCTCGTGCGCGGATGAGCACGGGCGTGCTCCGTGGCGCGGGGCCGCCGCCGTACGACGGTACAGAGCCGTGCCGCAGACTTCCCCAGGCCACTGGGTTGTGCCCCATCACGGGACCGAGGAGGAACCGACGTCATGGGCAAGCCAAGCGTGCGAGCCGTGCAGAGCCGTACGATCCGGACATACGGATACCTTTCCGCGAGAGAAGGGGGCCGTCGATGAGTTCACTGCTGCTGCTCACGAACGCCCTGCAGCCCTCGACCGAAGTCCTCCCCGCCCTCGGACTGCTCCTGCACAGCGTGCGCGTGGCACCGGCGGAGGGCCCGGCTCTGGTGGACACCCCGGGTGCCGATGTGATCCTCGTCGACGGGCGGCGGGACCTCCCGCAGGTCCGCTCGCTCTGCCAGCTCCTGCGCTCCACCGGCCCCGGCAGCCCGCTCATCCTCGTGGTGACCGAGGGCGGTCTCGCGGCCGTCACCGCCGACTGGGGCGTCGACGACGTCCTGCTCGACACGGCGGGGCCGGCCGAGGTCGAGGCCCGGCTGCGGCTGGCGATGGGCCGGCAGCAGATCACCGCCGACGACAGCCCGACGGAGATCCGCAACGGCGACCTGTCGGTGGACGAGGCGACCTACAGTGCCAAGCTCAAGGGCCGGGTGCTCGATCTGACCTTCAAGGAGTTCGAGCTGCTGAAGTACCTGGCGCAGCACCCCGGCCGGGTGTTCACGCGGGCCCAGCTCCTCCAGGAGGTGTGGGGGTACGACTACTTCGGCGGTACGCGGACCGTGGACGTCCATGTACGGCGGCTGCGCGCCAAGCTCGGCCCCGAGCACGAGTCGCTGATCGGAACCGTCCGCAACGTCGGCTACCGCTTCGTCACCCCGGAGAAGGCCGAGCGGGCCGCGGAACGTGCCGCCAAGGAGGCCGAGAAGGCCGAGGCGGCGGCCGCCGGAGGGGGCCCGGGCGAGCGCTCGTCCGGTACCGGAGGCGGTACCGGAGGGGGTACGGGACGCGGTGAGGCGCGAGAAGTGGCGCGGAACGGCGCACAAGCCGTTGCCGCACGCCCGGCGAAGGGCTGAGTCATCACGCGTAGACTGCCCGCCGTGGCCAAGGTGACGCGTGACGATGTGGCAAGGCTGGCGGGGACCTCGACCGCGGTGGTCAGCTACGTCATCAATAACGGACCCAGGCCGGTCGCCCCGGCCACCCGCGAGCGGGTTCTCGCCGCCATCAAGGAGCTGGGTTACCGGCCCGACCGGGTTGCCCAGGCCATGGCGTCCCGGCGCACGGACCTCATAGGGATGATCGTCCCGGACGCGCGGCAGCCGTTCTTCGCGGAGATGGCCCACGCCGTGGAACAGGCCGCCGCCGACCGCGGAAAGATGGTGCTCGTCGGCAACTCCGACTACCTGGACGAGCGCGAGGTCCACTATCTGCGGGCGTTCCTCGGCATGCGCGTGGCCGGTCTCATCCTGGTCAGCCAGGGCCCCAGCGAGCACGCGGCCGCGGAGATCGACGCCTGGGACGCGCGCGTCGTGCTGCTGCACAGGCGCCCGGACGCGATCGACGACGTGGCCGTGGTGACGGACGACATCGGCGGTGCGCAGCTCGCCACCCGCCACCTCCTGGAGCACGGCCACGCGTACGTCGCGTGCCTCGGCGGCGTGGCGTCCACGCCGGTGATCGGCGACCCCGTGACCGACCATGTCGAAGGGTGGCGGCGCGCGATGCGCGAGGCGGGGCGGCCGACGGAGGGCCGCCTTTTCCAGGCCCAGTACAACCGCTACGACGCGTACGAGGTGGCGCTGGAACTCCTCGGCGGCCCGAACCGGCCCCCGGCGATCGTGTGCGCCACGGACGACCAGGCGATCGGCGTGCTGCGGGCAGCGCGCGAGCTCCGCATCGACGTACCCGGAGAGCTGGCGGTCGCGGGGTTCGACGACGTGAAGGAAGCGGCGCTGACCGACCCGCCGCTCACCACGGTCGCCTCGGACCGCGAGGCGATGGCACGGGCCGCGGTGGACCTGGTCCTGGACGACGGGCTGCGGGTCGCCGGGTCGCGGCGCGAGAGGCTGAAGCAGTTCCCGTCGGGGCTGGTGATCCGCAAGTCCTGCGGCTGCCACTGAGCGGCTCCGGGCGCCGGCGCACGGGCGTCAAGGTCCCGGCCGAGCGCCGCCCCGGCCCGGGTCTTCCGTATCCGCGTCCGGCCCGGATCTTCCCGCATCCGCCCCGGCCCGGATCTTCTGCCCGGGTTCTCAGGGCGGTCTCAGAGGTTTCTCATCTTGCGCGGTGAGAGTCGGTGCATGACCGACAACGATGCGTTTCGCAATCCGTATCAGGCGCCGCGAATCCCGGAGCGGCCCCGGCACGAGCCGCCGGTGGCCGGGCCCGGAGGCGTCACCATCTGGCCGGGCGGAGGCGGTCCGGCTCCGGTCGGCCCTGGTGGGAGCGGTGCCGCTCCCGGCGGTTCGGGCAGCGCCGGTGCTCCTCCCGGCGGTCCGGGTAGCGCCGGTGTCGGTGACGCCGGCAGCCGCGGTGTCATCCCCTCGTTCGGCGGCTCGCACCGCCGGGCACGCAAGCCGGTCGCCCTGATCGCCGCCGTGGCCATCCTCGCCGCGGGAGTGGGCGGTGGCACCGCGCTGTTCGTCGACCATCTCGCCGCCGGTACGGGCGACGGGCGCAGCAACTCCGTCGCCGGTACGTTCACCTCGAACTCCGTCCCCGCCGACGGCACCGTGGCGTCGGTCGCCAGTGCGGTCGGCCCGAGCGTCGTCGAGATCACAGCGACCTCGCCGAACGGCCGCTCCACCGGCTCCGGCGTCATCACCACAGCCGACGGCGAGATCCTGACCAACAACCACGTCATCTCCGGGGCCTCGTCCATCAAGATCAGGTTCAGCGACGGCAAGACCGCCACCGCCGAAGTCGTCGGCACCGACCCCGATCTCGACATGGCGCTCGTGAAGGCGCGGAACGTCAGCGGGCTGAAGCCCGCCGCGCTCGGCGACTCCGACCAGGTGAAGGTCGGCGACGAGGTCGTCGCCATCGGGTCGCCCGAGGGCCTGTCCGGCACAGTCACCAGCGGCATCATCTCCGCGCTCGACCGGGAGGTGACCGTCCAGAAGGAGGACGGCGACGGCCGGCGGCCGGGCAGCGGCGACCAGTGGCCCTTCGAGTTCGGCGGGGGCCGGTACAACGGCGACGTCGGCGAATCCACCACCACCTACAAGGCTCTGCAGACCGACGCCTCGCTCAACCCCGGCAACTCAGGCGGCGCGCTCGTCAACATGCGAGGCCAGATCATCGGCATCAACTCGGCCATGTACGCGCCGGCGTCGGCGACCGGCGGGCAGTCCGGCAGCGCAGGCAGCATCGGCCTCGGCTTCGCCATCCCGGTCAACGACGTCAAGAAGATCCTCGACGACCTGCGGGACGGCGGCAGTGGCGGCTGAACCTCCGCCGCCGTCCCTGGCGTGCGAGGCTGACGGTGTCCGCCCTCCTGCAGAAGACCACCGAGGTACGAGTCCGTATGAGCCCCGCCGAAGGCGACCACCGGATCCTGATCGTCGACGACGAACCCGCCGTGCGCGAGGCACTCCGGCGCAGCCTCGCGTTCGAGGGGTACGACACCGAGCTGGCGGTCGACGGGCTCGAGGCGCTGGAGAAGGTCGAGGCCCTGGAGCCCGATCTCGTCGTGCTCGATGTGCTGATGCCCCGTATGGACGGGCTCACCGCGGCCCGGAGGCTGCGCGCGTCCGGCGTGCGCGTGCCCATCCTGATGCTGACGGCGCGCGACACGGTCGGCGACCGCGTGACCGGCCTGGACGCGGGCGCGGACGACTATCTGGTCAAGCCGTTCGAGCTGGACGAGTTGCTGGCCCGGATCCGTGCGCTGCTGCGCCGCAGTTCGTACGCCGCGTCCGCCGGGGTGCCCGAACCGCCGGACCATGTGCTGTCGTTCGGTGATCTGCGGATGGACCTCGCCACGCGCGAGGTGACCCGCGGGGAGCGGGCGGTCCAGCTCACGCGGACGGAGTTCACGTTGCTGGAGATGTTTCTCTCCCACCCGCGCCAGGTGTTGACCCGCGAACAGATCCTCAAAGCCGTCTGGGGTTTCGACTTCGAGCCGGCGTCCAACTCCCTGGACGTCTACGTGATGTATCTGCGCCGCAAGACCGAGGCGGGAGGGGAGCCGCGGATCGTGCACACGGTCCGCGGCGTCGGGTACGCCCTGCGCGGCGCGGACGGCGGTGCCTCATGACCAGCCGCTTCCGCCGGCTGCCGCTGCGCTCGCGGCTGGCCCTCCTCGCGGCGCTCGCCGTGGCGGTGGCGGTGGCGGTGTGCGCGACGGCGTGCTGGTTCCTGGTGCGGGGGGCGCTGATCGACTCCCTCGACGAGTCGCTGCGGGACAGCCGCGGCCGGTTCCCCGACCGCGCCGTCATCGCGCTCGTCGACTCCGGCGACTGCCGGGCGACCCCGCCCCCGCAGAACGGGCAGGGCCTCGACGACCCGTTCCGCTCCACGGTCCAGGTCGTGACGCGCGACGGCACCGGCTGCGTCGTCTTCGGCCGCCAGTCGCTGGACGTGACGGCCGAGGACACCGCCGTAGCGGCCGGCTCGTCGGACAAGGCCGTGCACGACGCCAAGGGCTCGAACGGTGCCGAGTACCGCGTCCTGACCACACCCCTGCGCGGTACCGACGCCGCCGTGTCGGTGGCCCGACCGCTCGGCGAGGTCGACGACTCCCTCGGCTCGCTCGCGCTGGTCCTCGGCCTCGTCGCGGGGGTCGGCGTGGTCGGTGCCGCGAGTGCCGGGCTGTGGATCGCCAGGGCCGGACTCAAACCGGTCGACCGGCTGACCGAGGCGGTCGAGCACGTGGCGCGAACGGAGGACCTGGCCGTACGGATCCCGGCAGAGGGCGGGGACGAAATCGCCCGGCTGTCACGGTCGTTCAATGCGATGACCGCCGCGCTCGCCTCCTCCCGCGACCGGCAGCAGCAGCTCATCGCAGATGCGGGGCACGAACTGCGCACCCCGCTCACCTCGCTGCGCACGAACATCGAACTCCTGCTGCGCAGCGAGGAGACCGGCCGCGCGCTGCCGCCCGGCGACCGGCGCGCGCTGCTGGACTCCGTCCGTGCCCAGGTCGCCGAACTGGCCGCGCTCATCGGCGATCTGCAGGAGCTGTCCCGCGCCGACGAGGTGGCCGGGAGCGCGGGGGCGGAAGTCGTGGCGCTGCACGAGATCGCCGACCGGGCCGTTCAGCGGGCTCGGCCGCGCGGCAAGGATCTGACGATCACGGCCGACCTCGATCCCTGGTACGTGCGCGGCGAATCCGCGGCGCTGGAGCGTGCGGTGATCAACCTCCTCGACAACGCAGTGAAGTTCTCCCGTGGTGGCGAGGGCGGTGGTGACGTTGGTGGTGAGGGCGGTGGTGAGGGCGGTGGTGAGGGCGGTGGTGAGGCCCGGGACAAGAACGCGCCCGCGGCGGGCACCGGCAGCACGCGCAAGGGCCGTTCCGTCGAAGTCGCCCTCAAGGCAGGCGAGCTGACCGTACGGGACCACGGCCCCGGTGTTCCGGCCGACGAACTGCCGCATGTCTTCGAGCGGTTCTGGCGCTCCCCGTCGGCACGGAGCCTCCCGGGCTCCGGCCTCGGACTCTCCATCGTCGCCCGCGCCGTCCAGCAGGCCGGCGGCCAGGTGGCCCTCCGTCCGGCCGAGGGCGGCGGGACCGTCGCCGTCGTCACCCTCCCTGGGGCCGACCGGCCCCCCGCGGAGTAGCCCGGCCTCAACCGGGGCCGAGCGACCCGGCCCACCCCTTGCCGTACCGTCCCCCCACACCTGCACCCGGCGCGTGTGGGTCCGGGCACCGTCTTCAAGTCCCGTCTGCCCCGCGGCGTCTGGCCCCCAGCTACCGCTGGGAGGTGCCCCCACCCCAGCTACGCCGCGAGGCCCGCCCTGCGGGCGGACGACGCTACTTCGAAGACGGTCCTTGTCCCCGGGCCGCTTCGCCGAGCGGCAGGTCCATGCCGGACAGGTCGGCGCGGATCCCGTCCCGCTCCACCGAGATGTTCCGCAGCCGTACGTACCCGGGCACCTCCGGCAGTTCGAAGGCAAGGGAGAGTCGCTCCGCGAGCACCGGGGGCGTCAGCTTCGTCAGCCCCGCCAGCAGCGACCGGTCGATGCCGACCTTCTCCAGCAGCCAGGGGTGGTCGGCCACCACATCGACGAGGTTGAGTTCCATGGCCCGCTTCACGAACCGCGGCGACCCGGTGATCTCGCTCACCCGCTCGTCGCTGCGCAGCGTCGCCTCCAGGGCCGACGCCGGCACGCCGAACCGCTGCGCCAGTGACGGCACCGACAGCAGCCCCTTGGCCTGCGCCACGTTGCGCCTGACCTTCTCCGCGCCCTTATGAGTGAGCTGTAGCCCGGCCTTTTTGCCCGGCCGGTACGTGGCCACGTCCGCGATGTCGAGCCGCATCCCGGTGATGTCGGTCTCGATGCCCCGTCCGCCCACACGCCGGATGTGCGCCTCGGCCTGCATGCGCAGTTCGTGGCCCGCCACCGGCAGCGCCCCCACCGCCCGGACCGAGTCGCGTCCGCGTTCGGTGAACCTCACCTGGGACGAGCCCAGTTCGCGGTTGAGGTCATCGAAGGAGAGCAGCACTTCGCCCTTCATACGCCCGATGACCGCCCCCTTGATGGACGAGGGAAGACTGCCGGTCAACCGGACGTTCCGCGCGGACGCCTCCACTTTCGCGAGAGAGACGCGGTCGGCCGCGACATCGGGAATGGCCACATCCACACGGTCGAGGCGCTTGCCTGCCAGCTGCGTCAGGAACGGGAAGCCATGGATGTCGACCTCCGGATCCGCCGCCAAATGCAGGGAGTTCTTGAGCTTCTCCTCGGCCTTCTTCTCCGCGTAGAGCGCCGCCCAGCGATCGGCCACGGTCAGGAACGCTGCCGCGACCAGCACTGCGACGACCGCCTTCATGACCATCGGCAGCGCGGCGAACCTCCCGCGGCGGCGGCGCGACCGGCGGTGGTCGGGCGGGGTCCAGGCATCCTCCGAGGCGTCGCCGTCCTCGCGGAGACCGAGGCCCAGCGGGTCGTCGTCACCGCGGTCGTCAGCCGGGGCGTAGAACGCGTAGTCCTCCTCGGGATCGGCGAGCGCGGCCAGATCCTCGTACGGATTGCGCGGCGTGGCGCGCGCGGACGCCGATGGGACACCGGGGTCGTGCGGGACGGTGCCGTAACCGCCCTGGGGGGCCGTGGTGCTGTCCATCTCGGCGGCCGGCGCGTACGCGTACTCGCCCTGGACATGGGCGGGTTCGGCCCAGGTGGCACCGACCGGAAGGGCTTCCGCATAGGGGCCCTCGGCGTAGGGGCCGTCCGCGTACGCGGGCTCCGCGCAGGGGTCGGGCGCGCTGTGCCGCAGGGGTATGCGTGTGGGGGTTCGCATCGGAACATCCGATCATGTGGGCCACCCCCGATCGCAACTTCTGAGGGCGGGTGTCGGCCAGTGCGTCCGATGTCACACCCGGGCCTGCCGAACCTAGACTCCTTGCCGGCAATGCCAGCAGGCTGTCCGGCCCCGACAACGAGGTCCTCCATGACGACGCCGACGCCCATGCGCGGCCACCGCGCGGTCCCCCATACCGCTGACATCCGCATCGAGGCCTGGGCGCCTACGCGCGATGAGTGCATCGCGGAGGCCGTACTCGGTCTGGTGGATTCCTTCGCGGATGTGACGGGGGTGCGGCCCGAGCGGTTGGTGACGGTGTCGGTTCCCGAAGGACCGGCCGAGGACATACTGCTCGCGGTGCTGGACGAGGTGATCTATCGGCTGGAAGTGCACGGTGACGTGCCGGTCGACATCGAGGCCGCTGAGGTCGAGGCCGCTGAGGTCGAGACGGAGGGGGGCGAGGGAGCGCAGGGCGGCTCCGGGTCGGAGGCGGGTGCCATTGGGGCGGAGACCGGCGACGAGGAGCCGGTGGCCGCCGAGGGCGCGCTGGACCTGCGGCTCGCCGTGACCGGCACCGAACATGTGGAGGCGGTGGGCGCGCAGCCGAAGGCGGTGGCGCTGCACGGGCTGCGCTTCGCCGCCGAGCACGGACGCTGGTCGTGCGCGGTGACCGTCGACGTCTGATCCGGGGCCCACCCCGGGTCCGGGCCGATGCCCCGCCGGAGAGCCTGCCGCAGCGGCCTGCCGCGGGGTCCGGCCGCGGGCGTCCGGCCGCGTGGTGCGACCGGGGGCGACCGTGGTCCGCACGGTCGATCAGCCTGCGGCGACGTCGGGTCCATGACGACATAGTGCCCGTGCCGATTTCGGCCCGTGCCGACGTCCTGTCCGCGGAACGGCGGCCGTCCCGTGACGACATCCTGTCCGTCGAACGACGTCCGGTCCGTGGATACTTCTCTTCCCGCGGCGGCGTCAGCCCTTGACGACGCCCAGAGGGGTGAGCCGGACGACCTTCCGGCACAGCCCCGCCGCCTCGCTCGTCTCCACCACCGCGTCCACGTCCTTGTACGCCTCCGGCGTCTCCTCCGCCAACCCCCGCCAGGAACCCGCCCGTACGGCGATCCCCTGCCGCTCCAGCCGGTCCCGCAGCTCCTTGCCGGGCACCGTCCTGACCGCCGCGTGCCGGCTGAGCACGCGGCCCGCGCCGTGGCACGTCGACGCGAACGCCGTCCCGCCCGCCACCCCGGTCAGGACGTACGAGGCCGTGCCCATCGTCCCCGGGATCAGCACCGGTTGTCCGAACGGCCGCAGACCGGGGGGCAGTTCGGGGTGGTCGGGGGGTAGTGCCCGCGTCGCCCCCTTGCGGTGCACGCACAGCCGCCGCGGCTCGCCCCCGACATCGTGGGGCTCCGACTTGGCGAGATTGTGCGAGACGTCATAGACCAGCTCGAGCGGGGACACGGTGACCTTGGCGAAGACCTGGCGGGCGGCGTCGGCGAGCAACTGCCGGTTGGCGCGGGCGTAGTTGGCGGCGGCGGCCATCGCCCCGAGGTAGGCTCGCCCGCGCGGCGAGTCGACCGGCGCGCAGGCGAGCTGCCGGTCGGGCACCTCGATGCCGTGGCGCGCCATGTCCGGCTCCATCGCCCGTACGTGGTCGGTGCAGATCTGGTGGCCCAGGCCGCGCGAACCGCAGTGGATCATGACGCAGACCTGGCCCGGGCGCAGCCCGAACGCCGCCGCCGCGGCGTCGTCGTAGACCTCGGCGACCTGCTGCACCTCCAGGAAGTGGTTGCCGGAGCCCAGGCTGCCGACCTGGCCGAGACCGCGGTCCAGGGCGCGGCCGCCCACCTGCCCGAGGTCGGCGTCGGAGACCGCGCCGTGGTCCTCGCACCGCTCCAGGTCGCGGGGCTCGCCGTGGCCCGCCTCCACGGCGTAACGGGAGCCGCCGGCCAGGACGTTCTCGAGCTCGTCCGGTCCGGAGAGGTGCCAGACGGCGCCGCGTCGCATGCCCCGGGGGGTCACGCGGCCGAGGCCGTCCATCAGCCGCTCCAAGGCGGCCCGCGTCAGTTCCGACGCGGTGAGGCCGGCCGCCAGCAGCCGTACCCCGCAGGAGATGTCGAAGCCGACGCCGCCGGGCGAGACGACGCCGCCCCGGTCGATGTCGGTGGCCGCCACGCCGCCGATGGGAAAGCCATAGCCCCAGTGCACATCGGGCATCGCGTACGACGCGGTGACGATGCCGGGCAGCGTGGCGACGTTCACGACCTGTTCCAGCGCCTCGCCGCCCCGGGGCAGCAGGTCGCGGGAGGCGAACACGATGCCCGGCACTCTCATCGGGCCGTCGCGGGCGATCCGGAAGCGGTGGGGTGTCTCCTCGACGATGTCCATGGCGTGTCCGTGGCTCCGGCGGTGGCCGTACCGTCCCCGTGGGGTCACTTCCGGAGTGCCCGCGAGACGCCGAACCATGCGCCGACGGCGCGGCCGTACGGCTCATGAAGTCGTGCGGCCGTACGAGCCTGACGGGCCTGACGGGCCTGACGGGCCCGACGGGCGTACGGGCCTGACGGCGGGACGCCGACGGCCCGGCGGGGTGGTGTCCCGCCGGGCCGTCGCCGGTAGTGCGGTGGTGGTGCGGTTGTGGTGAAGGGCGGCCGCTGCCTCACGACCGCGGATCCGCTGCGGTCGCGACCGCTACTTCACGACCTCGATCCGGTCCGCCTTCGGCGGGGCCAGGGGCTCGGAGGCCGAGGAGTGCTCGCCGAAGTAGGCGATGAGCGCCTCCAGGTCGGACTTTCCGACCAGCTTGTTCTTGCCTTCCTTGAAGGCCGCGAAGCCGTCACCGCCGCCGGACAGGAACTCGTTCATCGCGACGCGGTAGGTCTTCGCCGGGTCGATCGCCTCGCCGTCGAGCTTGACCGAGTCCTTCACGACGCGGTCCGCGCCGGACTTCGTCATGTCCAGGGTGTAGGTGAAGCCCTTCGAGACCTGAAGGATCCTGGGCGAGGCCTCGTTCGCGCCGCTGACCTGCTGCTGAAGCGCGGTGATGAGCTGCTCACCGGTGAGGTCGATCGCGGTCATCATGTTGGTGAACGGCTGGACGGTGAACCCCTCGCCGTAGGTCACGACGCCGTCGCCCTCGCCGCCCGACGCCTTGTGCACCAGGTCGGATCGGATGCCGCCCGGGTTCATCAGCGCGATCTGCGCCCCGCCCTTGTCGGCCGGGGCCATGGCCTCGAGCTGCGCGTCCGAGATCAGGTCGCCGAGCGGCGTCTCGGGCGTCGTGGCGCCGCGGCCCGGGATGTCGGCGGAGATGTAGCCGATGGGGCGGCCCGCGATCGGCGCGGCCAGCTTGTCCCAGCGCTTGATCAGCGAGGTCATGTCCTCGGCCTTGGGCTGGTCGCGGCGCACGACGTGGTTGGCCGAGTCGACCTTCGTACGGACGATGTCACCGCTGCGGCGGTCGTACGTGAGCGTGGTGTCCGTGTAGAGCTTGCCGAACGAGGACGCCGAGGTGACCATGCGCGGCTTGCCGTCCGGGTCCGGGACGGTGCACACGTACGCCTGGTGCGTGTGGCCCGTGACCAGCGCGTCGACCTTCGGCGTGATGCCCTTGGCAATGTCGGAGATGGGGCCGGAGATGCCGTCGCCCGGACCGGGGCTGTCGCAGTCGTAGTTGTAGTTGGGGGAGGCGGGCGACCCGCCCTCGTGGATGAGGGCGACGATCGACTTCACGCCGCGCCGCTCCAGCTCCTTGGCGTACTTGTTGACCGTCTTGATCTCGTCGTGGAACTTCAGGCCCTTGACGCCCTCGGCGGAGACGACGTCCGGGGTGCCCTCCAGGGTCACCCCGATGAACCCGATCTTGACGCCGTGCTTCTTCCAGATCGTGTACGGCTTGAGGATCGGCTTGCCGGTCTTCTCGTCCGTGACGTTGGCGGCGAGGTAGGGGAAGTCGGCGCCCTTGAAGACCTTGCCGTCCTCGAAGCAGCCGTCCTTGGGGTGGCAGCCGCCCTTCTGCATGCGCGCGAGTTCGGCCCGCCCCTCGTCGAACTCGTGGTTGCCGACGCTGGTGACGTCCAGGTCGAGCTTGTTCATCGCCTCGATGGTGGGCTCGTCGTGGAAGAGCCCGGAGACCAGCGGGCTGGCACCGATCATGTCGCCCGCGGCGGCTGTGACGCTGTACGGGTTGTCCTTGCGCGCCTTGCGGAGCGAGGTGGCGAGGTACTCGACGCCGCCCGCGTCGATCTTCGTCGTGCTGCCGTCCGCGTTCTGCTCGGTCACTTGGCCCGAGGAGCCGGCCGGGGGTTCCAGATTCCCGTGGAAGTCGTTGAAGGAGAGCAACTGCACGTCGACGGTGCGGCCGTGGCCGCCGCCGTGACGGTCGGTGGTCTCGGCTCCGGCCGGCAGGGCGGCGGTCAGGACGCCGGCCGCGGCGGCCAGCACGGCCGCACCTGCCGTGAACCGGCGGGCGGCGCGGCGACGTTGAGGTGTCGCTGGCATGAGTTCCCCTTCGTGGACAGCGAGATGCCGCGGAACGACGGTCTCGGGTTGGGGGCAGCCTACGGTCAACGCGCGTAGCGTGTCAGGACTGTTGAGGTAACGAGCACATTGCACCTGGGTGGATGATCACCCCTATGGGCGGACAACAGTGACGAATGCCGCGAGTTGGTCTGATGGTCGTGGGCGGGAGCGCCTCGGCGAGGGCCGGACGAACTCCGGGCGCACGGCTGCCCGGAGCGCGCCGCACCCCGTACGAGCCGTGGAGGTGCCTCCGTGACGGGAGGTCCGTGCGCGTGCCCGTCCGATGCGGGGCCCGGCACGTTGTACGGGCGCGAACGCCCGGGGTCCGGACGCCCGCGGGTCGCGAACGGCCGCCGGGTGCGCACTCCGCGGGTCGCGAACGGCCGCCGCGCGCGCACGTGAACGGCCTCTCGGTGCGCCCGGGAACGGCTGCCCGGCGCGCACATGAACCGCCTTCGGTGCGCCCCGGAACGGCTGCCCGGCGCACAAGTGAACCCCGCCCGGCGCGCTCCTCCCGAGGTTTCCCGCATCCCGCCCGCGCCCGGGTGGTCCGCCACCAAGGCACCTGGTCGTAGGCTCAGGTCATGAGCAATCTGGTGGACGGTACGGGCGCCGCGCGCAGCATCGAGGTTCTCGACGAGGTCGGGCCCGACGCGATGCCTGACGTACTGGAACTGCTCCGGGAAGCGGCTCGCGTCGACGGGCAGCAGGCCGTGTCGGAACAGGGCCGCCTGCAGCTTCGCGGCGGAGCCCGCGACGGCGTGCGGCACCTGCTGCTGCGCGAGGACGACGGCGAGAGCGGACGCCTCCTCGCCGGATACGCCCAGCTCGAAGAGACCGATCCGGTCGAAGCCCCGGCCGCCGAACTCGTCGTACGCCCAGAGCGGCGCGGGCGCGGCCACGGGCGGGCTCTGGGCGCTGCGCTGCTCGAAACCTCGGGCAAGCGGCTGCGGCTCTGGGCGCACGGTGGCCACCCGGCGGCGCGCCACCTGGCACAGGTCCTCGGCCTCTCGCTCTTCCGTGAGCTGCGGCAGATGCGGCGTCCGCTGGCCGGTCTCGACCTGGCGGAGCCGATCCTGCCGGAGGGCGTGACCGTACGGGCCTTCCGCCCAGGCGAGGACGACGCGGCGTGGCTGGCCGCCAACGCCGCCGCCTTCGCGCACCACCCGGAGCAGGGGACGCTCGCGCAGCGGGACCTGGACGACCGCAAGGGCGAGCCCTGGTTCGACCCGGAGGGCTTCTTCCTCGCGGTGCGGAAGGAGCCGGAGGGCGAACGGGTCGTCGGATTCCACTGGACCAAGATCCACGCCGAGGACCAGCTCGGCGAGGTGTACGTGCTGGGTGTCGTCCCCGGCGAGCAGGGCGGCGGCCTGGGCAAGGCCCTCACCGCAGTGGGCCTCAGGCATCTGGAGGCCCAGGCCCTGCCGACCGCGATGCTTTACGTGGACGCGGACAACACCCCGGCGGTGACGGTCTACGAACGGCTGGGCTTCGTCACGCACGCAGCGGATCTGATGTACCGGACGGAGACCTGAGCCAACGGGTGCGGAACACGGTGCCCCGAGGGCGCCTCGTCCGATGCGGCCCGGGGACTGCGGCCGGGTGCCGCCCGGTGGGTGGGTTCGAGCAGGAGCGGGGCGGGACGGGGCGGGCGGAGGACCGGAAGACGCCCGCCGCACCCGGCGATCCGGCACGGCCGCACCCGGCGATCCGGTACGGCCGCACCCGGCGATCCGGTACGGCCGCACCCGGCGATCCGGTACGGCCGCACCCGGCGATCCGGTACGGCCGCACCCGGCGATCCGGTACGGC